>CANQVN010000045.1 GCA_947627315.1 uncultured Clostridia bacterium | reverse complement strand
GTATGCGGGCGGGACTTGCATAATTTCCCCTGTAAAGCGAGGTAAAACCGATAAAATTTCATCAAGCTCTATCCGTCTTGCGTCCGTTGCCGTGACAGAACCCGTAATATCAAGCGTGTCTGTTTCAAGACCAAATTTCAAAGATGCGGTGTATCGCTTGTCCCCGTCGGTAAGATAAGCGGAAAGCTTTGTCGCTTTTCCGCACATAATCGGCAAAAGTCCCGTTGCGACAGGGTCGAGCGTTCCGCAGTGACCGCATTTTACGCCAAGCGCGCGCCGCACCATAGAAACCGCGGCAAACGAGCTTATGCCGAAAGGCTTGTCGATAAGAATTACTCCGTCTGTCATTTTTTCAAGTTGTCGTAGAGAGCGCTTGCAACCTTTGATTTAAGCTCATCATAATCGCCGCAAAGCGTACATCCCGCCGCCATCTTATGTCCGCCCCCGCCAAACTCGCGGCAGACGGCGGCGCCGTCAATCTCGCCGTTTGTACGGACAGAGAGCTTATATGTATTTTCATCAAGCTGGCGGAATGTGACCGCCGCCTTGACTCCCTCTATCTGCGACGGCACGGAGGACAGGCTTTCCATATCGTCCTCGGTTGCAGAAAGCTCCGAAACCCAGCTTTTTTTTACGACCATACAGACTACGGTATCGTTATAAAACCGTTCGAGAGTATCGAGCGCGCGCCGCTCTATTTCAAAGGCGGCGGCTGTTTTTGTACGAAAGAGCTTTTTATTTAGCTTTGCTATGTCCGCGCCCGCATCAATGAGTGCAGCGGCGGCGGAGTGAGTCGCCGCTGTTGTATTTGCGTACACAAAGCAGCCGGTGTCGGTCGATACCGCAACGTACAGACATTCGGCAATAACTCTGTCAATCTTGCAGATTTTCTCTATTATTTCAAGCATAATTTCGCCGCAGGCGGCAGCCTCGGGGACAATGCAGTTCACCTTGCCAAATCCGTAATTTGTGGCGTGATGGTCAATAACAATATCTGCGGCAAGGGCGGAGCTTTCATATTTCCCCGCCATAGACGGCGCGGCAACGTCGACGCATACCACGCTTTCGGTGCAGGACTTTGCTATGTCTTTTTCCCCGCCCGTCAAAAAACGGTAGCGCGGGGAAATCTCGCTGTCGCAGACAACCTGCGCGCGCCTGCCCGCAAGCTCCAGCGCGTGTTTAAGCGCATATGCGCTGCCGAGCGTGTCGCCGTCCGGTCGGATATGAGTGATGATGGTAATGTTATCAAGCTCCAAAAGCTTTGATGCAACCTGCTCGATACTATTCATCGGCATTATCCTCCTGCCCGTCAAGACCCAGCTCTTTTAGTTTTCTGTCTATGAACATTCCGTATTTTACAGAGCCATCAATCTCGAAAATAAGCTCGGGTGTATAACGGATTTTAAGGGACTTTGACAAAAGTCCGCGCGCAAAGCCAGCCGAGGAGCGCAGCCCTTCAAGCGACTGCTGTTCATCCCCGTCCATCACGGTAAAATACACCTTTGCCGTTTTAAGGTCGGGAGTTGTTTTCACCTCGGTTATGGTGACAAACTCGGGAATACGCGGATCTTTAAGCCGCGGTATTATGAGAGAAAGCTCTTTTTTTATCTCCTCGTTGACTTTGTCTATCCTGTATGCCGACATTACTGCTCTATCTCCTGCATCTCGTATGCCTCTATTATGTCGCCTTCTTTGATATCGTTATAGTTTTCAATGGTAACGCCGCATTCGAAGTTTTCCAAAACCTCCTTGGCGTCGTCCTTGAACCGTTTCAGCGAGGACAAAGCGCCCGTGAAAATAACGGCGTTGTCACGCAGCAGACGCACCTTCGCATTTCTGATAATTTTGCCCTCCTTGACATAGCAACCCGCGATTGTGCCTACGCCCGACGCCTTGAACACCTGCCGCACCTCGGCATAACCGAGCACGACCTCCTTGAACTTGGGCGCGAGCATTCCTTTCATCGCCGCCTCAATCTCCTCGATACAGTCGTAGATTATGTTATACAGGCGGATTTCAACGTCGTTTTTCTCCGCCGACACACGAGCCGCGTTTTCGGGGCGGATATTAAAGCCGACGATTATCGCGTTTGACGCGCTTGCAAGCATAACGTCGCTCTCGTTGATAGCTCCCGCCGCGCTGTGTATCACGCGCACGCGCACCTCATCGTTTGATATCTTTTCAAGTGAGCTTTTTACAGCCTCGACTGAACCCTGAACGTCCGCCTTGACTATGATATTGAGATCCTTTACATTTCCCTCCTGTATGCGGCTGAACAAATCGTCAAGCGATACGGTATACTGACTCTGATTTTTCATCTTATCCTCGGCGCGCCGCTGCTCGGCAAGCTCTTTTGCCAGCCGCTCGTCCTCGACGACAAAGAAGGAATCGCCCGCCTGCGGGACCTCAGCAAGACCTATCACCTCGACAGGGGTGGACGGACCCGCCTCGGTTATGCGCATATGTCTGTCGTTTGTCATCGCGCGTATTTTACCGACGGAGGAGCCGGCGATTACTATATCTCCGCTCTTGAGCGTACCGTTTTGAACGAGCAGCGTAGACACAGGACCTCTGCCCTTGTCAAGATACGCTTCGATAACGGCGCCCTTCGCAAGACGGTTGGGGTTTGCTTTGTACTGATTCATCTCCGCTACAAGCAGCACCATTTCAAGCAGCGTATCGATGCCCTGACCTTTGATGGCAGACACAGGCACGCATATGGTGTCGCCGCCCCACTCCTCGGGGACAAGCTCATACTCTGTAAGCTCCTGCTTTACTCTTTCGGGGTCAGCCCCATCCTTGTCTATCTTGTTTATAGCTACGATTATCGGGATATTTGCCGCCTTGGCGTGGTTTATCGCCTCTATCGTCTGCGGCATTATACCGTCGTCCGCGGCGACGACGAGAATGGCGATATCCGTGACAGCCGCACCGCGTGCGCGCATCTGCGTAAACGCGGCATGCCCGGGAGTGTCAAGAAACGTTATCTGTCTTCCTGCCGCCTGGACTTTATACGCGCCGATATGCTGGGTTATGCCGCCTGCCTCGCCGGAAACAACGTTGGTGTTTCTGATAGCATCGAGCAGCGAGGTTTTACCGTGGTCGACATGCCCCATAACGACAACAACAGGGTCGCGCGGCATAAGGCTTTTTTCATCGTCCGCCGTATCGTCGATAAGACGCTCCTCAATAGTGAGTATAACCTCTCTTTCGACCTTGACGCTGAATTCCTCACCTACAAGATACGCCGTGTCAAAGTCGATATTCTGCGAAGCGGACGCCATAACGCCCATGCTCATAAGCTTTGCGACAACCTGTGCCACATTTACCTTCATACGGCGGGCAAGCTCGTTTACCGAAATCTCGTCCGGCACAAGTATTTTGAGCTGCGCCTTTTTACGCTGCTGTTCTATTCTCTTTAACCGTTCAGCCTCGCTCTCACGCGCCCGCTTTCTGCCATACTGCTGGCGTGTGTTCTTTTTGGAAATTTTCTGCTTTGACTGTGAGACGGCAGTCTTGCGGTTCTCGTGCGAGCTTGCAAGCTCGTCGAGCTTTTCGTCATATTTCCCGAGGTTAACGTCAGTCGTGCGGGTGTCAACAACGCGCACCTTCTTTTCAAAGGTGAGATCCGCCGTGTTGATGGGACGGCGTTCCTTTTTCGGCTTTTCCTTTACTTGCTTAACAGGCTGCAAAACGCGCTTTTCCGGCTTTTTCTCAGGCGTTTTTTCCGCAGGCTTTTTCTTGTTTTCCTTAGTCTCGGGCTTTTTCTCGGGCGCAGGCTTATGCTCGGGCTTTTTCTCGGGCGCGGACTGCTGCGGCGTCTCTTGCTTTTTGCTTTCAGTAACGCGCTTTTCCGCCTCTTTCTTGCCCGCATCCAAAAACGCATCGAAATTTTCCACCTCTGCGGCGGCGGTATAATGATTGAGCAGATAATCTGTTTCTTTTGACGTCAGCGTCGCCATATGTGTGCGCTCTTTCTGCTCCAGCTTGTTAAGCAGCTCCAATATCTCGTTGCTTTTGACGCCGATGTCCTTTGCAAAATCGTGAACCTTATATTTAATGACCATACTCATTCCATAACCTCCAGGTTTAATTTAGCGAAAAGCAGCCTGGCAAAGCCGCTGTCCTCCGTTGCCGCGATGCCGACAGGCTTTGTACCAAGCGCGGCGCCCAGCTCGTTCATATCGTACTTTACCTTAATCACCTGTGCAGACGTGCCGGAAAGCTCATACAGCAGGTTTTTCTCCGTCCGTTCCGACAGCTCATATGAATAAAACACTATTTTCAGCGTGTCTTTTTTACCTACAACGCTGTCAAAGCCGCAGCACAGTCTGCCGGAGCGTTTTGTAAGACCGAGCGTCCTCAGAAATACGTCAACTTTCATAGGCGGACAGCTCCTTTTCTATCTCATCGTACAGCGTATCGTCCACCGCACAGCCGAAATTACGCTCGATACCGTGAGACTTTCTCAATTTTTTCATACACTCAGCCAAGCGGCATATATACGCGCCGCGTCCCGCAAGCTTACCGGTTGGATCAAGCGACAGAACTCCGTCCTTATTGAGAACAATCCTTACAAGCTCTTTTTTCGGCTTCATCTCCCGACAGCCGAGACACATACGCATAGGCGTTTTTTTACTTTTTGCCAAATATATCACCCTTATCCGATTTTAGAAAGCGGCTTTATGTCTATTTTATAGCCAGTAAGCCTTGCGGCAAGTCGGGCGTTTTGCCCCGCCTTGCCTATCGCCAGCGAAAGCTGGTCGTCGGACACAACGACAGTGCAGGTCTTATCCTCTGCAAGAACGCTTATTATGCTCGCGGGGGCAAGCGCCTGCGCAATATACTCCTCGGGGTTGTCAGAGTACTTTATAACGTCTATTTTTTCGCCTTTAAGCTCGTTGCAGACATTTGAAATTCTCATGCCGCGCGAGCCGATACACGCGCCGACGGGGTCAACTTCTTCGTTATCCGACCATACGGCAATTTTCGTCCTGCTGCCCGCCTCGCGCGCGATTGACTTAATTTCGACCGTGCCGTCGAATATCTCCGGAACCTCCAGCTCAAACAGCCGTTTTACAAAGCCCGGGTGGGTGCGGGAAATAAGCACCTGCGGTCCGCGCTGCGTCTTTCTCACCTCAACGACGTAAATCTTTATCCTGTCGCCCTCGCTCAGCGTCTCACCCGGTATCTGCTCGTTTTTGACAAGCATCGCTTCGCTCTTTCCTATTGTGAGAAGCACGTTTCCCGACGGCTCGACACGGTTTACGACAGTAGATATTATTTCCGATTCCTTGCCGTCAAATTCCTGATAAAGCAGTCCACGCTCCGCGTCGCGTATGCCCTGTATGATAACCTGCTTTGCCGTCTGCGCGGCGATGCGTCCAAATTCCTTGGTTTTAACCTCGCGACGTATCTGCCCGCCTATTTTCGCGCGTTTCGAGCCCTTTGCCAAAAGCTCGTCAAGGCTTATTTCAAGAGCGTCGTTTTCGACTTTCTCAACTATTGTTTTAACCTGATAAAGCTTTATGTCTTTTTTCTCTCTATTTATTACAACCATTGCGTTGTCTGACGTGCCGAAAGCCTTTTTGGCGGCGCTGAGCAGAGCCGCTTCGACTTTTTCAAGCATATAGTCCGCAGGTATTCCTTTTTCCGCTTCAATAAGATCTATCGCCTTAAAAAATTCCGAATTCATTTTTCTCTCCTTCTTTGTTTTTATTCGTTGAAATCCACGCACGGACGAATAAGGCTCGCGTCCTTTATGTTAAAGCTCAGCGTTTCACCGCCGTCGGTTTTGAGCGTAAAGCTGTCCTTATCATAGCCGCAGAGCGTACCGTACAGCTCTTTTTTTCCGTTTTCAGCCGCAAAGAGCCGCACCTCAACCCTGCTGCCCATAAATCGCTCGAAATCCTTTTGCTTTTTTATCGGTCTGTCAATGCCGACAGACGAAACCTCAAGGAAATAGCTGTTTTCTATCGGGTCGGCTTCGTCCAGTGCCGCGTCGATTTCGCGTGACATACGCTCGCAGTCGTCTGTGCTTATTACTCCGCCCTCTTTGTCAATATATATTCTGAGGTAGTAGTCCGCGCCCTCTTTGACATACTCAACGTCGTACAGTTCATAACCGAGCCTTTTTGCATACGATTCTACAAGCTTTGAAACGACATCAGCCGTGTTTTTACCCACTTTATCCCTCCTGCAATATTTAAGAGGACTGTTCAGACAGTCCTCTTATCATTCACTTTGATGGTATTATATCACAATATCCTGACAAATGCAAGTGTTTTTTCAATATATTTCACTTTTTTATACGCCGCTGTGCGGGTTTGCCGCCAAGAAGCGCGCGCTGGGCGCGCTTTTCGCTCCCGCTTTTGGCGACGTATACCTTTTTCCCGGTCATCGGGTCTATTCCGCTGTAATACATTACCGTTGCGACAGTGCCCGGCGTCGGATAAAAGTCCTGCACCTGTTTTGAACGTATGCCATGTTTTCTCATATAATCCGAAAGCCGCTGCGCGCTTTTCATTGTCGAGCCGGGATGTGAGGACATAAGATACGGCATAACATACTGTTCAAGCCCCGCGCGGCGGCTTGCTGCGTCAAACTCACGGACAAACCGCTCGTACACCTCAAACGGCGGCTTGCCCATAAGCGTTAAGACCTCGTCACACACATGCTCGGGCGCGGTACGAAGCTGCCCCGACACATGCCTGCGCGCAAGCAGGTCGATAAACCTTTTGCCGTTTTCCCTGTCCGCCATCACATAATCATGGCGTATTCCCGAACGTACAAATACCTTTTTGACGCCTTTTATTTCAGCCGCCTTCTGCAGAAGCTCAATATATTCGGAGTGGTCGACAATCAGGTTTTTACAGGGAGTGGGCGTAAGACACCTTCTGTCGGTGCATACGCCTTTTTTTCCTTCGGCGACAGCCCTGCACGGACCGCAGCGGAAATTTGCCGTCGGTCCGCCGATATCGTGGATGTAGCCCTTGAAATCAGGCAGCGACGCGAGCAGGCGAATTTCGTCCAGCACCGATTCAACGCTGCGCGACGTGACCGCCCTGCCCTGATGGTACGCTATCGCGCAGAACGCGCAGCCGCCAAAGCAGCCGCGGTTATGAGTGACCGAAAACTCAATTTCTTTAATAGCAGGCACCCCCTCGGTGTAAATTGGGTGCGGCTTGCGTGTGTACGGAATTGCGGCAAGCTTATCAAGCTCGTTTTGCGTGAGCGGCGCGGCGGGCGGGTTTTGCACCAGCAGCCCCTCGTCGTACATCTCGCACAGAATTTTCCCCGAGACGCTGTCGCAGTTTACATACTGAGTTTTGAAGCTTGAAGCATAGCTTTGTTTGTTATCGCGCACGGTGCGAAAATCAGGCAGAAATATATGCTCGCCGCGCGGGATATAATCGCGTTCAACAAAAACACAAGTGCCGGCAACGTCGCGGATTTTGCCAACCGGCACGCCTTTATCCAAAAGGCGTGCAATACGCAGCGTCGAGCGTTCGCCCATGCCGTATCCCAGTATATCCGCGCCGCTGTCCACAAGGATGCTGCGGCGTATTTTATCATCCCAATAGTCATAGTGGGCAAATCGGCGCAGCGACGCCTCAATCCCGCCGATGACAATCGGAACTCTGCCATAGACCTCACGGATTTTATTACTGTAAACGATAACGGCGCGGTCGGGACGAAGTCCCGTTTTCCCGGCGGGCGAGTAGTAGTCATAATCCCGTCTGCGCCTTGCTACAGTGTAATTTGCTACCATTGAGTCGACGTTGCCCGCATTTACAAGAAACGCAAGCCGCGGAGGTCCGAAACGCTTAAAATCGTCTGTACTCTTGCAGTCCGGCTGCGCGATTACGGCTACGGAAAAACCCGCGTCAACAAGTATTCTGCCTATGATGGCGGTGCCGAAAGAAGGATGGTCGACGTAAGCATCTCCGCTGACAATTATAAAATCAGGTTGAGATATGCCGTCCCGTTCAAGCTCGCTCTTTGTAAGCGGAAGAGGATATTTTGCAAGCTCCACAGCCGCACCTCCTTGAATAAATTTACTTGAAAGTTACAAACGCGCGTTGTATAATTTGATTATGAACTATCAGACAGAGCTGGAAAACTACATACAGCAGCACGGCGGCAGGCATAGGCTCGCGCTGCACAGCTGCTGTGCGCCCTGCAGCAGCTATGTGCTGGAATATCTTACGAAATACTTTGATGTGACGGTATTTTACTACAACCCAAACATCCACCCTGAAAGCGAATATGTCAAGCGTCTGGAAGAGCAAAAAAGACTGTGCGGTCTGTTTTCCGTCGCGCTTATAGAGTGTGAATATAATCCGGATGAATTTTTCACCGCGGTAAGCGGACTTGAAAACGAGCCGGAGGGTGGAAAGCGCTGTGAAAAATGCTTTGAACTGCGGCTCAAAAACACGGCTCGACTTGCAAAAGCAAAGGAATTTACGCTGCTTGGCACCACTCTCACTGTCAGCCCTCACAAAAACGCGCCGCTGATAAATGAAATCGGCGCACGCGCGGCGGCGGAGCAAGGAATGATATGGCTTCCGTCCGATTTCAAAAAGAAAAACGGGTATCTGCGCTCGATTGAACTATGCCGGGAGTACGGAATTTACAGGCAAAACTACTGCGGATGCAAATTTTCAAATCGGTAAATAACCGGCGGCAACGCCGACAACTGCCGACAGGCATATTATCAGTATCGGGTGTACTTTTTTGAACACAAGTATAAGACATACCGCGAAAATCACAAGCTCAATATAAAATGACACGTCAGAAAAAACGGAAAGAGTCGCACCGTTTGGCACAAACACCGTTTTGCCTATCGACACTGCCGCGGCAAGTATCATTCCTATCACCGCGGGCTTCAGCCCTGACATACAGCCTTTGACCGCCTTGCTGTTTTTAAATCTTTCAAAGCATTTTGCAACTATCAGGATAATTATAAATGACGGCAGCACCACGCCGAGGGTTGAGGCAAACGCGCCGAAAACACCGCCGACCTCAGTCCCGACGTATGTCGAAATATTTATGGCAAACGGTCCCGGCGTGCTCTCGCTTACGGCGATAAAATCAATGAGCGAGCCGTAGTCAATCCAGCCGTGGGCTGTAACCTCGGCTTGTATCAGCGGCAGCATGGCATACCCGCCTCCGAAAGTAAACGCGCCAATCTTAAAAAAAGTCAAAAACAATTCAAGATAAATCACAGCTTACTCCTCCTTGATATTACAGCCGAAGATATAAGTCCGAAGAGTGCGCAGGCAACTATTACAATAAGAACGTTTACCTTCAAAAGCGCGGTGAGAATAAACGCCGCAGCCATTACAATATAGCTTATCGCGCCTTTTGGACACTGTTTGTACATCGACCAGAGCGCTTTTATTATAAGCGCAAGCACACCTGCGCGAATGCCGTTAAACGCATACTGCACGGCGGCTATGCTTTTGAACTTTTCGAGTATAAACGATATGCCGAGTATTACAAGAAACGAAGGGAGAACCACTCCGAGCGTTGCAAACATAGCGCCGAAAAAGCCGCCCACACGGTAGCCTGAAAATGTGGCGACGTTTATGGCAATCGGTCCGGGAGTCGACTCGGATATGGCAACAATTTCAAGAATATCCTCGTCTGTCATCCACTTCTTTTGCTCCGCTATTTCCTTTTGTATAAGCGGAATCATCGCGTATCCGCCGCCAAAGGTAAACGCTCCGATTTTTAGAAAGGAAATAAACAGCTGTAAAATTTTCTTTGATTTTTCGCTCATTTTTGCTCCTTTATTCCTGCTATTAAAACAAAAAGAGAGTCGTGGACTCTCTTTTTTAGGTGTCGGCATAACATATCTTCCCGGGTCGTGACCAACCAAGTATTGTCTGCACAACGAAGCTTAACTACCGTGTTCGGAAAGGGAACGGGTGGATCCTTCGCGTAATCTACACCGACTAAGGTATGCTTTAATGCACACTCGAAACTGAACAGAAAAAGATATTACCGTAAAAGCTTTGAGTCTCTCTACACATTTTT
>CANQVN010000044.1 GCA_947627315.1 uncultured Clostridia bacterium | reverse complement strand
CAACCCCCACCTTGCCGGTGGCGCGGGCATAGCCGTCCGCCGCGTGGGAGGCGCCCTGCTCGTGCGCCGTGAGAATGTGAGTTATCCTGTCCGAGCTTTTATAAAGCTCGTCGTAAATGTTGAGAACCTGACCGCCCGGGTAGCCGAAAACGGTGTCGCACCCCTGGTCGATAAGCGCCTCAACGATAATCTGTGCGCCGGTGAGTTTCATATGTTTCTCCTTCTGTATTAAAGAAAGCCTGCGGTCATTTCAACCACAGGCTTTTAAATAAACGCTTTTGCAACCCGTATGGATTACTTTGCAAAGCTTACAAACCCATTATTGAAACAACCCGAAAAAGCATTATCAGTTAGCAGGCTAATAATGCTGACAATAATTATGACGACGTTGTTCAATAATCTGTTCATCATACGGCTCCGAATAGCAATTTTCTAAATAATAGCATATACCATTCGGATTTTCAATAGATAATTTTAATTTTTTATAATAAATACAAATCATATCGTCCAAATCCGTAAATTTATGGCATATTGTAGAAAACGGGGATGACAAATTCAATCTCGCCGTTCAGCGTCCCGCCTTCCGCGTGCGCCTTGTAATAGTTTTGCGCGTCTTTCATCGGCGCTTCGATATCGGTCATATACTGATGCCACTCGCGGTTCGGTATAAAGCAGAATTTCATAAAGTACGCGCTGTATTGCAGGCGGCTGATATACTGGTCCTTAACCCACGCCGCGCCCTCTATTATCGCGCGCCGCTTGCTGTTCCAGCTGCTGTTTTTGGCAAAAACCGCGCCGTTTGTCGGGTTGCTGTCATACGCGCCGATACCGTAGAAGTTGTAAAAGCCCTCGTATCCCGTCACCGTTCCCATCGAAAGCGGGCTTGTTCCGCGCCCCGACTCAAGCGCGGCGCGCGCCGCGATAAAGTAGGGCGACAGCCCTGTCGACTGCCCCGCTTCCATTATATACGCGGCATATGTGTCGTCATTCCAGATGCTCTTTACACCCGACGCCGAATAGACCCCGTCGCCGTAGGTCTGTTTTTCAAACATAAACACTCTCTGCTCGTACAGGAAGTTGCGCGGGTCGGTGTAAAAGCGTATATCCGCCTCTGTCGCGGCTTTGCCGTTAAGCACCGAGCTTGCGCCAAGCTGCGAGCGGACGTATGTGTTATAGTCCCACCCGGTGTTTACAAAGGTAAACCTCCAGTTCGGGTGGCGGGCTTTAAGCTCGTTTATCATCGGCGCGTATGACGAGGGCATCTCCGTTTCCGAATACCCGCTGAATATCTTGCTTTTCTCGATATATCCGTAAGTCCCCGCGCTTTGCCCGCAGAGCTGGCAGAGCGTCATATTTCCGCCGCTGTCGTCGATTATCAGCACGCTGTCGCCGCGGCGCAGCGTCGCTATGGATTTTGAGCCGACCGTCGGCTTTTCATAGACCTCCGCGCTGTCGGCTGTTATGTAGCCGTAGGATAAATCATAGGTTCTGTCCGAAATGACAATCACAATCTCGCGGGAAAGAGCGCCGCTGCCGACGGTGAGCCTTACCGTGTTGCGCCCCGGCGCCAAATCAAGGTCCTGTCCTATCCCGGAGCTTACGGTTTTGCCGCACTGCTGTGTTATTTTGACAGCTACGTCCAGCGAGGGCTGCGAGTGCATAACGTCCGTTATCCTTTTTTCCTTTATCGAGGACACGGTCGCCGTGTAATAGTCGTTATCCGCCGTAAACTCGGGGTAAAGCGCAAAGCCGAAGGTCTCTATATCCAGCACCGTTATATCGGTGTGCTCCAGTACAAAGGCATAGCGCGCCCCGCTAGAGCTCCCGTTGCAGGAATATACCGAAACGGCATACGCCTCATCCAGCCCGTACATCGAAATAACGTCCGTCTTGCCGGGGATGTAGACATACTGACCTATCGCGTTTCTGTCCTTGTCGTACACCACGACGTTTATGTCAAAATCCGCCTCGGTAAAGCGAAGCACCGTCTTGTTTATGTTGGATGTCGCCTCGGGCGGCAAAACGAAAAAGTCCTCGTCGCCGTAATAGTCGAAAACGCCCGAGCTTTCCTCTCCCATAGGCGTATATACCATCTGCCAGTTCCACTCGTTTCCGTCGGACGGCAGAGAGACGGTAAACGGCGCAAGCTGCTCCGAATAGGAGCCGGTGAGCTTGAGATAGTACAGCCCGCCGCCGCTGCCGCGGTACTGTATCTCCATGCTGTCCTTTGAGTTGTTCCAGCCGTTTTTGATAGGCTCCATCCGGCTGTTGAGCAGCGTGTATTCCACCCTGCCCGAAAGCCCGCCGACCGAAATGCTCACAAACTCGTTTCCGGAATCCAGTACAAAATAAACCGACTCCAGCCTGTCTGTAAACGCGGCGTAATACGTCTGCCCGCGCTTCAAACGGTAGGGCGTTGTAAAGGAGCTGCCGATAACGCCGCTGTCAAGCAGCACCTCAAAGGCATTGTCCTTTGAGACCTCTTTCCCGCTTTTGAGCGTGTAGCCGTCGTCGGTCACGGCGACAAATTCCTCAATACCGTCGTCTGTCACCACAATGTCGCTCGGTCCGCCGTAGCTCAGCTCGGGGCGGGGGAGTATCGAGATGCTGTTTTTGGTAAAATCCGTAGACACGACTCTGTCCGACATACGAAAATAGGTCGTCTTTTCGGCGCGCCGCTGCTCGCGGTAGGTCTCAAGCTGGTCTTTTTTATAGAAAAAGCTCATATCCGAGTTTGTCACATACTCAGGCTCGTCTTCGGGCTTGCCGAAAGCATCGAGGTCGCCCTCGACGTCTATGACATAGTTTTCCCTGTCGGGCAGCGCGACGATTACAAGCACGGCGATTATAAGACAGGGTATAACTACAAGAAGCGTTTTAAAAAGCTTAATGGTTATCACCTCAATACTTCATATTTTAATATATGCGCGTACAAAAATCAAGGACTTCGACAAAGTTTGCATTTTAACAATTTATAAATTTTCAAAAATCGATTGTAAAAACGAAGGGTATAAGTTATAATGAAATAATCAATCCGAGGAGAAAAATGCAAAATGAAAAGATTTACCGCGGCGCTCGCAACCGTTTTGGTTCTGCTTTCTGCGCTTTCCGGCTGCTCGAAAAAGACGGCGGGCAGACCGTTTGACTATGATTTGAGCAAGTATATCACGCTTGGCGAGTACACAGGTATGGAGTACACCTACAGCGTCCAGGAGGTGACGCCGGAGGCGGTGACGGAGTTTATAAACTCGGCGATGTCCGAAAAGGGATACGGCAGCGTCGAACAGATAACCGACCGCCCCGTCAAGACCGGCGACACGGTCAACATCGCCTTTGTCGGCAGGGTGGACGGCAAGGAGTTTGAGAAAGGCAGTACCGACAGCTACGACCTTGAAATCGGCAGCAATGCGTTTATCGAAGGGTTTGAAAGCGGGCTTATCGGCGTAAACAAGGGAGAGACCAAGGTGTTGAACCTGACCTTTCCGGAGGATTACGGAAAAGACGAGCTGAACGGCAAGCCGGTCGAATTTACAGTTACGGTAAATTCGATAAAGACGACGGTTTACCCCGAGCTTACCGACGAGATTGTAAAGGACATTTCGGACAAGGAGACGGTGGCGGAATATAAAGAATACGCAAATCAGCAGGTCGCCATAAACAACGAGAAGACGGCGACCGAGAACAAAGAGGGGCAGATTTGGCAGCAGGTCGTTCAAAACGTGACGGTGTCGGAATATCCCGAGCAGGATCTCAAATGGTGCAGGGAGATGGTGCTTGCGCGGTACGACCAGGTGGCGCAGAGCAACTACGGGTGTACCTATGAGGAATATCTGTCCAAAAACTTCAACAAGACGCTTAAAGACGAGGATATTGCAAAGGAGATAGACACGCAGGCGCAGGGGCTTGTCAAGGAGTATATGACGATAGTCGCCATCGCCCGCGCGCAGGGGCTTGACGTCGAGGGTCAGGAGTATCAGCAAAAGCTGGAGGAGACGGCAAAGTCCAACGGCTACAACAGCGCGGATGAATTTTTAGAAGCGGTGGACGAGGGGCAGTTTTACCTCAGTCTGCTTGTTGACAACGTGATGGATTTTCTGGTTGAAAACGCCGTGGAAAAGGCGTAAGGGGGACAATATGAAATATGTTGTAATGCTGGGCGACGGGATGGCGGACTATCCCGATGAGCGGCTGGGCGGAAAGACGGTTTTAGAGGCGGCGGATATCCCGAATATGGACTTTCTTGCTCAAAACGGCGCGGTGGGGCTTGCAAAAACGGTTCCGGACGGTATGAAGCCCGGCTCAGACGTTGCAAACCTGTCCGCTATGGGCTACGATCCCAAAACCTGCTACACGGGACGCTCGCCGCTGGAGGCGGTGAGCATGGGGATAAAGCTCGATGACACGGACGTCACCTTTCGCTGCAACCTTGTGACGCTGTCCGACACGGAAAACTACGAGGACGCGCAGATGGTCGACTATTCGGCGGGCGAGATATCAAGCGCCGAGGCGGAGCAGCTTATTTCGGCACTCAACGCCGAGCTTGAGACAGACGATATAAAGCTGTACGCCGGAGTGAGCTACAGGCATTGTCTTGTCCTCAAAAACGCCAAAACGGGCGGCAGCCACACCCCGCCGCACGACATTTCGCTCCGGCCGATAAAGGGGCGTCTGCCTCAGGGCGAAAACAGCGAGCTTTTAATATCAATGATGAAGCGCTCGCGCGAAATTTTAAGAGACCACCCCGTAAACAAAAAACGCATAGCGGAGGGCAAAAACCCCGCGAACTCCTGCTGGTTCTGGGGCGAGGGGACAAAGCCTTCCGTGCCGTCGTTTAAGGAGAAATACGGGCTTTCGGGCGCGGTTATCTCCGCTGTCGACCTTGTAAAGGGCATAGGCTTATGCGCGGGCAACAAGTGCATCACCGTTGCGGGAGCTACCGGCAACTACGACACGAATTTTTCCGGCAAGGCGCGCGCCGCGCTTGAGTTTTTAAAAAGCGGAGGCGACTACGCCTATATACACGTTGAGGCGCCCGACGAGTGCGGTCACCACAACGACCCCCGGCATAAAATAGAGTCGGTCGAGGCGATAGACAGGGACATTCTCGGCTATCTTCTGCCGCGGCTTAAAGAAATGGACGAGTCTTTTTCGATACTGCTTATGCCCGACCATCCGACGCCATTAAAGCTTATGACCCACGTTTCCGACCCCGTGCCGTTCGCGCTCTATCGCAGCGACAAACGCCTTGCGCCCAACGCGCCCGTATATTCCGAAAAGGCGGCAAAGGAGACGGGGCTGTATGTCCCGCAGGCATGCGAGCTTACAAGCCGTATGATAGATAAATAAGCTTACCGCCGTCCGCCCTGCCGCGGACGGCAAAATTTTTTTGACAAAACTCTTGCATTTATCAAAATAACGTGTTATTATATTAACGCATTAGCAAACTAAAGTAAAACCGGAGGAAAAAGTTATGAAAAAGGTAATCGCGCTGCTTTTGGCGCTTGTGCTGACGCTCGGCGTATTGGGCGGCTGCTCGAAGGGCGGCGACAAGACCGATATGGAGTACGTCAAGGACAAGGGCACGCTCATTGTCGGCATAACCGACTTTGCGCCTATCGACTATCAGGAAAACGGCGAGTGGGTCGGCTTTGACGCGGATATGGCGAAGGCTTTTGCCAAAAGGCTGGGCGTCGAGGTTGAGTTTAAGGTCATAGAGTGGAACTACAAGATAAACGAGCTTAACGACAAGGGTATCGACGTTGTGTGGAACGGTATGACGATAGCGGACGACGTGCTGGCGGCGATGGAGGTTTCAAACCCCTATCTAAAAAACGCGCAGGTAATCGTCGTTAAAAAGGAAGACGCGGACAAATACCCGACGGCTGAAAGCGCGAAGGATTTGCAGTTTGTCGTCGAGGCGGGCTCTGCCGGCGAGGAGACGGCGCAGGCAAACGGATTTAACTACAAGAGCGCGGAGTCGCAGGCGGACACGCTTATGGAAGTGTCTGCCGGCACGTCGGACGCGAGCATTATCGACCTGCTTATGGCGGGCGCGACGATAGGCGAGGGTACAGACTATGCCGACCTTGCATACACCGCGCCTCTCAACGACGAGGAATACGGCGTCGGCTTCAGAAAGGGCAGCGACCTTGTCTCGGAGCTTAACCAGTTCTTTAAGGACGCCTATGCCGACGGCTCTATGATGGAGACGGCTGAAAAGTACGGCGTGCAGGAATCGGTTATAGAGCAGTAAAAAACATTTGGGTTTATAAGGCAGGGGACTTGTCCCCTGCCTTGTTCGGTAAGAGGTATTTATGTTTCAAGAGGTAATAATCGCGCTCAGCGAGGGGTTTTTGAAGACCCTGCAAATATTTTTCATAACGCTTGTCGGCGCGCTGCCGCTGGGGCTTATTATCGCGTTCGGCTCGATGAGCCGCTTTAGACCGATAAGGTCGGTTATGCGCGCGATTGTGTGGGTCATCCGCGGCACGCCGCTCATGCTTCAGCTGATAGCGATATTTTACGGTCCGGGTATGCTGCTCGGCTACAACATATGGGGTACCGGCAACTTCGGCAGAAACGCGGCGGTCGCCGTCGCTTTTATAATAAACTACGCCTGCTATTTCTCCGAAATTTACCGCGGCGGGATAGAGAGCATACCGCGCGGGCAGTACGAGGCGGGGCAGGTGCTCGGTATGACCCGTCCGCAGATATTTTTCAAGGTGGTTTTGGCGCAGGTGGTAAAGCGGATAGTCCCGCCCATGTCAAACGAGATAATAACGCTTGTCAAGGACACCGCGCTTGCCCGCATAATTCTCGTTTACGAGGTTATCTGGGCGGGGCAGACCTTTATAAAAAAGGCGGGCGTTATCTGGCCGCTGTTTTTCACGGCGATTTATTACCTGCTGTTTAACGGTCTGCTCACCATTCTGTTCTGGTACATAGAAAAGAAACTGGATTATTACAGAGGTTAGGTATGGCGTTGCTTGATATTAAAAACATACATAAAAGCTTTGGCGGCACAGAGGTGCTGCGCGGCATCGGCTTTTCGATGGAAAAGGGCGACGTCGTCGCGATAATCGGCTCGTCCGGCAGCGGCAAGACGACGCTGCTGCGCTGTATAAATTTTCTTGAGACGCCGGACAGCGGCAGCATTTCCATAGACGGCGGCGAGATTTTCAACGCCGAAAAAAGCTATACCGACGCGGAGATACGCAAAAACAGGCTGAATTTCGGTATGGTGTTCCAGTCGTTTAACCTGTTTCCGCAGTACACCGCGCTGAAAAACGTGATGCTGGCGCAGCAGCTTTCAATTTCCCGCGGTCTGCCGCGGTCTGAAAAGGAAAAGGAGCTTGAAAGGATAAGGGAGCGGTCGCTGTCGCTGCTCAACGCGGTGGGGCTTGAGGACAGAGCGGGCGCATACCCCTGCGAGCTTTCGGGCGGACAGCAGCAGCGGGTGGCGATAGCCCGCGCGCTTGCGATGAACCCCGCCATTTTATGCTTCGATGAGCCGACAAGCGCGCTGGATCCCGAGCTTACGCGGGAGGTTCTGCGCGTTATAAAAGAGCTTAAAACAAAGGGTATGACGATGATTGTCGTCACGCACGAGATGGAATTTGCGAGAAACGTCGCGGACAGGGTGATTTTTATGTCCGACGGAGTTATTGAGGAGGACGGCGCGCCGGAAGCGGTTTTCGGCTCTCCCATAAGCCCGAAAACGCGCGCGTTTCTGTCCCGACCGGAGCTGTGAGCGTAAAAAAAGGCGCGCTCGGCATTATAGAGCTGTTCGAGAGCGCGGGATATAAGGCGTATGAGGTTGGCGGCTGTGTGCGTGACAGTCTGCTTTGCCGCCCAATTTCCGATATTGACATCGCCGTGTCGTCCGCGCCGGACGACAGCGCGGCGCTGCTTGAAAAGCATGGGATTAAGGTCGTAAAAACGGGGATAAAGCACGGCACCGTCACCGCGGTGACGGAATACGGCGCGTATGAGATAACCACATTTCGCACCGACGGGGACTACTCCGATAACCGCCGCCCCGACAGCGTGAGCTTTGTGGGCGACATTGAAAGCGACCTTGCCCGCCGCGACTTTACGGTAAACGCTATGGCGTACAATCCGAAAGAGGGCATAATCGACCTGTTTTGCGGCAGGGACGACCTTGAAAAAAGGCTAATCCGCGCTGTGGGCGACCCCGAGACACGGTTTCGGGAGGACGCGCTGCGGATACTGCGTGCGCTTCGCTTTTCATCGGTGCTCGACTTTGAGATAGAGCAGCAAACGCTTGCCGCGGCGGAAAAGCTATCCCCGCTTTTGAAAAATATCTCAAGGGAGCGGGTGACCCTCGAGCTTCAAAAGCTTGTGTGCGGCAAAGGCGCGGCGCGGGTCGTCTGCTTTTGCGGTGGGATACTGGAGCGCGCTGGTTTGCCAAAATACGATGCGGCGCGGCTTTCTGCGGCATATGCCGGACTGCCGCCGCGGGCGGATATGCGCCTTTGCGCGCTCTGCCTTGCCGCAAATGACAGCGAGTGTAAATCTCTTTCATCTCTGCGGCTTGACAGCGCAGGTCTTGACAGCATAAGGGCGATGGCGGGCGTGCTTTCAAATGCGATACCGACGTCGGCGCCCGACGCGCGGAAAATGATGAGCAGATACGGCGCGAAATATTCCGCCGACGCATATACGCTTGGCGTATCGCTCGGCATTGAAAAAAGCGCGCGCGCGCTGGAGCTTGTAAACGCGGCGCGGGCGGCGGGAGACGCCGTCACGGTGGACGCTCTTGCCGTAAAGGGCGGCGAGCTTAAAGGGTATTTTTCCGACGCGCGGCAGATAGGAAAAGCGCAGCGGCGCGTGCTGGAGCTTGTGATGGAGGGTAAGCTCAAAAACGAGCGCGGCGAGATATTAAATTACATAAAAAACAGTACCGATTTTGATTAGTAAAACAGACGTCCCCGAAAGCTTTGCTTTCGGGGACGTTTATTTTGGAATGTGTTTATTTTATAGCGTCTTTATAGCGTCTTTCATCGACTTTACGTATTGCTCGACGTATTCGGGCGCGTCTTTTTTGTATTTTTCGATGATTTTGATTATCGCCGAGCCGACTATCGCGCCGTCCGCGATATCCGCCATCTTTTTCGCCTGCTCCGGCGTGGAGATGCCAAACCCGATAGCGCAGGGAATATCGGTGTTCTGCCGGATGATTTTCACAATCGAGGCAAGGTCGGTTTTAATCTCGCTGCGCGTGCCGGTGACGCCGAGGCTTGAAACTATGTATAAAAACCCCTCCGCCTCACGCGCTATCATGGCGATGCGGTTTTTGGAGGTGGGCGCGATAAGCGAGATTAAATCCACCCCGTACCTTTTGCAGACGGGCAGAAACTCGTCTTTTTCCTCAAACGGCAGATCGGGCAGGATAAGCCCATCTATGCCGACGTCCCGGCAGGTCGAAATAAACCGCTGCGCACCGTAGGAAAACACGACGTTGGCATAGGTCATAAATACCATCGGCACAGTAACGTCACGCCGCAAATTCTTTACAAGAGCGAAAATTTTGTCTGTCGTCACCCCGCCCGAAAGAGCGCGCAGGTTCGCATTTTGTATCACGGGTCCTTCCGCCGTCGGGTCGGAAAAGGGGATGCCCAGCTCTATCAAATCCGCGCCGCCTCTCACCGCGGCGCGCACCGCCGCCGCCGTCGTTTCAAGGTCGGGATCGCCGCAGGTGATAAAGGCGACAAACGCCTTGCCGTTTTCAAACGCTTTTTTGATGTTACTCATGGATATCCTCCCCTCTGTAGCGCGCTATCGCGGCGCAGTCCTTGTCGCCCCTGCCCGACAGGGTGACGACAAGGATTTTATCCCGCCCGGCGTCCGGCGCGATTTTCATGGCATACGCCAGAGCGTGAGCGGACTCTATTGCGGGGATTATGCCCTCCGTTTTTGCAAGATATTCAAAGGCGTTTACCGCCTCGTCGTCCGTTATCGGCACGTATTCCGCCCTGTCGGTGTCGTGCAGATGCGCGTGCTCCGGACCTACGCCCGGGTAGTCAAGCCCCGCCGAAATGGAGTAGACGGGCGCAATCTGCCCGTACTCGTCCTGGCAGAAATACGACTTCATACCGTGAAAAATGCCAAGCCTTCCGGTCGTGACGGTCGCCGCCGTCTCAAAGGTGTCCACCCCTTTTCCCGCCGCCTCGCAGCCGATAAGGCGCACGCTTTTGTCCTCGATGAAGTGATAAAAGCTGCCAATGGCGTTTGACCCGCCGCCGACGCAGGCGATGACGGCGTCCGGCAGTCTGCCCTCCTTTTCAAGCATCTGCTCTTTGATTTCCCTTGATATCACCGCCTGAAAGTCGCGCACTATCGTCGGAAACGGGTGGGGACCCATCACAGAACCCAGGCAGTAGTGAGTGTCCGCTATGCGGCTTGTCCACTCCCGCATCGCCTCCGACACCGCATCCTTTAAGGTCGCGGTGCCTGTTTTTACAGGCACGACGCTCGCTCCCAGCAGCCGCATACGGTAGACGTTGAGCGCCTGCCGCTCGGTGTCCTTTTCGCCCATAAAAATCACGCATTCCATCCCCATCAGCGCGGCGGCGGTCGCCGTGGCGACGCCGTGCTGACCCGCGCCCGTCTCGGCGATGAGCCGCGACGGGCGCGGG
>CANQVN010000043.1 GCA_947627315.1 uncultured Clostridia bacterium | reverse complement strand
GACTGGCGGATACTGCTGGAGGCGGACTTTCTTGTGAATCTACAGGAGGGACAATCCGCAAACGACGCGGTGGAAAACGCACTGCAAAGCATATTCCGCACCGAAACCGGCACGCGAATATGCCGGACAATGTTCGGCATATAAACCGCGGTCACGTTTTACTTATCGACCAAACCGGAAGGAGTTAATTGCAATGATAAACAGTATAGAGAGCTTAGAGGCGGCGTTTTCGGAGCTTAAAGCCGCGCAGCGCGAGTATGCGTGCTTTTCGCAGACTCAGGTCGACCGCATTTTCGCCGCCGCCGCGGCGGCGGCAAACCGCGCGCGCATACCGCTTGCAAAGGCGGCTGTCGCCGAGACGGGCATGGGCGTTGCGGAGGACAAGGTGATTAAAAACCACTTTGCCTCGGAGTATATCTACAACGCATACAGAAACACCAAAACCTGCGGCGTTATCGAAAAGGACGAGGCGGCGGGCATAACAAAGATAGCGGAGCCGCTCGGCGTCATTGCGGCGGTGATACCGACGACAAACCCCACCTCCACCGCGATTTTCAAAACGCTGCTCGCGCTCAAAACGCGCAACGGAATTATAATCAGCCCCCACCCCCGCGCAAAGGGGTGTACGACGCAGGCGGCAAGGGTGGTGCTGGAGGCGGCCGTCGCCGCCGGCGCGCCGCAGGGCATTATCAAATGGATTGACGAGCCCAGTCTGGAGCTTACAAACCTTGCGATGAAGGAGGCGGATATCATCCTTGCCACAGGCGGACCCGGCATGGTAAAGGCGGCGTATTCGAGCGGCACGCCGGCGCTGGGCGTCGGCGCGGGCAACGTCCCCGCCGTTATCGACGGCTCGGCGGATATAAAGCTTGCCGTAAACTCCATTATCCACTCAAAGACCTTTGACAACGGTATGATCTGCGCCTCCGAGCAGTCGGTCATCGTGCAGGAGGGGATATACGAGGCGGTAAAAGCCGAGTTTTCGGCGCGCGGCTGCTATTTTCTGAAAGCCGACGAGCTTGACAGGGTCAGAAAAACGATTATCATAAACGGCGCGCTCAACGCCAAGATAGTGGGGCAGAGCGCGCACCGGATAGCAGAGCTTTCGGGCGTGGACGTGCCGGACAACACCAAAATCCTGATAGGCGAGGTGGAAAGCGTCGATTTGTCGGAGGAATTTGCGCACGAAAAGCTGTCACCCGTGCTTGCGATGTACCGCTTTTCGGATATAGCCGAAGCCTACGCCAAAGCGGAGCGGCTTATTGAGGACGGAGGCTTTGGTCACACCGCCTCCATCTACCTTGACACCGCAAAGGCGGGCGACAGACTTGCCGAGTTTTCGGCGCGGATGAAAACCTGCCGGATTGTCGTCAACACCCCGTCCTCCCACGGCGGGATAGGCGATTTGTACAACTTCGGTCTCACCCCGTCGCTGACGCTGGGCTGCGGCTCATGGGGCGGAAACTCCGTTTCCGAAAACGTCGGCGTCAAGCACCTTTTGAACGTTAAAACAGTCGCCGAAAGGAGAGAGAATATGCTGTGGTTTCGCGCGCCCGAAAAGGTGTATCACAAAAAAGGCTGCCTGCCGACGGCGCTTTTGGAGCTTAAAACGGTTTTGGGCAAAAAGCGCGCCTTTATCGTAACGGACAGCTTCCTTTATAAAAACGGCTATGCAAAGCCGATAACCGATAAGCTTGATGAAATGGGTATCGCCCACGCCTGCTTTTTCGAGGTGGAGCCTGACCCGACGCTTGCCTGCGCCGAAAAGGGCGCGCAGCAGATGACCGCCTTCGAGCCGGACGTGATAATAGCTCTCGGCGGCGGCTCGGCGATGGACGCCGCCAAGATAATGTGGGTGCTGTATGAGCATCCGGAGGCGAACTTTGCGGATATGGCGATGCGCTTTTGCGACATCAGAAAGCGGATTTACAGCTTTCCCAAAATGGGGCAGAAGGCGTATTTTGTCGCCGTTCCCACCTCGGCGGGAACGGGAAGCGAGGTGACCCCCTTCGCCGTTATAACGGACGGGGAAAGCGGCGTTAAATACCCGCTTGCCGACTATGAGCTTATGCCGGATATGGCGATAATCGACGCCGATTTGCATATGTCCGCGCCGCGCGGGCTTACCGCCGCCTCCGGCATCGACGCCGTCACTCACGCGCTGGAGGCGTACGCCTCGGTTATGGCAAGCGACTATACCGACGGGCTGGCGCTCCAGTCGCTGCGTGTGATATTCAAGTACTTGCCCCGCGCTTACGACAACGGGCAGACGGATATTGAGGCGCGGGAGAAGATGGCGGACGCGGCGACGATGGCGGGCATGGCGTTTGCAAACGCGTTTTTGGGCGTCTGTCACTCGATGGCGCACAAGCTGGGCGCGTTTTACCACCTGCCCCACGGCGTCGCAAACGCGCTGATGATAGACGAGGTGCTGCGCTTCAACGCGGCGGAGGTTCCCGCCAAGATGGGAACCTTTCCGCAGTACGCCTACCCGCACACCCTTGCCCGCTACTCCGAAATTGCGGACGCGCTGGGGCTTGAGGGCGATACCGACGAGGATAAGCTGCAAAGTCTGATTTTCGCCGTGGATTCGCTCAAGGAGCGGGTCGGCATCAAAAAGACCATCGCGGACTACGGCGTGGACGAAAAGGAGTTTTTGGAAAAGCTGGACGAGCTTGCCGAGCAGGCGTTTGACGACCAGTGTACCGGCGCCAACCCGCGCTACCCGCTGATAAGCGAGATAAAGCAGATGTATCTTAACGCATATTACGGAGGTAACAGATGAAGCTGGATAATATTATAGCGACCCGCCCCCGGAAAACGGTCTACCGCGACGGCGATGCGGCGATAAAGCTGTTTGAAAAGGGCTATTCAAAGGCGGACGTACTCAACGAGGCGTTAAACCAGTCCCGCGTCGAGGAGACGGGGCTTGACATCCCGCGCGTCCGCGAGGTGCTGACGATTGACGGCTGCTGGGCGATAGTGTCGGACTATATCGAGGGGGAGACGCTGGAGGAGCTTATGCAAAAGCACCCGGAGGATACCGACAAATATCTGGAGCTTTTTATCGACCTTCAGATTAAGGTGCATTCAAAGCACGCGCCGCTTCTCAACAACCTGACCGAGAAAATGCAGCGCAAGATTTCGGAGACGGGGCTGGACGCGACCACACGCTATGACCTGCACACCCGGCTTGAGGGTATGCCCCGCCATAAAAAGGTGTGCCACGGCGACTTTAACCCGAGCAACGTCATAATCGCCCCCGACGGGCGTCCGTTCATTATCGACTGGGCGCACGCCACGCAGGGCAACGCTTCGGCGGACGTGGCGCGCACCTTCCTGCTCTTTTCGCTCGAGGGCAGAAACGAGCTTGCGGAAAAATATCTTTCGGGCTACTGCCTTAAAACGGACACGGCGCGCCAGTATGTGCAAAAGTGGATACCGATTGTCGCCGCCTCCCAGTCGGTAAAGGGCAAAAGTCAGGAGCGCGACCTGCTGATGCGCTGGATAGACGTCGTCGATTACGAGTAAATTTGAGGCCCTGCGGGAAGCTTTCCGCAGGGCTAATCTGTTTGCTTTTCTTTTTGAAAATAAGCAGCTCGTAGTTTAACACCATAACAAGGACGTCCATAACGCCCGTGGCAAGCCGGCAGTCGAAGCCCCGGCAAAATAATGATATTGACAAATCGGCGGGCGGTGTGGTAAAATAAACAGGATAATACGGAGGGATATCGAAGCGGTCATAACGAGGCGGTCTTGAAAACCGTTTGCCCAAAAGGCACAAGGGTTCGAATCCCTTTCCCTCCGCCACGTCGGAGCAAAGTTCGCTTTGCTCCTCCTCTCCGTGAAACGCTCACTTCGTTCAAGCGTTTCACGGGTTTTTACAATACAATCCCTCCGTCAAAGCCTGCGGCTTTGACACCTCCCTTTACACAAGGGAGGCTAAAATTGCGCTTTTGCTCCGACTTCCTTTAAAGGCTCCCTATAACAACCACGAAATACTCGAACGAAGTGAGTATTTCGTGGAGAGGAGAGACAGCGGAGTATGCAATGTTTTCGCACGCAGTGCGGAAACCAAGCTACGAAGCCTGTCTCGACGAAAAGGGGGCTGTAAGCGCAGCTGACTGGGGGATTGTATCGTAAAAACTCGCGCCCGAAGGGCGCTTTTTGTTTATAATTGTAAAAAAACGGCAAATTATATCGGCGCGTACAAAAGAGCGTTTGACGGGCGGCGGGTTATATGCTATAATGACCTTACGGTCATTATAGATTGTATGTCCGATTTTCTCGCCCCTTGCGGGGCAACCGAAAATCATGGACGATTATAGCAAAACGCTTCACGTTTTGCTATAACAACCTTGCGGTCATTATAGATTGTATAACAACCTTACGGTCATTATAGATTGAAGGGACTTTGCGATGAACGAAACGGTCAGGCTATCCATGAGGGTCATAAGCTCGCAGGTCGGCGCAGCCCCGCTCACAGACGCGGAGCGCGCCGCCGCCGCGCGGCTCGCCCCCGAAATATACGCGCTGCTGGAGCGGCACGATCTGTCCCATCTGCTGGCGGGCGCGGGGATAACGGAGGACAAAGCTCTGGCGGAAAAGCTGGAACACAAGCGGCTTGCCGCCTTTTACCGCTGCGAAAAGCAGAGCTACGCCGAAAAGCGCGCCTTCGCGCTTCTGGAGCGGGAGGGGATAGACTATCTGCCGCTTAAAGGCGCGGTTCTGCGCGACTTTTACCCCGCGGGCTGGATGCGCACCGGCGCGGACGTGGACATTCTCGTCCGCCCGGGGGAGTTTGAGCGCGCCCGCGCGGCGTTTGACGGCGCGGGGTATAAATTTATTCAGAAAAGCACGCACGACGCGATGTTCATCTCCCCAAACTCTGTCACCTTTGAAATCCACTTCACGACAGTCGAGAGCGCCCGCGCCGGAGCGCAGGACGGCGTGCTGGAGCGCATCTGGGACTACGCGCGCCCCGCCGAGGGGCGGCGGTACGTCCTTTCCGACGCGATGTTTTATTTTTACCATATCGCGCATATGGCAAAGCACTTTTCAAACGGCGGCTGCGGCGTCCGCCCGTTTGTCGATATCTTTGTCTACTCCCTCGCCGCCGCGGCAGACGCCGCCGCCCGCGACGCGCTTATAACCGAGGGCGGACTGGAGCGGTTTGAACGCGCCTGCGCCGCGCTCTGCGCCGTCTGGTTTAACGGTGCGCCGGCAGACGCGCTGTCCGAGCAGATGTCCGACTACGTTATCGGCGGCGGGGTATACGGCTCGCCCGAAAACGCCGACAGCGCGCGCCTGCGCCGACATGGCGGCAGAGTGAGGTACTTTGCAAAGCGGCTGTTTATGCCGCCGTCTCAGCTTAAAATCCGCTATCCCGCCCTTGAGGGGCGGATGTGGCTGTTTCCCGTTTATGAAATCCGGCGCTGGGCGGAGTCGCTGACCAGCCGCCGCACCGTAGGCGAGCTGCGGGACGTTATGGACGGCGACAATTACAGAAAGGTGGACGCGCTGTTTGACAGCCTCGGTATAAATTGATGAAAACCAAAAAAATATTCCTTATTATATTCATAATACTGACGCTTGTCTGCGTCACGGTGATTTTTCTCAATTCCGGGCAAAGCGGCGACGCGTCATGGGTCAGGAGCGGCAAAATCGCGCAGAAAATCCAGTCTGTCATAACGCGGGTGACGGGCGGCGGCTCAAAAACGCTCGACCAGATAAACGTGTTTGTCCGCAAGGCGGCGCACAGGGTCGAATTTGCCGCGCTCGGCTTTTCGCTCGGCGGACTGATACTCACGATATACCTGATGTGCGGCAGGCTCTGCCTCGGCTCGGCGCTGTTTTCCGCGCTGCTCGTCGCGGTGTCGGACGAGTACCTGCAAAGCTTCACCGGCAGAACAAGCTCGGTAAGCGACGTGCTTATCGACCTGTCCGGCGCGATTTTCGGTCTGATTTTCGCTTTCGCCGCGTTCTGGCTTGCGTGGTTCATTCGACGGCGTTTCATAAAAAAACGGCACGGTTAAACCGTGCCGTTTCTGTTTCTGTATTAGGGGTAGTTTTGGAGTCCCCGCGCAGCAGGCGCTGCGCGGGGTAAGTTTTATTTTGCCGCTTCTTCCACCGCGACAGCGCATGCGACGGTAGCTCCCACCATCGGGTTGTTGCCCATACCGATAAGTCCCATCATCTCGACGTGCGCCGGCACCGACGACGAGCCTGCAAACTGCGCGTCGGAGTGCATCCTGCCCATCGTGTCGGTCATACCGTATGAGGACGGACCTGCCGCCATATTGTCCGGGTGCAGCGTGCGTCCCGTACCGCCGCCGGACGCGACCGAGAAATAGCTCTTTCCGTTTTCGACGCACCATTTCTTATACGTTCCCGCGACGGGATGCTGGAACCGGGTCGGGTTGGTCGAGTTGCCCGTGATGGAAACGCCCACCTTCTCCAGCTTCATAATGGCGACGCCCTCCGGCACGTTGTCCGCGCCGTAGCACTTGACGTCCGCGCGCGCGCCCTTTGAAAACGGGATTTCGCGCACCACCTTGACTTCCTCGGCATAGGGGTCAAACTCCGTCTCGACGTAGGTAAACCCGTTTATGCGGGAGATTATGTAAGCCGCGTCCTTGCCAAGCCCGTTGAGAATAACGCGCAGCGGCTTGCGGCGCACCTTGTTCGCATTCAGCGCGATTTTAATCGCGCCCTCCGCCGCGGCAAAAGACTCGTGCCCCGCAAGGAAGCAGAAGCAGTCGGTCTGCTCGCTGAGCAGCATTTTGCCGAGGTTTCCGTGTCCGAGACCCACCTTGCGGTTTTCCGCGACCGAGCCGGGGATGCAGAAGCTTTGCAGCCCGATGCCGATGGCAGCCGCCGCGTCCGCCGCCTTGGCGCAGCCCTTCTTTATCGCGATTGCCGAGCCGACGGTGTACGCCCACACCGCGTTTTCAAAGCAAATCGGCTGTGTCGAGCGCACGATTTTGTCGCAGTCCACGCCGCGCTCCAGCGTGATTTTTTTGCACTCCTCGATAGAGGAAATGCCGTATTCCGCAAGCACGCCGTTTATCTTTTCGGCGCGCCTGTCGTAGCCTTCAAACAGTGCCATATCTTTTTCCTCCTTATTCCGCGCGCGGGTCTATGTACTTGACAGCCTCGTCAAACCTGCCGTAGCTGCCCTTCGACTGCTCATAAGCCTCGTTCGGCTCGACGCCCTTTTTGATAAGGTCGGTCATCTTGCCCAGCGACACAAACTCGTAGCCTATAACCTCGTCGTTCTCATCCAGCGCCATGCGCGTGCAGTACCCCTCTGTCATTTCGAGGTAGCGCACGCCCTTTGCGCGCGTGCCGTACATGGTGCCGACCATGCTGCGCGCGCCCTTGCCGAGATCCTCCATGCCCGCGCCGATTACCAGCCCGCCTTCCGAAAACGCGGACTGTGAGCGACCGTAAACTATCTGTAAAAACAGCTCCCGCATCGCGGTGTTGATAGCGTCGCACACAAGGTCGGTGTTGAGCGCCTCCAGCACCGTCTTGCCCGGCAGAATCTCCGCCGCCATCGCGGCGGAATGGGTCATGCCCGAGCAGCCGATGGTCTCCACCAGCGCCTCCTCGATAACGCCGTTTTTGATGTTGAGCGACAGCTTGCACGCGCCCTGCTGCGGCGCGCACCAGCCCACGCCGTGCGTGTAGCCGGAGATGTCCTTAATCTCCTTTGCCTCCACCCATTTCCCCTCCTCGGGAATGGGCGCGGGACCGTGTTTGGGACCTTTCGCTATGGGACACATCATTTCAACTTCATGCGAATAAGTCATATCTTTTCTCCTTTCGGTTTTTAACTCACAGACATTCTACCATATTATATTAAGATAATCAAGATATTTTTTCTATTCGTGAAACCGCCCGGGAAAAGCACTTTAGACAAAAAACCAATGTAAAATTTGTCGAAAAAGCTAAAAATAATTACTCAAAATGATGTTGACAAACAGCAAATTGCTATATATAATTAAGGTGAAACGGTAAATCCGTTCGAAGCTGTGAAAAAATATTAAAGGAGTTGAACACAAATGAGCAAAAATTCAAAGCGCATTATATCGATTGTGATTTCGGCTTTGATGCTGATTTCACTCCTGTCGGTATTCTGCGTACCGTCTTTTGCCGAGGAAGAGGCAAAAAACTTTATGACGGACTTCCCGGGCGGCAGGGTTGACGCCACGGGTACCGAGCTCACCAAGGATGCCGTTCTTTTTCTGGATCCTTACGACGGGCAGTCCTATTCGGCGGGCGACCACATCGAGGTCACGCTTGACGGCGTAAAGTACTACTTCATATATGGTACAAACGCCGGGAGAAGTATGGACGGTAGTACTGCCAACAGTATCAACGTTACTTTTATGAATACGTATTGGCACGGCGTCGGCACCCCGCAGATAATTCTGAGCGGGTGGAGCGATCCTGCCAAGCAGCTTGAGATTAAGCACACAATGCAGCTCTTTACGCCAAACTACAACACCAAGCCGTATATAGACGACGGTAAAGGTCTTAAATCCACGTCCTACGGTGCAAACTGGCGGGAAAACGAGGAGTACTTCAAAGAGGGAAAAGAAGTAACGGTAGGCTACGTCTCCGTTAACAGCACTTCATATTGCGCGGGCGAAGTCAGCCTCTTCGGTCTGACGGTCGACGGTTATGTAAACTACAACCTGCAAATCGCCCAGGGCGTAGGCGACTTTATGTTCTGCAACGGCGTTATAAATCAGAAAGAGCTGCCCATAGGCGAGAGCAACGGGTGCTGCAACTTCCTTTTCGGCAACAGGGATCTGAACGAAGGAAAGGCAAGACCCGGCAACACCAACACTCAGGAAGAAGCTTCATTTATCGTTAAAGACAGCTACGTTAAGGCTGTTTTGGGATCCAGCAAAGCCAATCAGGACAACAAAGCAAGTCTTTTCGGTTACTGGTTCCCTTCGGAGACCATAATCGACGGTCTTTGGATTCCCGACGAAATCGGTCTCAGATTCGCAGACGGTCCGAATGACCGCTCCGGAGACGAGACTAAGTATACGCATTATATCGTAAACAAGGATCCGACCAGCATCTTTGCTATCAGAAACTGCAATCTGCGCGGTCTTACCCCCTCCAACGGCAGAAAAGGCGCTCTCACCATGGACACCGTCTTTTCAGTCGGCGAAACTGTCACTAACAGACAGCTCGAGTTCAGCAACAACATTTTCTATAACACATATGGCGACGCTGCCGCCGAGACGGGCGAAAAGAGCCTTATAAACATAACTCAGGCTGACAGCTTTACCAAAATAGACGTTCAGGACAACTATTTTGCTTCGACCACAGGGTCCGCCGCCGACAAGCTGTTCCTTTCGAGCAGCGTCAGCGAGCTCGGCACGAAGGTAGAAGTGAACGTGACAGGAAACGTTTTCAACGGTATCAAGGGCGGCTTTACGCTCCCCGGCGGAGAAGCCAAAAAGCCTGACGCGACCTACACGTTTGACAAAAACGCTTACGTTAAGCAAGCGGTCGAGGCGACCGGCACGCTCACAAGCGACGTGACCCCCGAGCCGACAGACGAAACCGTTGTCAAGAACGAGTACAACTTAGGCTTTAACTTTGCAACTCACGAGTTTACAGACTACAGCGCTGATCTTGAAGTGAAAGTCGGCGAGATCATCGCGACCAAGGGCGACGACGGAAACTACACCGTTAAGCTTGACAAGGACAGCGAGGGCGGCGCGATTACGGCGAAAGCCAAAGACACACGCGAAGGTCATATCACCGTTGCCGTCGAGCCTCAGACGGCTGTTGACAAGACGGTCTGCAAGGCGGACGCGGTCTACAACATAACCGTAACGGATAAGTGCAGCGCCGAGCCCACAAAGCTCACGCTTACCGTATCCAAAGAGCATGATTTTGCCGACGGCGGTACGCATCACGATGCGACCTGCACCAAGCCGGCATACACCGAAAAAACATGTAACGACTGCCAGCAGACGGTCGAAGTAGCGGACGAGGGCAGCCAGCCCAAACCGCATACCTTTACCGCCGAGACTGCACAGGAGCAATATCTCAAATCCGCCGCGACCTGCACCGAGCCTGCTGTTTACTACAAGTCCTGCACAACCTGCGGAACTTCCAGCGCCGGTCTTGAGGGCGAAGCTACGTTTACGAGCGGAGCCGCTCTCGGTCACGAGTTTACGGCTGAAGTGAAGGACGCGCAGTATCTCAAAACCGCTGCGACCTGCACCGCCAAGGCTGTTTACTACAAGTCCTGCACACGCTGCGGACTTTCCAGCGCCGGTCAGCAGGGCGAAGCCACCTTTGAGGGCGAAGTTGATCCCGAAGCGCACGCTTTCGGACAAATGGTTGTTGATGAAAAGCATCTTGCACAGGCTCCTACCTGCCACGACGCCGGACTGTACTACTATGAGTGCTCCAACGGCTGCGGCACGATAAGCAAAGACGCTACCTTCACCGCCGGCAACCTGGATCCTGACAACCACGTCTGGGGCGATTGGGTATACAACAACGACGCGACCTACGAGGCAAACGGCACCGAGACCCGCAAGTGCATCTACCACGAGGATGCTACCGAGACCCGCGAAGCGGAGGGCACCCGGATTGAGTCCAAGCCCGTCGAGTTCCCCGACGTACCTGCCGGCAAGTGGTATAAAGAGTATGTCGACTATGTCTCCGC
>CANQVN010000042.1 GCA_947627315.1 uncultured Clostridia bacterium | reverse complement strand
GCGTAAAGCACCCGCCCATGGTCTGCTCCGCCCTTTCGCTTACAGCTGATTTTCTCTATTTTTCTCACCTGCGGAAACGCGGAGACGATTTTTGCCGCCTGCTCTCTTTCCGCGCGGCACCCGCGCTTCAGCGTCATTGCCAAAGCAAGCGCCAGCGACAAAACGGACAGCAAAAGCGCGGCGGCAGAGGCGATTTTACAGACAAAGGACAGCGCACAGGCAAGCGCAGTTAAGCTCTGTGCCGCGACTAGCGCGGCGACATATACCCGCCTCATGACAGCAGCCGCATAGCGCATGTGAACAAAAAGCAGAGCAGCATTCCCACAAGAGTCGGCAGCAGCATCGAAACAGCCGTCCATTTGATGCTCCCCGTCTCACGCTTTACGGTAAGCACGGTGGTAGAACAGGGCCAGTGGAAAAGCGAGAACAGCATAACGCTCACCGCCGTAGCCCACGTCCAGCCGTTGTCTATAAAAAGCTGTTTCATTTGTGTTATATCAATCTGCGCGATGCTGCCCTGTGACATATACGCCATTATAATTATCGGTATTACAATCTCGTTTGCCGGAAAGCCGAGAATAAACGCCATAAGGATTACCCCGTCCATACCGAGCAGGCGGGCAAACGGATCCAAAAACGACGAGCAGTGGGAAAGCAGGGTCATATCCCCCACCGTCACGTTTGCCATAAGCCAGATTACAAGCCCCGCCGGCGCGGCGACAGCCGCCGCCCTGCCTAAGACAAACAGCGTGCGGTCAAAAATCGAGCGGACAATTACCTTTCCCACCTGCGGGCGGCGGTAGGGCGGCAGTTCCAAAGTGAAAGAGGAGGGCACCCCGCGCAAAAGCGTTTCGGACAACAGCCTTGACACGCCGAGAGTTACGATAATTCCGAGCAGAATAACGCCCGTCAGCAGCAGTGCGGAGGTCAGCGAACCCAAAACCCCGCCCGACATAACGAAAAACATTGATATGAGCGTTATCATCGCGGGAAAACGACCGTTGCAGGGAACAAAATTGTTTGTAAGTATCGCTATAAGCCGCTCGCGGGGCGAGTCGATAATCCGACAGCCGACGACGCCCGCCGCGTTGCAGCCAAAGCCCATACACATGGTAAGCGCCTGCTTGCCGCACGCTTTACACCGCTTAAAGGGCTTATCGAGATTATACGCGACGCGCGGCAGGTAGCCGACGTCCTCCAGCAGCGTGAAAAGCGGGAAAAATATCGCCATAGGCGGCAGCATTACGGAGATTACCCAGGTCAGCACGCGATAGACGCCGAGAACAAGCGCGCCGTAAAGCCACTCCGGCGCGTCAAGGCTTGTAAAAAGCAGCGTCAGCTTCTGCTGTAAGGCAAAAAACATATCGCTAAGCAGCTGCGAGGGATAGTTTGCCCCCGTCATTGTAATCCAGAACACAACGGCGAGCATAAGCAGCATGAGAGGATATCCCGTTTTTCTGCTGGTCAGCAGGCAGTCTGTTTTTCTGTCAAAATCGTTATAACCGGAATGCTTTTTCACGGCGCTTTTTGCGATACTCTCGGCGGTGCGAACTATGCTTGAAACGATGCTGTCGCGCAGGGACACAGCGTCCATGCCGCTCTGTTTAAGCGCCTCGTTTGCTTCGCTTAAAGCGACTCCGATTTCAGGGTCAGACATAAGGTCAAAGCCGAGGCGGGAGTTCAGCTCCCGCATAAGCGAGCTGTCGCAGTCGAGCAGCCGCAGAGCAAGCCAGCGCGACGGCAGAGCGCCGTCGGTTCGCGCCTCGATTACAGGACTCAGCAAATCTATCGCCCGCTCGACAGCGTCGTCGTATTTTATTGATACGGGCGCGGTTTCGGTTTTGCCGGAAAGCAGCTTGTCAAGCTCCCGCTTAAACAAATCAAGGCTGCGCTTTTTACGGGCGACGGTACCGACGACCGGCACGCCGAGACTTTTTGACAGCGCCGCCAAATCAATCCGTATGTTTTTACGCTTTGCCTCGTCCATCAGATTTACGCAGACAAGTGTTTTTTCGGATATCTCAACGGTTTGAAGCACAAGGTTGAGATTTCGCTCAAGGCATGTCGCATCGCACACGACAACGACGGCGTCTGGGTTTCCGAAGCAGATGAAGTTGCGCGCGACCTCCTCTTCGGCGGAATGAGCCATAAGCGAATATGTGCCGGGAATATCAACCATAACACAGCCGTGGTCCTCGGTGCGGCAATACCCCTGCGCGTTTGACACCGTTTTGCCGGGCCAGTTGCCCGTATGCTGATTCATTCCCGTGAGGTTGTTGAATAGCGTGCTTTTCCCTACGTTCGGGTTGCCCGCGATTGCGACCACGACGTCGTTTTCGCTCTGCTTTTTTATTTCAAGCCCCGAATCGAGCGCGCTGATTCCCACAGAGGATTTTGTAAGTCCCATACCGCTCCCCCTTGTCAGTTTCGGTGTAATAGTATCTTTTTACAGTCCTCCGAGCGAATCGCTATCACCGCGCCGCGTATAAGAAAAGCGGACGGGTCGCCCGACGGGCTTGTTCCGAGACATTCAACCTCCGTGTTTTCTATAAGCCCTATATCAAGCAGTCTGCGGCGTATTCCGCCGTCAGAAAGAAGTCGGCTTACCTTTGCTTTTTGTCCCGGTTTTATATCTTTCAGGCTGTAACTGCCGTTCATATATATTACCTTCTTAAAATATATTTCCTTGAGGAAACTTTCTTTCCTCACGCTATACTATTACGTCGGCGGTGAAAGTGTTACAGGAGGGACTATGGAACAGTTTTTTACTAAAAAAGGCTACGACGGCATGCATAAGGGGCTTTCCGCCTCGATGGAGGACTATCTCGAAATGATTTACAGACAGGCAAAAGGCTGCGGCATAATCCGCATAAGCGAGCTTGCCGCATGCCTGCACGTTCAGCCGTCCTCCGCATCCAAAATGGTCGGGCATCTGAAACAAGCTGGGCTTCTGTCCTTTCGCAAATACGGGTACATAACGCTGACCGAAAAGGGCGAACACATCGGCTCTTATCTGCTTTACCGCCACGAGACGGTACTGGAATTTCTGCGCGTCTTAAACGGCACGGACGGCGAGCTGGAGCAGACCGAGATGATAGAGCATTATCTCGAACCGAAAACGGTGGAGAACTTAGAAAAACTGACACAGGCGATAAAAAGTAAGTCGTGCCATTTTGAGTGATTTTATTGACAATGTTTTTTACCGGGGTTAAAATAGTGTAAAAAAGGAGGGAAAAAATGAAGCTTGAATTCAAGGATATACGCAAAAGCTTTGACGGTACAGAGGTTTTGCACGGCATAAGCTTTGAGGCGCAAAGCGGACAGGCTTTAGGGCTGCTCGGCAGAAACGGCGCGGGAAAAACAACGGCTATACGCATACTTATGGACGTATTTCACGCCGACAGCGGACAGATACTGTCAGACGGCGCGCCGTTTAACGCAAAAGAGCACAGAATAGGCTATCTTCCCGAGGAGCGAGGGCTGTACCCTAAGCGCACCGTTTTGGAGCAGATTGTGTTTCTCGCGCGCATTCGCGGAATGAAAAAGGCGGACGCTGTGGAAAGCGGGCTGCGCTGGCTTGAGAGAATGGAGCTTTCGCAGTATAAATCCCGCAAGCTTGAAACCCTGTCAAAGGGCAACCAGCAAAAGGTTCAGCTTGCCTCGACGCTTGTTCACGATCCCGAAATAATCGTTTTGGACGAGCCTTTCAGCGGGCTGGATCCCGTAAACTCGCAAGTGCTGAAGGACGTTGTAAAAGAGCTTATCGCGGACGGAAAGCTCGTTATTTTTTCAAGCCACCAAATGGGATACGTCGAGGAGTTTTGCGACACCATCGCCATCATAAACAGCGGCGAAGTTGTGTTAAAGGGCGGACTTTCGGAAATAAAACGCGCCTTTGGAAAAAACAGGCTGTTTATCTCATCCATTTCGGACGCGCCCGACCTTCTTGAACAAAAAGCCGCGAAAATAGACGGCATAACGGTATGCGGCAGAGCGCGCGGCGGGCTGATACTGGAGCGGCGGGAGGACGTTACCGTCAAGGAGATAATGAAAGCGATTGCGGACAGCGACATCGACATAGATAAGTTTGGCAGCTACGAGCCGACACTTACCGAGATATTTGTGGAAACGGCAGGTGAAGACAGATGAAAAAGTTTTTAACCGTTTACTGGTATGAGCTGAAGGAGTTTTTACAAAGCAAGGGCTTTGTCATAACGACGCTCATTATCGCCATACTCGGCTCGGCGACTCTGTTTATTCTGCCGCGTGTTTTCAATGTGGCGGACAAGGCGGAGAGCGGCTTTGAGGATTTTTCCTCCGATGGCTTAAAATACGTCCTTTACGACCCGCAGCAGCTTGTGGGAACAGAGCTTGCAAAACAGGTGTCCGGCGCCGAGTTTATCGACGCGGCAGACGAGACTGCGCTGAAAGACGCGGTAAGCGATGAAAGCGCGGACGCCGGATTTTATGTTAAAAGCGAGCGTGAATTTGAGGTGTTCACGCTGAACAGCAGCATGTTCGGAGACGAAAGCTCGATGTTCAGTGGGATAATGACAGCGGCGGTAAGAGCGCGCTACTGCTCTGAAAACTCGCTTGACCCGACAGAGTTTTCGCAGGCGGTCTCTCCCGATATAATGTATACCGAAACGACGCTCGGCAAGGATGCGGCGAGCAGCTACTGGTACTGCTACATGCTTGTGATAGTTGTGTTCATGCTGATTGTTCTGTACGGGCAGATGATAGCGACGGGGGTCGCCTCCGAAAAGAGCAACCGTGCCATTGAGGTGCTTATCACCTCTACCTCGCCTAACAGTCTGCTTTTCGGCAAGGTTTTGGCGGGCGCGACGGCGGGCGTGCTGCAAAGCGGCGTTATAATCGGCTCGGTGCTGGCGTCGTACAGCATAAACCGCGAGCTATGGGGAGGAATGCTGGATATGTTCCTTGCCATTCCGCCGAAAATAGTGGTGATATTCGCGCTGTTCGGGACTTTCGGTTACCTGTTTTATGCGTTTTTATTCGGCGCGATGGGCGCGCTTGTCAGCAAAATCGAGGACATAAGCCGCAGTGTGAGCGGGTTGATGATTATAATAATGTTCGTCTACTTTTTCTCGCTGTTCCAGCTTTTCGATGCGGACGGTATTGCGATTAAAGTGCTGTCGTTTTTGCCCATCAGCTCATATACGACGATGTTTGCGCGGGCGGCAATGGGCAGCGTCGCCGCTTGGGAAATCGTGCTGTCGTTTGTGATACTGCTCGCATCTACCGTAGGCACGGGGATGCTCGGCGCGGCGCTGTATAGAATGGGTACTCTTCGCTACGGAAATCCGATAAAGCTGACTCACGCACTGAAAACGGTGATGAAAAGGAGAGATTGATTTGAAAAGGACTGCGGCGGCAGCTTTAGCGGCGGTAATTATAATGACTTTAGTCTCCTGCTCGTCTATGGTAAGCTTTCTGCGCTTTCCAAGCGACGAGGACGACAGTCGCTACAACAGAATAATCGAAGCGGACGCGGGCGGAAAGGAAGCTGTAATTTTCTATGCGGACGAGCAGCTTTACGACATTGCCGTTGTAAAAACGGAGTATGACGAGGACAGAAATGCGTTTTACGAGCTTGAGACAGTATGGAGCGCGGACACTCTTGAAAAAGGCGACGGGGTTAAAATCTTTCTTGATTTTGACGGCGAAATACCGACGGTCATGGTAAGATACGCGAGGAAAAACGGGCAGATAAGAGAGCAATACGTCTACAAAAACCCGAAAACGGGAAAGCTGTGGCTGCTGGAACAGGAAAAATAAAAAAACGGCGGACGCCTATTTTGGCGTCCACCTTTTTTATTAAAAATTTCCGGTTTTTTCTAATATCTTTTTTATTGCCGACGCGATTTCAAACGCAAGATTGACGGGAACGGCGTTTCCTATCATTTTGTAAGCGTTGTCGGTATATTCGTAAATAAACTTAAAGCTGTCGGGAAAGCCCTGAATACGCGCTATTTCACGAATTGTCATACGCCTGTACAGGCTTTCCTTTCCCTCGACAAATCGGCAGTCGTCCTTGCCGACTTTGACCATTTTGGGGGCTCCGGGATGCAATTGACACTGCCTTCCCGACGCCTGAACGGTAAACGCCTGTTCGTCCCAGGACCTGACGCGGTTTCTGCTCATAAATATAGGCGAATATGCCCCGACGAAATATTCGTTGTTGTTCACGGCGTTGGGATTGTGCCGGTTTTTTTCTCCGGCGGGTACCGCCGTTTTCTGCAAGTCCCATATTGTATCGCGAAGCGTTAATTTCCTGACGTCTCCCTCTGTTGAGCCGCGCGGGAAAACAAAGTTGACATTCAAGTCCTTGCGAAAGCCGATATAAAAAACCCTTTTTCTCTCCTGCGCCACACCATAATCTTTTGCATTTACAAGCGTCAGCGTAACGTTATAGCCGCATTCTTCAAACATATGCAGAATGTTTTTAACGGCTTCCGAGTGCCTGTTTGCCAGCATTCCGCTTACATTTTCGGCTAAAAAGAATTTAGGTCGTTTATCGTGAAGAATGCGGATATAATCGAAAAATAATTTCCCGCGCTCGTCATCTATTCCTCTCAAAGCGCCCGCCTCTGACCAGGACTGACAGGGAGGACCGCCGATTATCCCGTCAACGTCACCTGGAAAATCAGATTCTCTGACGCTGCGGATATCGCTTTCTATAAGGTGCGTTTTCGGATGATTGACCTTGAAGGTTTCCCAAATTGTTTTATCAAAATCATTCGCCACGGGAATTTCAAACCCTGCTCTTTCAAAGCCCAGATCCAATCCGCCGCAGCCGCTGAATAAACTAATAATTTTCATATCGTCTCAAATACTGAAAGTAATAAGCTTCGCATCGACAAGCTGCGCCGGGTTATCCGGGTTTTTAATACGAACGTCGGAAATACACAGATTTCTGTTGACGTTTGAAAGCTTCGTCAATTCGGCAGTGTTATCAAATGTCTGCCATTTGTTATTATTTATAATACACACAAAGTTAAATTGTTTATTTGTGTCGCGGCTATATACGTAGCTGAAAGCACGCCAGGGGTTTTCTATACCCCACATACCGCGCACTCGCATATAAGTTATGCCTAACGGGTCGACCTTGTTTATATGTCCCAATTCACGGCTTTCGGCAAATTCAACGCCCGGAATTGATTCGACGCCGCATTTGATGATTTGCTTTATTCGGCTGTAGCATTCATCCGACGCACAATAATCCAGACCGTATACCATACACAGATGTTTCAAATCATTTCCGTTTACGACCCCGACAACATATATTATGTCCTTTTCCGTCCATTGCTCGGCGTTTTTACAGGCTGTTGAAAGCATAGGGCTTGAAGCCTTGACAGTATGCTTGGGATAGCTGCTGTTTAACGCGATAGCCGCATTATTGCCTTCGATTTTTTTGACTTCCATCGCGTCGCCTCCGCGCAGCATAGCGTCCGGCGGGTTGGAGTTGTTGCCGAGATATGAAAAAACGCGGCTCATAGCTTCAATGCGTTGTGTTTCCGTCAAATTGAAAGTGTTGGCAAATAAATCTTTAACGTATTCCTCAAGTGCGTCCCCGGCGTTGTTCGCACGGTTTTTCCCTTGATAATAAGATACAATTTGCGTAACCGGATTATTTACTAAATTGATTATTGCGTTTATTATATTCACAGATACACCCCCAATACATACTGACAAATGTATCATACTATAAAATCACATATTTTTCAAGCGGCAAAATACGCTCCGAACAAACCATCCCCGCAGGAAAACCTGTGGGGATGAATAAATTTTATTACGCTTTTACACGCTTCATTTTGGAGTCGCTTGAGCTTACCTTATACGTGTCGGCAAGACCATGGACGTGCGCCTCACAGTCCTCGCGGTTTTTGGCGGTACGCGCCGACGCGATCCACGCCGTATTGCCTGCGCCGCAGAAGTAAACAACGTGCACGCTGCTCTCCGCCGTAACCACAGTGGTATCCCCCGCCTTTCTTGCGGTGTCATAGCACCAGCTTATAAGCTCCTCGGGGTTGTTTTCGGTATCGTTCGGCAGGTTTTCGATAAGTCCGCCCGTCTCGGCGTTTGACGCCTCGCTGTTGTCCTTGGCAAGCTGTTCAAACGCGGCCTCCGTCTTTTCACCGGCGTTGTACTTATCAAGTATTTCCTGCGCTTTTTTCTGCGCCTGCTCCTTTGTCGTTTCGCCCTCGCCATCACCGAAGGTAATCAGTATATTTCTCACGTTGACGGTCTTATAATCGTCAAAATAAGCGGCTTTTGTCACGATATACGCGGTATAGGTAAAGCTTGTGGCGTCCTCCGCCGGCTCTTTTACATAGGTGTTGCCGACAGCTCTGCCGTCCGCAAACATCCACTCCGCAACCTCGTCTTTTTCCTCACCCTCGGCAGGCTCCTCGGGGTAGTTCATAGTCGACGCATCCTGCTCTATCTGCTCGGCGACAGCCTCATCGACGGTGTTTTCCGGCTCCTCGTCGTTCTGCTCGCGGTAGGCGTTTTCCTCCTCTGTGAGATACTCCGTGAGCTTCTGCTTAAATTCGTCCACCGACTTACTGGCGGCAAGAGCATCCGCTTTAGCCTTGGCATCCGCCTTGGCTTTTTCTATTGTCGCATCGTCCGCATCGGAGTCGTAAGACGCGCTGAATGAGTGACTGATATAATCGGCTTTTACAAAGTCGGGCTTATTATCGTCAAAGTACGCCTGAAGGTCGGCGTCAGTATATTCAAGAGAGTCGCTGTATTTTTCATAGTATTTGGACGCTATCGTGGAATATTCCATCGCACGTCTTACGTCCTGCTCGTTTATACCCTTGTCAAAAGCGGTCGAAAGGTACTGAGAAAAGGTGAGATTATTGCTTTCGGCGTAGTTTTTCATGGCATCTATCGCCTCGTCTATATCCGCCTTGTCCTCGTCAGAAAGCGTGAGCCCTTCCGCATTTGCCTGCTCGACGCAGAGCAGTATGTCGTTTACCTCGTCCTTGGTCTGAGTCATAAAATAATCAAACCAGGTCGAGTCGCCGTATTTCTGCTTTTTAAGGCTTACACTCGTATCAAGCCCGTACATTGAAAGATAGTTTGAATACTGATTTACAAATGAGTTGTACTCGTTTTTGAGATAGTAGGTGAACATTGCGTTGTCCACCTTATAATTGTCGGTCGACATAACCACCGTGTTGCGGAGAAAGTAGCCTGTCGCCGCGACGGTATTATAAACGATGATTGCGGCGACGCCGAGAGCGGCGACTGCCGCGACGCACACGCCGATAATCTTTTTGATTTTACTGCGGCGCTTTTGCTTTGCCGCGCGTATTTTCATTTCCTCTCTCTTACCCGCGCGCTGTTCACGCGAACGTTTTCCTTTACCCATAGGGATTACCTCCGTTAATATTTCTTTTATAATACACCGTAAAAAAGTACGTAATATAAATGCGACGTCAACAAATTGTTAACACAAGATTTATTTTAACATTTTCACGGTGCAAAATCAACATTTAAATAGAGGAACGCATTTTTTTATAAGCGACGCCGCCAAATCCGCAGCCTCGCTTAAAAACTCGCGGTAGACGGTGTGGGAGCTGCCGTCGGCATTGTCTGACACGGCGCGCACGATGCAAAACGGCATGTCGTTTAAAAAGCAGGTCTGCCCTATCGCACCCGACTCCATATCGCACACGATAGCGGAAAAGGCATCGTGCAGAAAGCGTCTTTTTTCGGCGTTTGCCACAAAGCAGTCGCCGCTGGCGATAACGCCGACAACACAGTTTTTGCCAAGACTTCCCGCCGTTTCTGCAATCTCGTTATATTTTTCACATTCAAAATAGGTCTTGTTTATGCCGGACACCATACCGAGGCTGTCGCCAAGCGCCGTCGTATCGACGTCGTGCTGAACGACGCTTTTTCCCACCGCTATATCTCCGCAGTTAAGCCTCAAATCAAGCGAGCCGCCGACGCCGGTGTTGATAATAAAATCCGGCGAGAATTGAAGTATCATGGTCTGCGTGCAGACCGCTGCCGCGACCTTACCGACGCCGCAGACGGCAAGCACCGCCGAAAGCCCGTCGAGCGTGCCTGTCACATAGTCGATACCCGACACGCGAACGCTTTTTGCGTTTTCCATCGCATTTGCAAGCAGGCGGGCTTCCACCTCCATCGCGCATATTATACCTAACAAACCAAATACCCTCCGTCCGATATAACTATACCCCGTGAAACGCATTGTTCCACGGGGTTGCGTTTTAACTGTGAAAATATGCTGTCAGCCGAGCAGCGCACGGTCGTTTGCAAACTCCGTGCCGCTCGTTTTTGAAAACAACTCGAGCAGTTTTTCGACTGTAAGCTGCTTTTTCTGCTCGCCGCCGATGTCAAGCACAATTTTGCCGGCGTTCATCATAATAAGCCTGTTGCCGTGCGCGATGGCGTCTTTCATATTATGCGTTACCATAAGTGTTGTAAGCTTGTATTCGTTTACAAATTTGTCCGAAAGGGCAAGCACCGTCGCCGCGGTTTTAGGGTCGAGCGCGGCGGTGTGTTCGTCAAGCAGCAGCACCTTGGGGCGCTTCATAACCGCCATCAGCAGCGTCAGCGTGGCGCCGACGCTGGGCAGGCGCAGGGTGATGTCCGCCCCGCGCAGAGGGCCGCTGCGCCGCAGGCAGATGCGCTCGCCGGTCAGCGTGACC
>CANQVN010000041.1 GCA_947627315.1 uncultured Clostridia bacterium | reverse complement strand
ACGTTTTTTATGGATGCCGTTAAGTAGCCGACGTCCCCTGCGGACAGCATTTGCGTCCGCTCCAGTCCGAGCGGGCGCATAAAGCCGCACTCAACCACCTCAAACTCCGCTCCCGTCGCCATCATGCGTATTTTGTCGCCCGCTTTCAGCGTGCCGTCCATCATACGGATGTAGACGATAACGCCCTTGTAGCTGTCGTAAAAGCTGTCGAATATCAGCGCGGCAAGCGGCGCGTTTTCACTGCCGCCCGGCGCGGGGACGTTTTTAACGACAGCCTCCAGCACGCTGCGCATATTCACGTTCATTTTCGCCGAGACCTGCGGCGCATCCTGCGCGGGTATGCCTATCACGTCCTCTATCTCGCGGATGCAGTGCTCCGGGTCGGCGGAGGGCAGGTCTATCTTGTTTATGACAGGCACAAGCTCAAGGTCGTTTTCCATCGCAATGTATGTATTCGCAAGCGTCTGCGCCTCTATGCCCTGCGACGCGTCCACCACCAGCACCGCGCCCTCGCACGCCGCCAGCGCGCGGGACACCTCGTAGTTAAAGTCGACGTGTCCCGGTGTGTCGATAAGGTTCATAACATACTTTTTCCCGTCAAGCGCGGTGTAGTCGAGCCGGACGGCGCGCGCCTTTATCGTTATGCCGCGCTCCCGCTCTAAATCCATATTGTCAAGTATCTGTTCTTCCATCTCGCGGTCGGTCACGGCGTGGCACAGCTCAAGCAGCCTGTCCGCCACCGTGCTTTTGCCGTGGTCGATATGTGCTATAATGGAAAAGTTGCGTGTATATTTCCTGCTCATTTTTACCTCAGAGTTATTTTTTCGTTGAGTATGGTCAGCACCGTCCCGCCCTCGTCCTTACTTACGTCAAAAAACACGCTTGAATCGAGAAACCCCGCGACCCTCTTTGTGTTTTTGTCGGCGCGGTATATCGCAAGGACAGTGAGCGCGCATATCGCCGCCGCCGCAAGATACAATAAAAACCGTCTCATAATTCACCTCACGATAAGTGTGTGAAACAAAACGGTAATTATTCCAAAGCGGACTATTCCTCTTTTCCGGAGTCTATGCTGTCGATGTATTTTTTTATGTTCTCTATTTCGTCGCCGTCCTCAAAAGAGTTCGGTCTGTCATCGCTCACGGCGTCGCTTTGAACGGGAACCGCCGCTTTTGTCGGATGGGCGAGCAGAACAAGCGAAAACAGGGTGAAAAGCGCAAGCAGCAGGGCAAACAGCAGCGTCTGCGGCAGATTGTCCGCGCCCAGTCTGCCTGTCGCCAGCGCGAAAACGTCGCCCGCGGCGTTCGGCGCGCAGAACAGAACGCAGACAAGGCACGCCGCATCCAGCCTTTTTCTTTTAAGCTCCGCCCCCGCGCAGACGGCGTTCGTCGTGATGAACAGCAGCGCGAGCGCGCAGGTCGCAAGCGTCAGCAGCTTGCTGCGGCTGACATGCGCTTGCTCAAACGAGCCGAAAAACTGAGTTACGGCAAATAAAACGGCGTATATCGGAGGAACAAGACCCAAAACGCGCATAAACGCACTCGCCTCTTTGCCGAATAAAAAGGCGCGGCAGCCCGCCAGCGCGAAAAACAGCGCGGTCGGCAGCTCCAGCAGAGTCACGGCGTTTACGGTTTTGCTCACAAGCATATGACCTATGCCTATCCCCGCGTCGCCCGTCATAACAGCCGCCGCCAAAACGAGCAAAACGCCCGCCGCAGGACCGCACAGCACGTTTTTGGGACAGAGCGTGTTTTTGTCGCCGGCAAAAAGCAGGCAGAGCGCGTACGCCGTACCGATGCCGAGCAGCGCCGGCAGTGCGTAGACCAAAGCCTTTTCAAACCCCGTCTGCGGGTCATAGTAGCCCGTTTTGTCTATGACAAGGACGTACTGCAAAACGCGCAGCAGCGCGCCGAGCGCGCCTGTTATCACCGAAAAAAAGAACACCGTTTTAGTTTTCAAAATCTGCGCCTCCGAGCTAAAAATTCTCAACATATTATACTATAACCTTGTATGAAAGTCAATAATAACGCCTTTTCAATTTTGAAACGGGCGTGATTGACAAACCAAAGCGCCGTATGTATAATATATCTGCGCGAATTTATTTTTACACGGGAGAAGCTATGATTATTTTAGACGAATACAAGGCGCGGCTGTCAAGGCTTGAAAGCGCGCTTGAAAATCTGCGCGGCGCGCTTAAAATAGACGAGGTCGAAAGGCAGCTTGAGAAGGACGAGGCGGAAAGCGCGAAGGACGGGTTCTGGGAGGATATGGAACGCTCGCAGAAGGTGTCGCAGGCGATAAAAAACGCCAAGGACACCATTGCGGAATACGACAGGCTGAAGCGGCGGGCGGAGGATCTTGAAACGCTGCTGGAGCTTGCGGACGACGGAATGCTGGAGGACGTAGAGCAGGATATCGTCGCCGGTTTTCCCGAATTTGAAAAGGAGCTTGACGCGGCAAAGCTTAAAACGCTGCTTTCGGGCGAATATGATAAAAACAACGCCATTTTGACCTTCCATGCGGGCGCGGGCGGAACAGAGGCGCAGGACTGGGTGGAGATGCTCTACCGCATGTATACCCGCTTTGCACAGCGGCACGATTACAAGGTGACGCTGCTCGACTGTCTGGACGGCGACGACGCGGGCATAAAGAGCGCGTCGATTTTGGTGGAGGGCAGGTACGCCTACGGCTATCTGAAAGGCGAAAACGGCGTTCACAGGCTGGTGCGCGTCTCTCCGTTTGACTCGTCGGGCAGAAGGCACACCTCCTTTGCCTCGCTTGAGGTTATGCCGGAGCTTGACGACGACGTTGAAATCGACATACGCGACGAGGATTTGAAGGTGGACACCTACCGTTCGTCCGGCGCGGGCGGACAGCACGTCAATAAGACGGAAAGCGCGATACGGATAACGCATATCCCGACAGGGGTGGTGGTCGCCTGTCAAAACGAGCGAAGCCAGCATAAAAACCGCGATATGGCGATGAAAATGCTCAAGTCCAAGCTGATTGAGATAAAAGAGCGGGAGCATCTTGAAAAGATAGAGGACATCAAGGGCGAGCATATGCAGATAGGCTGGGGTTCGCAGATACGCTCCTATGTTTTTATGCCCTACACACTTGTCAAAGACCATCGCACCGGCTTTGAGTCGGGCAATATAAACTCTGTGATGGACGGAGACCTTGACGGATTTATCAACGCATATTTGCTGTCATTATAGATAAATTTTTTACCTCGAATTTGTGCATAGTGTATGCGTTTGTCACAATTTTGTTACAAAAACGCGGCAAAATTGACTTGCCGCGTTTTAAATATTATAATGTTTTCACAAGCAACTTTAGGAGGATGTTCCTATGAAATTAGTTAGAAGCCTGATTGCGGCTCTGCTCTGCATACTCATGGTATTCACAATGGGCGTTTCCGCCTTTGCGTATACCGATGTGGATTTGACAGACGTTTCACTGCCGTACGTCGAGTTTGTGGATCGTCTCGGCATCATCCCTTCGACCTGGACGGGGGATTTTAAGCCGGATCAGTATCTCACCCGCGCCGATGCGCTTGTCGCCGTGTATAAAATGCTTTACGGCGAGGGTATAGACTCGTCCATTTACACGGACACGAACAGCGATTTTGTTGAGTCGGGCGAAACGGGCGATATCGAGTTTTACTCGCTGATTAAATCCTATCTTATTTGGGGTGTTGACAACTTCCTTGTCACCGCCAACGTTGAAAATGCGAAGTTCCATCCGGGCGACGCCATCACGGCAAACGAGTTTATGACTCTGCTGGCAAAGGTTCTGCGTCTTGTCGAAAATCCCGAGTCCGCCGTCTATCCGGACGATTACACGTCCGCCGTATCGGCTATCGTGGGCGACATTGAGGCAGGCGACGCGCCGGTAACGCGCGAGCAGGCGGCCGTTGCTATTGCAAACGCCGTTCTTTCGGCGGACGGCGAGCTTGTAGAGCTTGGCGTTTACACCGATTTTGAGGGTAAGCCGCTCGATTCGCTTGCGGTCGATATATATAATATGGAGACTATCGACCTTGTAATTCGCGCGACCGCCAAAAGACCGCTCGGTTATACCATTAAAAACGACGTTCTGCTTTCAAACGGCGCGGATATCGAGATGGAAGAGGATATGTCCGATTACGTCGGCTACGGAATTTCGGTCACCTATCGCGACAAAGACGGGTCCAAGACCTTTACCGAGGACGAGGAAATCCTTACATATTCGATAAATTCCACCATTTCCGCCACCGCCCCGCTTGAAAATATGTCGGTGACGGAGGGTAACCTCATATCCATCACGACAGACAGTGCGTCTATGGGTATAAGCCCGCAGACATATATTTATCTGAACGACGAGCCTTGGCCGATTGGCGACAGCAAATACGACCTTGTCAGTATGGCAGGCGCTATAGACGCGCAGGGCACTAAAATAACCAACCGCTCAAATCTTAGATTCAAATGTATGGCAACCTCGTCCGAGGACTTTTACTACTCGACGGTCTTTGCAACCGAGAGCAAGCCGGGCAAGATTTTGGGCGCGAGCAGAAGCTACTACTTTATTTTCGACTACTACTATGCGGGAACGCCCGATGAGATAAGGGCCGTCCGCGCGGCGGACTGTGAGATTTCCGCGCCTGTTGCCGTCGGCGACTTTGTAAACTTCTACGAGTCAAACGGCGTGTGCTACATAACCCCCGGCACCACAAAGCTGTCAGGCGTCTCCGGCGAGACGGACGGCACATATCACCTGACAGACGGCACAGAGACCGCAAAGCACGTGTTTTTCGTAGCGGGCAACGTTCCGCTGGAGCTGAGCCCCGACGATAACCATCCCACAGAGTTATACCAGTTTGTTCTCACCGATTCGCCGACTCCGCAGATTATCACCTGGGAGCCTGTCAGGAAAAATTACAAACAGTATGCGGTTGACGCCATAGCGGAGGCTGAGGAAAACACTTACAAGATAAATGCGCATGTCCTCGGCACCGGCGAGGCGGCTGAGCTTACAGTACCGTATGCAAACGTCGAATCGTCAACCGAGATAGTTGCGGGCGACGTGATAGACGTAAGCGAAGGCGGCGATGAAGCGGAGACCGTCTACTACGTCCATAAGACGGCGGACAAAACGCTTACCCTTACCGTTGCGGACGACGACAGCTTTATAGACGTTGAGACGCAGCAGAAATATTACAAGGGCGCAAACTTCACCGTTAACGGCGCCGACTATCCGAAGGAAGGCACCTTTACTGCGACAGTTAAGCTTGATATTGCAAACACTATCGTTTCGCTGACAGTAGCGGCATAAAAAACGTAAAACCCCGCGGCTTATGCCGCGGGGTTAACTATACCTCATAGAACCCGCGAAAACACCCCGCAAAAACGTTTGCTTTTGCGGGGCGTTTTTATTCACCTGCTTTCCGCGCCGCTTACTATTTTGTAGTATGCGTTTGATGTCAGCTTATACGCCGCCGCGTAAAACAGCGCAAACGCCGCAAGGCAGATGACCGTCACCGCCGCGGACAGCGGCAGGTTGTTTATATTAAACAGCATGAGCAGCCTTCGCAGCATCGGAAAACAAAAGCCGAGATGTACGCACGCGAGCAGCAGCGGCAGGAAAAACACCGTTAAAATCTGTGAGTTTATGCTGCGGCGTATCTCTTTTTTGGTCATACCCACCTTCTGCATTATCTCAAAACGCGCCCTGTCCTCGTAGCCCTCCGATATCTGCTTGTAGTATATTATAAGCACCGCGGCGGCGATAAACAGCAGGCTCAGCAGTATCCCGACGTAGTAGAATCCGCCTAAAATCCCGTAAAACTCACGCTGTCCGTCCTCCCGCACGCTGAAATATACGCGTGTAACGGAGCTGCCGTCTTTAATCCCGTCGCAGAAATCGCGAACGCTGTTGTATACGGGTCGCCGCGCGTCGTCCGGCAGTCCCGTGTCAAACCCGCAGTGAACGGAAAAGGTCATCATCCTGTTTCCGTTGTAGTCGGCAAGCGCATCCAGCCCCGAAACTGCGTCGCGAAGGTTCGGCACGATAAGTATCGTCGCGGGTATTCCCGCCATCGCCGTCATTCCGTTTACGCCGAAGCTTTCGACCCGTTTTTTTATTTCAAAGCTCCCGCCGCCGTTAAAGCTGAGCCTGCCGTCAATATCGGGCGTGTTTCCCTGCTTGCAAATGAGCGCCTGCCCGTTTTGCAGCGTCTCATTTTTGCCGGTTATCGCGTTGTAGTCCTCAAGCGGCATAAAGTTTATAAGCGACAGGTTCTCCAGCGCGGATATGAACGCCGCATTGTCCAGTGTTTTGGGGTCTGTCTCCACAACCCCGTTTTTTATAATCCCCGATATCTCGGCGGCGCGGTAAAAAAACATATCGTCCGTCCGCCCGCCGCAAAGCGCCGCCGCCTGCTCTATTTTGCCGCGAAGGTCAAGCGCGCTGTCGCTTTCCATAATATCGCCGCCGTCTGTTGTCAGGTCAATATTCACCTCGCGCGGATATCGCGCGTACAGCGCGTCCCTGCCGCCGAAGTAGAGGCAGGAGGTAGCCGACAGCATCACCAGCACCATCGTCGCCAATATGCAGATGGAGGCAAGCCCCGCGCCGTTGCGCTTCATACGGTAGACCATCTGCGAGATTGAGACAAACCGCCGCGGGTTGTAGTAAAAGCTCTTTTTCCTTTTCAGAACGCGGCAGAAAAACACCGAGCCGGAAATCATCACCATATATGTGCCGACAATGACCGCCGCCGCGGCGACAAAAAACAGCAGCAGGGCGGACAGCGGGTTTTCGGTCACGACGGCGTACCGATAGCCTACCCCGAGCAGCAAAACGCCCACAAGCCCGATAAGCCAGTTGCCGCGCGGCGGCTTTTCGCCGACGTTTTCGCCGCGCAGCAGCGCCGCCGCGCTGGAAAAGCGAACCTGCCGCACCGAGTTTAACAGCAGCAGCAAAAACACCGCGCCGAACACCGTGCAGGAATTTATAACAGCGTTTTTCGACACCGTTACCGAAAAGTTGACCTCTCCACGCATAACGCGGGCGAGAACCAGCTCGAACAGCTTTGACAGCGCAATCCCCGCCGCAAGACCGAGAGCAAGCGACAGCAAAAACAGTATCAGCGTCTCCCACACCAGTATGCGGGAAATGCTGCGCTTGCCCATGCCCAGTATGTTATACAGCCCGAACTCCTTTTTCCTGCGCCGTATCAGAAACGAGTTTGTGTAAAATAGAAATATGCAGCAAAACACCGCGCAAAGCCAGGCGCCCATGCTCATCACCGAGCCGACCGACGCGCCGCCCGCAAGAGCCAAGATATACTCGCTGCCGCTCAGAAACATCAGTATATAATACAGCGTCACCATACCGATGCAGGTCAAAACGTAGGGCAGGTACATCTGCCTGTTTTTGCGTATCCCGTCCAGCGCGAGCCGCGGATAAAACACGCCCCTCATATCGACTCACCGCCTGTAAACAGCATCGTCATCGCGTCGGAAATCCTGGCGTAAAACCGCTCGCGGCTGTCGTTACCGCGGTAGAGCTGGTGGAACACCTCGCCGTCCTTTATAAACAGCACCCGCCCCGCGGAGCTTGCCGCCTTGACCGAGTGGGTCACCATAAGCAGCGTGTGACCCTGCGCGTTTGCGTCCTCAAAAAGCGCGAGCAGCTCATCGCTCGACCTGGAGTCGAGCGCGCCCGTCGGCTCGTCCGCAAGGATGATTTTCGGGTTTGTTATAAGCGCGCGGGCGACGGCGGCGCGCTGCTTCTGTCCGCCTGAAACCTCGTATGGGTATTTTTTCAAAATCCCCTTTATTCCTAGCCTCAAGGCTATCGGCATCAGCCGCTCGCTCATCTCCTGCAAGCTCCTGCCCGCCAGCACCAGCGGCAGGTAGATGTTGTCCTCCAGAGTGAATGTGTCCAAAAGGTTAAACTCCTGAAACACAAAGCCGAGGTTGTCGCGGCGAAAGGACGCCGCCTGCGAGTCTTTGACCCGCGAAAGCTGCATGCCGTCCAGCACAATCTCCCCCGACGTCGGTCGGTCAAGCGCGGCAAGCAGGTTTAAAAGGGTGGTTTTGCCCGACCCCGACTCGCCCATTATGACGGCGTACTCACCCTTTTCCACCGTAAAGCTTACGTTTTTGAGAGCTTCGACGCGGCTTCCGCCAAATCGCGCGGCGTACACCTTTTTCAGGTTTGTAACTTCCAATATACTCATAGCTTTTCCTCCTTGGGTATATTGTAAACAGGGCGGGAAGCAAGCGCCATCGAATTCGCTTACATTTCCCGCCCGAAATCTTACGGTTTTGTCACAATTTGTATTGATTGAGCTTTACTCTGGCTGTCGTGCCGCGCCCCGGCTCAGAGCTCAGCGATATGTCCGCGCCGAGATTTTTGCAAATCCGCCCGCACAGGTAAAGCCCGATGCCGCTCGAATGCCTGTCGGCATGTCCGGTGCAGCCGGTATACCCCTTTTCAAACACCCGCGGCAAATCCTGCGGCAAAATGCCGATGCCGCTGTCCTCTATATAAATCGTGTCGCCGTTTTCAACGCCTATTTTGACGTATCCGAGCTCGGTGTACTTGAGCGCGTTTGAAATGAGCTGTTCGATTACAAACCCCAGCCACTTTTTATCGGTAACCGCCTGCGCGCCCGAGGGGGTTATATTCAGCTTTATCCCCCTGCCGATAAACTCGGCGGCAAAGGCGGACGCGGCGCGGCGTATCACCGCGTCGATATCACACCGCTCGAACAGATAGTCGCTTACGCCGTCAAGCCGCAGGTAGGTCATAACCATATCGGCGTACTTCTCTATCCTTGTAAGGTCGGCGGACAGCGCGCGGGAGGACGGCGTGTCCTCCCTTTGCAGCGCAAGCCTCATTGCCGCTATCGGCGTTTTGACCTGGTGCGCCCACGTCGTGTAATATTCCACCGTGTCGCGGTACCGCGCGTCCGTTTCCCGAGTTAAAATAAGGTAGCTTTCCCGCATACGCTCGCAGACCGCGCGGTAGCTTTCACCCTCAAGCGAGCGCGCTTTTGGCAGCGGCAGCGTTATAATATCGGCGTTTTTTTCAAATACGGACAGCGCGGCAAGCTGCCTTTTCACCCGGAAAAAGTCGACTGCCGCCGCGCCCGCCCCCACGCCGCACGCCGGCAGCAGCGGGCAGATAAGCGCGGATACCGGCAGGCGGTATAACACAATAACAAGCGAATAAATTACGCAAATTACAGCGCCGAACGCGATGGCGCCGCGCCGTGAATTTAAATAACGTACAAACAGTTTCATTTTTCTATAATATACCCAATACCGAACCTTGTCGTTATGAAATCATAAAGCCCCGCGTCCTCCAGCTTGCGGCGCAGTCGGTTTATGTTGACGGTGAGCGTGTTGTCGTCGATAAACCGCTCGGTCTTCCACAGCCGCTCCATCAGCCGCTCACGGCTGACGACCGAGCCTATGTTTTCCATCAGACAGAGCGTCAGCAGATACTCGTTTTTCGTAAGCGGTATTTCTCTGCCGTTGTAGATTAGCCTGCACCCGTCTCTGTCAAGCGTCGCGCCGCGGTGATTTTGCGTCTGCATCGGCGCTTTTCCGTAACTGCGGCGGAGCAGGGCGGAGATTTTGGCAATCAGCAGGTCGCCGTCAAACGGCTTTGCGATAAAGTCGTCCGCGCCCATATTGAGCGCCATCAGCATATTCATATTATCCGCGGCGGAGGATATGAAAATTATCGGAACGTCCGCGATTTTCCGGATTTCGGAGCACCAGTGATACCCGTTAAAATAGGGGAGCGATATGTCGAGCAGCACGATATGCGGCTCAAAACGCTCAAATTCCGCAAGGATATCGCGAAAATCGGAGGGGACATGCGCGTCCATCCCCCACGCCGCCGCGCGCCGCTTTATTTCACCCGCAATTTTTCTGTCGTCCTCGACGATAAACAGCTTGAACATAAAACCACCTCGAAAACAAGTATAACACGGTCGTTGTATTATTTCAATAATATAATTTATATGTATGAAATCGGACGGCTTAATTGTGACTATGCCCAAATAATTTGCCTGTGTTTTGGCAATATTGAATAAATTTCAAAATTTGTCATTGTCTTATTGTGAAAATTAACATATTTCCATTGACTTTTACCCTTTAATAAAATATAATATTATCGTACTATACCACAAGTGTCTTTGCTGCGGTATATTGTCCGTGTTTTTGCTGTCCGAAAGGGCGGCGGCGCGGATATATAATGTATAATGAGCGTGATTTTTGTTTTATCACGTTTAATTACGGGAGGTTTTACATTATGTCAAAGTCCGGAAAGCTTTTGTCGGTATTGATAGTATGCGTGATGCTGCTGTCACTGACGTCTGTTTTCTGCGTGGCGGGAGCCGTGCAGGACAATACCGATAGGTTTCTTTATTCGCCTTTTCAGGGGCTTACCAGCAGTAAGTTCAGCAGCCCTATACAGAGTAACGCCGTGTTCGTTTGCAATGCCTGGAGGGGCATAGAAGACGGCGCGAAGGCATACCTGAAATACGGTAATGAGGTATACAGCGCGATAAAGGGCGTAAATGCGTTTGATACGATATCACAGGCTGTCGATAAGTGTTCCGGCAGATCCTCTCTTTGCGTCAAGGTCGGTCCCGGCAACTACACCGGTACCGTCAATATAAACGACAACAATGTCACACTTCTCGGCAACTATGCAGGCGTCTGCCCCAATATGGAGCTCGATCCCGTCACATGTGTTATGCCGCTCAATCCGGAGCGTGTGTCAGACCTTGAGTCCAATATGACCAACCTGCATGTTACATATGTGAAAAACAGCTGCAACGTCACGATAGACGGATTTAAGATAACGAAGGACGACGGCAAGACGGGCTTCGTTATGTATATCGGCACCAATTACAGCTGCATAAACACCGTTTTCCAGAACAACATAGTCAGCGGTATGTCCGGTAAAGAAGCGTTTCTCGCTCGTGCTTCCGGCACCAGCGCGGG
>CANQVN010000040.1 GCA_947627315.1 uncultured Clostridia bacterium | reverse complement strand
AAGCACCATACCGAGCACCGCCATATTGACCTGCGCCGGATATTTGCGGTATGCGCGGTTCAGGATGCGGGTAAACGCGAGTATTCCGAGCATTGTCGCAGACCCTAATTTTATTAAAAAACCGAGCTCAATCCCGTTTATCGCGCTTATCAGCGCGTCGTAACAGCCAAAGGCTGCAAGTACATATGTAAGGCTTATACCGGGCAGTATAAGCGCTATGGCGGACAGCAGTCCAACAATAAGAAAGGACAGCGGACCGTCCCCCGCGACGCGGGCAGACAAAATCTCAAACCCGAAAGTAAACAGTACGCCGCAGGGCGCAAACAGCAGCGCAGGCGGCGATATTTTTTTGCCCGGCGTATTGAAAAATATGGGGATACTGCCCGCAATCACGCCCAAAATAAAAAAGCTGAATTCAAACGCGAAGTTTTTAAGAATAAACCCAAGCGGAAACGAGCAGACGTAAAATCCCAAAGCCCCGCCGGCGGCAAGCGTTAACAGATAGGGAAAGCTTTTTTTGAAATCGGAAAATAGCCTGTCGACCGCGTCGAGGATATCGCCGTATATTCCGAGAATGAGCGCGCTTGTGCCGCCGCTTAACCCCGGAACTATCACCGACGCGCCTATAACCGCGCCGTTAAATATCTGTTTTAAGATTTTTTTCATAAAATATGCCTGAATGTTATTTTTGTAATTGACTTTTACATTAAATAATTATATAATAATCAAGTGCATTTTGATTATATTCAAGGTGCGCTTGATTTATGACGGCAAGCCGCCATAAATAATTTTTTTAGGAGGTAAACGATGAGAAAACAGCAGAAAACGCTAAAGCAAAAAATAGTTTTTTTCATTGTTGCGGCACTTATCGCACTAGTTGCTGTTCTCGCCGCTTTCGGACTGTCGGTAAACGGCAAAACCTATATCAACAGCGCGCGCAATATCAGGTTTGGTATTGATATCAAGGGCGGCGTCAGCGCAACGTTTGTCCCGGCGGACAGCTCGATAACGCCCACGGACGAACAGCTCAATTCCGCGCGCACAATAATCGAGACGCGTCTTGACGGAAAAAATATTCTTGACAGAAACGTAACTGTCGACAGTGAGAGCAACAGCATACTGGTCGAGTTCCCCTGGTCGTCGGACGAGAAGGATTACGATCCGGCAGCGGCTATAGAGGAGCTGGGCGAGACGGCGGAGCTTTCATTCTGGCTTATGAACGTCGACAGTGAAGACGGCGCCGCCACAAAATCGGGCGACGAGCCTATTCTCACCGGCGCGAGAGTTACTAAAAGCACGGCGGAATATTACGACGGGAAATATGTCGTAGCTCTTGAGTTTGACGACGAGGGCAAAAAGCTGTTTGGCGACGCGACAAGCGCACACATTAACGATTATATCGGTATATACATGGACGAGACTCAGATTAACGTCGCCCAGGTTCAGGACGCGATAACAGACGGTAAAGCCCAGATAAGCGGCAGCTTCACTGCTGCGGAAGCCAAAGACCTTGCCGCAAAAATCCAGGCGGGCGCACTGCCGTTCGGTCTTACCTCGACAAACTTCAGCTCAATCAGCGCAACGCTCGGCGAGGGCGCGCTGAACATTATGCTTGACGCAGGCATAATCGCGTTTATACTGATTTGCCTGTTTATGCTTCTCTATTACAGACTGCCCGGCTTTGTCGCCTGCATAAACCTCGTTTTGCAGATAGCGGGTCAGCTGCTTATATTCTCAACGCTTGGACTCACGATGACTCTGCCCGGCATAGCGGGTATAATACTTGCGATAGGTATGAGCGTTGACTCCAACATCATCATTTCGGAGACGATAAAGGACGAGCTGAGAAACAACAAAACGGTCAAGGGCGCGGTAACGGGCGGCTTTTCCAGAGCGTTTTCGGCGGTTATGGACTGCAACATCACGACAGGCATTGTCGCCGTGCTGCTGCTCATATTCGGAACAGGGTCTATGCTCTCGTTCGGCTACACGCTGCTCATCGGCATTATTATGAACTTCTGCCTCGGCATTATCTGCTCCAAGCTCATGCTCACATCGCTTATCAATTTCAGAGGGCTGGCAAAGCCGTGGCTCTGCGGGGCTAAAAAAGTGAAAGGCGGTGCCGCAAATGATTAAGTTTTACGAAAACAGAAAATGGTTCTATATCGTATCCCTCTGCCTTATGGTTATAGGCATAGTTTCGCTTGTGCTTCGCGGCGTATCGCTCGATATCCAGTTCAGCGGCGGTACGAAAATCTCTTACAGCTTTACAGGCGAGATTGCGGTATCAGACGTTGAGACAATCGTTTCAAGCACGCTGGGAAAAACCGCGTCTGTGCAGACGCAGACCGCCGTCAGCGGCGACAGCGACCGCAAGACTGTCGTGATAAACGTCGGCGGCACGTCCAGCGTAACGCCGGAGCAGCTCGAAAATCTGACGGCGGCTATGAACGAGAAATTTGCCGACAACAAAATCGAGCTTTACGAGACGCAGAGCGTCGAGCCGTACATCGGCAAGCGGTTTTTCACAAGAGGAATTATCGCGATGGCAATCGCCATGGTTCTCATCGTTATTTACGTCACCTGCCGCTTTAAGATTATATCGGGCTTTTCAGCCGCGCTCACCGCGCTGCTCGCCCTGATGCACGACCTTCTGCTCGTTTTCTTTACTTTCGTCATATTCGGCATTCCGATAAACGACGGATTTGTCGCGGTTATTTTGACAATACTCGGTTATTCGGTAAACGACACGATAATCATTTACGACAAAATACGCTTCAACAAGCGTCTGTATGCCGGAAAGATGTCTATCGAGGAGATTGCGGACAACAGCATAAATCAGGTTATGAGGCGCACCATCAACACATCCCTTATGGCGACGCTCGCTATTGCGCTTGTGTTTGTTTTCTCACTCGTGAGCGGACTTACCTCCGTTTCAAACTTTGCCCTGCCGCTTATGGTGGGTATTATATCCGGCTGCTACTCGTCGCTCACCCTGCCCGGTACGCTGTGGGTAACCTGGCAAAAGCTCGGCGAAAAAAAGAAAAAAGCAAAGGCATAAAAATCAACCCGCGCGGCGTCTGCCGCGCGGGTTTGCCAAATAAAAGGCTGCCCGATAATCGGGCAGCCTTTTTGACTTATTAAATCAGCTTTGTTTTTCCTTATCCTCCGGCTTTGGAATGTTGACGCCGACAACGTTGATATTGACCGCGGCTACATTAAAGCTTGTCATATCGGATATTGCGCGCATAACCTGATTTTGAACGTTGAGCGCGACCTCCTGTATCTTATAGTTATATTTAATAACTATATTTACAGTGACGGTTACCTCATTTTCGCCGACCGTTTCTACCGAAACTCCCTTGCCTGTGCCTTTTTTATTCAGCAAATCCTTTATATTGGCGGAAAGCGGAGTGTTGAGAGAATAGACCCCGTCGACCTCCCCCGCCGCAACTCCGGCGATAGTCGCCACAACGTCGTTTGAAATTTTGATATTGGAAGTATTTTCAGACATATTGTATCTCCTTTTCATTGGGATTTATCGTCCGCGGCGGCGAAAAGCCGCTATACAACTGTCTATATTATAACATATAATCGAAAAAAATAAATACTTTTTTCTATTTTATTTCCACTATATTTATTTTTGAGGTGGGCATACCGGTCTGGCTTGCCACAAGCTCGTTGATTTGAGCCGCCTGCTCGGCTGTAAGCCCGTCGGTGCTGACAACTACGTTTACAACGTCGGGGCTGATGAAAACGACGCAGTCTTTAAAGCCCTTCGCCTTTATCAGGTTTTCAATCGTACCCTCAAGCTCGGTATCGGCAGCTATCGCCACTATCTCGGCATTCGCCTTTTCTATCGACTCCGCGCTGGACGACTCGTTGCTGACAACCGCCTGAAGCAATTCCAGCGCTTCGTCCTTAGACTGCTGTCTTGTAAGCCGCGAGCCTGTGAAATACTCCTCGACGCTTGTCGCGGCGGATGAGACGTACTGCGCCTCGCCCAGCGTTTTGCCTTCCTCGCCTTCATCCTGAGGCTCCTTCTGCTCGCTTTGCTCGCCGTCGCTTACAGCGGAGGTCTCCACCGTATCCCCCGTCGGCTGCTCACCGCTTTGCAGAAACCGCCAGTTGAGATACACCGCCACGCACACCACAAGAGAAAGCGCCAGCATAACAATCTGCTTCTTATTGATTTTCATTGTTTTTCTCCTTTATTATTTATTTTTTGCAATTACACACACTTTATTTGACCCGACGCCAAGCAGCGTTGACACCGCCTCCACCACCGCGGCGCAGACCGATTTGTCTCCGCCGCCGTCACACAGGACCGTCACGCCGCATATCTCGGGCATAATCTGTTTTTTCACCACGGCATACTGGTTGCCGCTGCCGTCGGTCATGGTAAGAACGCTGTCCTCCGTCTCGCCCTTGCTGTTATCGCCCTCGCTGTCATACGAGCGTTTGTTTTCGCGCACATAGACGGTCTCTGTCGACGACGCTATGTTTATGACCACTTTGCTGTCGCCCGCGCCGCTTATCTGCGACACCATCTGCTCGGCGCGCCGTTCAAGCTGTGAGATGTACTCTTTCTCGTCAAATTCAGGCGCGTCGCGCTCTTTTACTTTGCCCGAAACAGAGCCAACGGCTACCAAAATCACGCCTATTACCGCCGCGCCTGCAAGCAGCGTTTTTTTGTTAAATTTCATTTTTCCAAATATTTTTTCAACATATCGCTCCATTTTTTAAGCTCCGTTAATATGTATATATGCGAGTCCTATTTGAAAATGACCTGCAATTAAATTTTTTGCGTTTTGCGCGTCCCTGCCGGCTATTTCAACACTTTCCACCTCTATTTTTTGAAAATCGGTTTTAAGCTTTACATCTATGTCGTCAACCAGCAGGGATTTACTGTCGCAATAGCTTTTAAGCTGTTTTTCAAGCTCCCGCTCGGTCATATCCAGCGCGCCCGACCACACGCCGTCCTCGTCCACGGCGTAGCTTTCGGCGTTAAACGGCTGACCTATATCAAAATCAATATCGGAAATAAAGCCGACTATGACCGTTATCACTATCACCGCCGTGACCGAACGGACAAGTCTGCCGTTTTTCATGCCCTCGGTAATACCGCCGACTACCGCGGCAACTATGACAAGCACGCACACGCCGACGGCAAATTTGAAAATTTTATCCATCATACCATATTGACACAAATAAGCAAAAACGAAAGGACGACCATATACACGCACGCGCTGCAAATTCCCGCAAGTACGAAAAACACGTCCGCCGTGCCTGCAAGCGCCGCCTCCGCCTTTTTCACCTTCAAAAACCCCGCCAGTACCCGCGCTCCGCTCACCGCCGCGCCAAAGCAGAGCGAGCTTAAAACGGGCGGCAGAAAAATAAGCAGTATCACGATCACGCCGAAAACGGCAAGGGAGGTTTTCGAGTTTGCGGCAAGCGTGAACATACTGTCAACCCCGCCCGAAAGCGTGCCGCCGAGAACGCGGATAAAGCTGCCGACGGCAGACTTTATCCCGCGCTTTACAACGGTATCGGATGCGCGCGACAGAAAGCTTTGCAGTGAAAACGAGAGAGTAAAAATTCCCATAAACACCCCCGCCGCCCATTTTACAAATTTCTTTATGCCGCAACTTACCGACAGTATGTCATACCTGTCAGACACATTCCCGACAGCGCCTATTGTCATATACAGTACGGTAAGCGGCAAAAGCAAGCTTCGCGTGACGTATTCAAACACGCCGGAGCTAAGCGACAGCGCGGCGGAAAACACCGCGGCGGAAAAGGAGTCGCCGCCCGATATGCACAGCGCGCTTACCGCCGGCATGGCGGCGGTGGTGAACACTTTCATACTCTCCACGCTCTCGCATATTGCATCAGTACTGCTCTTTACCGCCGGAAAGCAAGCCGCAAGCACAGCGGCGGTTGCCGTCGCCGCGGCGACGCTTTTGACGCTGCTTTTACCCATATCAAGCGCGTCCGCCACCGAAAACAGCAGCACTATGGCGCTTGCCGACAAAAAGAGAGCAACACTGCCGCCCATACATCCTTTTAAAGCGGAGAGTATTCCTTTTACAAGCGTGTCAAATCCCGCGCTTTTTCTTATGTCGTCGTACTCCGAAACGTCCCCCGTCTGCTGTCTTGCTTCATACGGTATCGCATCCGAAAATCCGTCGGGAAGCTTGCCGTCGTCTGTCAGAGCCGCCGCCCTTACAGTAAGCACGGCAAACAAAAGCGCCAGCAGCGCCGCCCATTTTACACACTTTCCCATAGCTTTAATATCATATTGAATATATCGGCGTAAAGCGGCAGCGACAGGGCGAGAATACTGCATTTACAGGCAAGCTCGCTGTTGGATGCGAGCGCGCTTTCGCCGCAGTCGCGGCAGATGCTTGACGCAAAGTCGCCAAGATAGCATATACCGATACATTTGAGTATTATCTGAATGTATTTGAAGTCAATCCCCGCGCTTTTAGAGATTGTCGATATAAAATCGGTCACCGATTTGAGCTGCGTTATAACAAACATAAACACGCCCACAGTAGCCGCGGCGAGTATAAAGACGTACGCGCCGCTTTTTACCGACTTTACAAGCACCGCCAAAAACAGCGCGCAGAGCAGGACGGCTATTACCTTCAGCGTACCCGTTATCATAGCCCGAAAAGCTCGGATAAAGCCGAAAAGAGAGCGCGAACATTGTCGAGCAGCATTATAACAACAAGAATAATTCCGGCAAGCGTCGTGAGCATAACGTACTCGTCCCGTCCCGCTTTTGTTAAAATTATGTTGAGTATCGCAACCAAAAGCCCGACGCCCGCTATTTTAAAAATAATATCCAAATCCATTTTTACACAAGCATAATCATTATCCACACGCCGCACACCGCACCGAGCTTTAGCGACAACACGCCGTGACGTTTAAGCTCGTCTCGCGCGTTTTGCATGGCGTTTTCAAGCGCGTCGAGCGTGCGATTGCAGAGCGTCTGTTCCGAGACAAGCCCTCCCCTGCCGCTTTCGGCAAAAAAGCAGTTCAGCACCGCGCGGTCGTCATCGGTAAGCGACATGGCGTCATACTCGCTGTTTTTTACCGTAAACGCGTCCTTTCTGCTATCTCCCGCGCAAATCAGGGCTTTAACCGTATCAACATACTGCTCATAGTCCGGAAAAACGCAGGAGCTTATTATCTCGTCAAGCGTTTTCCTGCTCCATTTAAGCTCCGCCGAATAGGCGGACAAAAGCTTTATGAAAAACTCTATATCTCGCGGGCGGCGTTTGTATTTTTCATAGCGCATCAGCCCGAAAACAAACGCGCTAATCGCTATCATCGCTGCTCCAGCTATCCTCATCATATCTGTTTACCGTTATAACCTTTCTCACAATCCCGGGGTTTGAATTGCCTTGCAGGAAAAATATTTTATCAATCGCGCCGTAGTCTATAAGCCGCTCAATCTGCGGTCTGCCAAACAGGTCGTCCTCGTTTGAGGCGTGCGCCGTCGCTATGACGGGTACGCCCGCGTTCATCGCTTCGAGCATCGCGTCCGCGTCGGATTTTGCGCCTATTTCGTCGCAGATTATAAGCTGAGGCGACAGGCAGCGAAGGGCTGTCATCATACCGTCGCCCTTGCTGTAGCAGTTGAGAACGTCGGTTAACATTCCCACGTCCTTTTGCGGTACGCCGCCGTATACCGAGCAAATCTCTCCGCGCTCGTCCACCACGGCGCACCGCTTGCCGAGGTTTGATATAAGCCGGGCAAGGTCGGAAAGTATCGTCGTTTTTCCTCCGCACGGCTCACTCACAATAAGCGCGGAGTAAATCCGCTCGTCGCTTACAAGACTGCCGATTATTTCCCGCGCGGCGTTTTTTATCTGCCGTGATATGCGAAATGTGATGGAGGATATATCCCGAACCGTCACAAGCCTGTCGGCGTCGTAAACCGCTGTTCCGCAAAAGCCGACGCGATGCCCGCCCGCTATCGTTATGTAACCGTTTTTTATCTGGTTTTCGTATTTATATACGGCGCCGCCGCAAAGCCCCGCAAACAAATCGGCACATTCCGCGGCGTTCACCGACAGCGGCTCGCCTTTATCGTCCCGCACGACCGTGTTTTTGCTGCCGACGGTGACGCTCACCGCCCCGCCCGCGCGCAGTCTTATTTCGCTTATTTTGCAAAGGGCAGCTGTCGGCAGCCTGTCTATGCCGTGCGTCAGCTTATCGCTGAGATACGGGTAAATCTCGCTTTGCCACTTAAGCTCGTTTTTCATTTTAACACTCCTTTATGTTTGTCCTTTGTTAATATAGTATTTCGGCGGACAGCTTTTTAGAACAAAAAAAGACCACCTCAAAGAGGTGGTCTGAAAGAGCTGATTTATGAGCGCATTTTTTTGCCGACGTCTATCAGCCGCAAAATAACGGGCGCAAGTACAAGGTTTATCGCAAGCTCAACGACAAAATTGATACCTGCAAGTCCCAAAAACATAAATGCGGCGGCGTTTGTAAACCCATTTGCCACAGCCCACTCCTGCATGGCAGGCCAAAAGAAAAGACGGCAGCCGAGCAGGAAAATGCCGGTGTTCGTGACAGGGCAGGCAACAGCCGAGCACATAATGGCAAGATACCTGTTTTTGCTTTCAAGCAGACGGTAAACGATACCCACAACAAGCCCCGCGCATATACCCTTAATCAGGCAAATCGCAACTGTCGCCGGCGCGTTTATCGACAAAAACGCAGCTGTAGAGGGCGCAACGAGCGCGAGAATGCCAAAGACAAAGCCCAGCCACATCCCGATATACGGACCGAGCAGGGCGGCGCCGATAACAATCGGCACAAGCGTAAGCGTTATCGAAACGCTAGGCACAAGCTGAATGTAGTTTGCAATCATCTGCAAAACAATCACAAGCGCGGTGAGGATGCCGGCAAGCGGCAGCTGCCGCACACCGAGTGCGGCGGATTTGTTTGCTTTTTCCATATTCAATTTACCTCCGATACTGCTCCGCCTTAGCGCGGATACAATTCGATATTATTATACCGCCGAGGGTGCATAATGTCAAGAAAATTATCCCGCAAAGCAAAGCTTTGTGGGATAAAAATCATATTTTTTCAACGCCTATTGATACGTTTTGTCCGTTGATGTTCCAGCTCTTGACATAGCCGTGCGGCTCGGCGCAGACTATACTGTCCGCCAGCGTGTCTGCGGCGATATCGCCGCCAAGGCGGGAAGCGATATCGGCAACTCTGTCGCTGCCGAAAACGGTGACGGCGATATGATCGGTCACGTTAAAGTCCGCTTCCTTACGCATAGTCTGTATCTTTGAAATAAGCTCGCGCGCAAAGCCCTCGTCCGCAAGCGCGGGCGTTAGGCGAATGTCCAGCGCGACTGTGACTCCCTTGTCCGAAAGCGTGAAAAAGTCCTTTTTCTGTTCCGTCTCGATAATAAGGTCGTCCCGTTCCAAAACAACTTTCCCATCCGCAAGGGATAGGGTTATGCTGCCGGTTTTATCAAGCTGTGCTTTGGCGGCGGAGCCGTCAAGCTCGTTTAATGCCGTGCGTATGCCGCCAAGCTGTTTTCCGTATTTGGGACCTATCGTTTTAAGCTGCGGCTTGAACTTGTATGAGACAAATCCGTCGGTATTGTCCGTAAACTCTATTTCCTTTACGTTCAGCTCGTCCTTGATTATATCGGAATAGATTTTATCAAGCGGCTTTTCGACGCTGACGTACATCTTTGCAAGCGGCTGCCTGTTTTTGATGTTGGAGCCGTTGCGCGCGGCGCGACCGAGGACGACGATTTCCAGCGCCTGTTCCATTCCGTATTCAAGCTCCGCGTCGATTTTAGCCTCGTCCGCCTCGGGATAGTCGCACAAATGCACGCTCTCGGGCGCGGATTTGTCCACCGAGCGGACGATGTTCTGATAAATCTCCTCCGTCATAAACGGTATCATCGGCGCGGCGGCTTTGATTATTGTGACAAGCGCGGTGTAAAGGGTCATATACGCGGCGGTTTTGTCCTCCGTCTGCCCCTGAACCCAGTACCGCTCGCGTCCGCGGCGGACGTACCAGTTTGAAAGGTCGTCCACAAAGTCGGAAAGTGCGCGCGCCGCCTCCGGTATCCTGTAATCGGCAAGACAGGCGTCCGCCTCCTTTACCGCGCTGCTCAGGCGGGACAGAATCCACCTGTCCATAACGGTGAGCGCGCAGTCGTCAAGGCTGTGCCTTGTCGGGTCAAAACCGTCGATATCGGCATACAGGACGTAAAAGGCGTAGGTATTCCAAAGCGTACCCATAAACTTGCGCTGACCCTCGGTGACCGCCTTGCCGTAAAAGCGGTTTGGCAGCCACGGGGCGGAATTTGTATAAAAATACCAGCGTATAGCGTCCGCGCCGTAGGTTTCAAGCGCGTCGAACGGGTCGACGGCGTTGCCCTTGGACTTTGACATTTTCTGTCCGTTTTCGTCCTGAACGTGACCCAAAACAATGCAATTTTTGAAAGGAGCTTTGTCAAATATCAGCGTCGATATAGCAAGCAGCGAGTAAAACCAGCCGCGGGTCTGGTCGACCGCCTCTGAAATAAAGTCGGCAGGGAACTGCGACTCGAAAAGCTCCTTATTTTCAAAAGGATAGTGGTGCTGTGCAAACGGCATCGACCCCGAGTCAAACCAGCAGTCGATGACCTCCGGCACACGCTTCATCTGCCTGCCGCAGCAGGGGCATTTTATGGTGACAGCGTCGATATACGGGCGGTGAAGCTCGATATCGTCGGGACAGTTGTCCGACATTGCTTTTAACTCCTCGATGCTGCCGACCGAGTGGAGATTGCCGCACTCGCACTCCCAGATATTGAGTGGAGTACCCCAGTAGCGGTTGCGCGAGATACCCCAGTCCTGCACGTTTTCAAGCCAGTCGCCGAAGCGGCGCTTGCCGATGCTTTCGGGTATCCAGTTTATCGTGTTGTTGTTTTTTATAAGCGCGTCTTTGACCGCGGTCATCTTTATAAACCAGGACTCGCGGGCGTAGTAGATAAGCGGCGTGTCGCACCGCCAGCAGAACGGGTAATCGTGTTCAAACTTAGGCGCGGAAAACAGCAGATCCTTGCTTTCAAGATCCTTTAATATGACAGGGTCGGCGTCTTTGACAAACATACCCGCGTAGGGCGTGTCGTCGGAAAGGTTGCCCTTGCCG
>CANQVN010000039.1 GCA_947627315.1 uncultured Clostridia bacterium | reverse complement strand
AACGTACGGCACGTATTTCTCGTTTGTCTCGGGATCGAAATACTCCATAGGCTCGCCCGAGTGCTTTGCGTGCTGAGAAAGGTCGTAATCGGTGCGGTCGGCAACCCCCCACAGCTCGCCCCAGCCGAACGGGAACAAAAACTCAAAGTCGGTCGTCGCCTTTGAGTAAAAGCAAAGCTCGTCCTTGTCGTGGTCGCGCAGGCGCAGGCTCTGCTCCTTAATACCGAGGGAATAGAGCCAGTCGCGGCAAAATCCGCGCCAGTAGTCAAACCATTCAAGGTCGGTACCCGGCTCGCAGAAAAACTCAAGCTCCATCTGCTCGAACTCGCGTATTCTGAAAATAAAGTTGCCGGGCGTGATCTCGTTTCTGAACGACTTGCCTATCTGTCCCACGCCGAACGGCACCTTTCTGCGGGTGGTGCGCTGGATGTTCTTGAAGTTTACGAAAATGCCCTGCGCCGTCTCGGGGCGAAGGTAGAGGGTCGACGCGGAGTCCTCCGTCACGCCCTGATAGGTCTTGAACATCAGGTTGAACTTGCGGATATCGGTAAAGTCGGACGAGCCGCACGCCGGACAGACAATGCGCTTTTCGCGGATAAAGGCGAGCATCTGCTCGTCGCTCCAGCCGGCGGGGTTGTCGTTCGTCCCGTTTTCCGCCGCATAGTCCTCAATAAGCTTGTCCGCGCGGTGGCGGGTCTTGCACACCTTGCAGTCCATCAGCGGGTCGGAAAAGCCGCCCAGATGCCCCGACGCCTCCCAGGTCTTGGGGTTCATAAGTATCGCGCTGTCAAGCCCGACGTTGTGCGGGTTTTGCTGCACGAATTTCTGCCACCAGGCGCGCTTTATGTTGTTTTTGAGCTCCACGCCGAGCGGACCGTAGTCCCAGCTGTTGGCAAGCCCGCCGTAAATCTCGCTGCCGGGGTATACAAACCCGCGGTTTTTGCAAAGCGCGACTATTTTGTCCATCGTTTTTTCGTTATTGTTCATCACTTTCGCTCCGTTTCATTTTGTTTATCCATTTTTTAACCGCTTCAAAACTCTCGGCGCTTATGACGTGTTCTATCCGGCACGCGTCCTCCGCCGCGACTATCGGGTCTACGCCCAGCATAACAAGCCCGTCGGACAGGGTCGTGTGCCGCTCGTATATCCGTTTTGCTATTTCAAGCCCCGCGTCGGTGAGCCTTATATGCCCGTCCGCGTCGTTTGCGACGTAGCCGTTTTCACGCAGGTTTTTCATCGCCACGCTGACGCTCGGCTTTGAATAGGCAAGCTCGGTCGCTATGTCTATGGCGCGCACGTTTCCCTGCCTTTTGCTTATCATATATATGGTTTCAAGGTAATTTTCCGCCGACTCGTGAATTATCATACTCTCACCTCAGCTTTGTAAGTGTATCCATTACATAGTCTGCAAACTCGGCGCAGGACGCGCCGGTGCTTCTGCCCGTCACCGTTATTTTCTTTTCCGTCTCGGTGCAGATACGCATCGCCGCGGCAAGTCTTTCCGCCCTGTCGGGCATGGCTATGTGGCGAAGCAGCATCTCAGCCGCCTTTAACATGCTTGACGGGTTGGCGTAAGCGCCGTCGCCCCGCTCCACCATTCGCGGCGCAGAGCCGTGTATCGCCTCGAACATCGCATATCGGTCGCCGATGTTCGCGCTGCCCGCCGTGCCGACGCCGCCCTGTATCTGCGCCGCCTCGTCGGTTATGATGTCGCCATAGAGGTTTGGCAGTACGAACACCTGGAATTTGGAGCGGTTGTTTTCGTTTATCAGGTTTGCCGTCATAATGTCTATATACCAGTCGTCCGCGGCAATTTCGGGATAGTCCTGCGCAACCTCGTGGCACAGCTTTGAAAACTTGCCGTCCGTCTTTTTCATAATGTTCGCCTTGGTGACAATGGCGACGCTTGTCTTGCCGTTGTTTTTGGCATACTCGAACGCGGCGCGCGCTATCCGCTTTGTCCCCGCGTCTGTCGTGACCTTAAAGTCCATAGCAAGCTTTTCGGGTATCTCCACCCCGCGGCTGCCGAGCACATACTCGCCCTCGGTGTTTTCACGGTAAAATACCCAGTCTATCCCAAGCTCCGGCACCGATACGGGGCGCACGTTTGCATACAAATCAAGCTCGCGGCGCATAGCGACGTTGGCGCTTTCCATCGTGCCGCCCTTAGGCGTTGTGGTCGGTCCTTTAAGGATAACGTCGCATTCTTTGAGCTTACTCAAAACGTTGTCCGGTATCGCCTTGCCGCAGGCAAGCCTGTTTTCTATGGTAAGCCCGTCTATAACGCGCATTTCCACCCTGCCGGACTCTATCTCGTCTTTTAATAAAAACTCCAGCACCCGCTGCGCCTGCCCGGTAATAAACGGACCTATCCCGTCGCCCCCGCACACGCCGATGACTATTTTATCACAGGCGGCAAAGTCCTTTTTATAATTTTCCTTTTCCATTCTGTTCTGCCGCGCAAGCTGCTCGGTGATAAGCGCGCGAAACTGCTCGACGGCAGCGTCAATATATTTTTCCATTATCCGTTCTCCTTTGTGGTGTATCTCAAAAGCCCGCCCGCTTTGAGTATTGCCTTCTGTCTTTCGGTAAAGCTGCATAAAAGCGGTATTTTCACGCCGTTTGTAACGTCGGTAAGCGTCAGATTCCCGCTGTCCATCCCCTCAAACACGCCCTCAATCGAAAGCATATCGCCCTGAGCAAGCTTTTCATAATCGTCCGCATTTTTGAAGGTGAACGGGATTATGCCCGCGTTTATCAGGTTTGCTATGTGAATACGCGCGAAGCTTTTCGCTATCACTGCGCGCACGCCGAGATAGAGCGGCACCAGCGCCGCGTGCTCGCGCGACGAGCCCTGTCCGTAGTTTATCCCGCCGACGATAATGCTCCGACCCGCCGCCTTGGCGCGCTCGGGAAAGGTCTTGTCGCAGACGCCGAAGCAAAACTGTGAAAGATAGGGTATGTTGGAGCGGTAAGGCAGTATTTTCGCGCCCGCCGGCATAATGTGGTCTGTCGTTATGTTGTCCCCCACCTTAAGCATAAGCTCCGCCCTCAAGGCGTCGGTCACAGGCACGCTGTCGGGGAATTTCTTTATGTTCGGTCCGCGCAGGATTTCGACGGCGTCCGCCTCCTCCGGCGGCGCGGGCGGTATAATCGCGCTGTCGTCTGTTTTGAACGTATCGGGCATTTTAACGTCGATATCGATGCCGAGCGTTGTCGGGTCGGTGATAACGCCGGTCAGCGCGGCGGCTGCCGCCGTCTCGGGCGAGACAAGGTAGACCTTGCCGTCCGCCGTGCCGCTTCTGCCCTCAAAGTTGCGGTTAAAGGTGCGCAGGCTCACGCCGCCCGAGTTTGGCGAAAAGCCCATGCCGATGCAGGGTCCGCAGGCACATTCGAGCAGCCGCGCGCCGGAGGCTATTATGTCGCTGAGCGCGCCCCTGTCGGCAAGCTCGGAAAGCACCTGCTTGGAGCCGGGGGATATCGAAAGGCTGACGGATGGTGAAATCACCCTGCCCTTTAGCATCGCCGCGACCTTCAGCATATCCTGAAGCGACGAGTTGGTGCAGGAGCCGATGCAGACCTGGTCGACCTTAGTCCCCGCAAGGCTTTCGACCGTTTTGACGTTGTCCGGCATATGCGGGCAGGCGACAAGCGGGCAAAGCTTGTCAAGGTCAATGTCGATAACGCGGTCGTACTCCGCGTCCGCGTCGCTTTCAAGCGGCATAAAGTCGCCCTCTCTGCCCTCCGCCTTCAAAAACGCGCGGGTCGTCTCGTCCGACGGGAAGATGGAGGTCGTCGCGCCAAGCTCGGTACCCATATTGGTGATGGTCGCCCGCTCGGGTACCGACAGCGTTTTGACGCCCTGCCCTCCCCACTCTATTATATAGCCCACGCCGCCCTTGACGGACAGTATGCGCAGAATTTCAAGACTGACGTCCTTTGCCGTGACAAACGGGCGCAGTCTGCCGGTAAGGTTTACCTTTATCATTTTCGGCATCGTTATTTGGTACGCGCCGCCGCCCATAGCCACAGCGACGTCCAGCCCGCCCGCGCCGAACGCGAGCATACCGATGCCGCCGCCCGTCGGCGTGTGGCTGTCAGAGCCTATCAGCGTCTTGCCCGGTATCCCGAACCGCTCCAAATGCACCTGGTGACAGATGCCGTTGCCGGGGCGGGAAAAGTAAATACCGTGCTTTTTCGCGACCGACTGGATGTATCTGTGGTCGTCCGCGTTTTCAAAGCCGGACTGGAGCGTGTTGTGGTCGATATACGCGACCGACCGCTCCGTCCTGACGCGCGGCACGCCCATCGTCTCAAATTCAAGATACGCCATAGTGCCGGTGGCGTCCTGCGTCAGCGTCTGGTCGATTTTAATCGCGATTTCGCCGCCCGGCGTCATATCTCCGCTTACAAGATGCGATTTTATTATTTTCTGTGCTATTGTCAGTCCCATTTTAATATCTCCGTGTTTTTACTCAGTATGCTGTCCCCCGCGCGGCGAACGTGCTCCGTTGCAAGCTTACTCGCAAGCTCGCTGTCGTGCGCCGCCAGCGCGCGGTAAATGCCCTCGTGCTCCTCAAGCGAGCAAAGCGCGCGCCCGCCGTGCCTTACCGCCGCTTTTCGGTATTTTATCATCTTTTTATGAAGCGGGAGCAGCGTTTCAAGATACGCCTTACTGCCGCTGTAAAGATACAGCAGGCGGTGAAAGTCCGAATCGAGGTCTTTGATGTTTTCCGAGTTGTCGCTGCCGTCGGATTTCGTCTTTTCGACGTAGTAGCGCTGAAGCTCCAGAATGTCCTTCATCTTGGCAAGCCCCTCGTCCGATATATTGGCGGCGGCGCGCGCCGCGGCAAGCCCCTCGACGTGCATACGTATCTCGTACATATCCCTCAAATCGTTCTGAGTGATGCCTATAACCACCGTGCCGCGGCTTGTCTCGTGAACGATATGCTCCTGCTCCAGCCGGCGCAGCGCCTCCCGCACCGGTGTGCGGCTGACGCCCAGCGTCTCGGACAGCTTCTGCTCGGTCAGCATATCGCCCCGCTTGTATTTTTCTGTTAAAATATCGTGCTCCAGCTGCTCGAATATCTGGTCCGCTATCGAAATGCTTTTATGCTCTCTCATAGTGCCTCCTCACTGCCGCCTGAACTTTCCGTCCGACAGCCGCTCGATAACCGCCTCCAGCTCCTCGGCCGAAAGGGACGCGGTTCTGCCTCCCTCATACTCCGCGTCGACCCACTCCTTCACCTTTGCGACAAGCGGGTCGCGTTTGTCGATGCAGTCTTTGCCGGTCAGCTCGTAGTTGCCGTTTATCCAGTAGGCGATGCCCGCGAGTCCGGAGGTCTTGCCGACCATAACGCCGGCGGGACGGTTGAGCAGCTTGCCCGTGTCGAAAATGTTGTAAATCTCCTCGTCCTTCAAAAGCCCGTCGGCGTGAATGCCCGCGCGGGTCACGTTGAAGTTTCTGCCGACAAACGGCGTCATCGGCGGGATTTTGTAGCCCATATTGTTTTTGAAATATTCCGCAATCTCGGTGATGACGGTGGGATCCATACCGTCCATCGACCCGCGCAGCGACGCATACTCAAACACCATCGCCTCAAGCGGCACGTTTCCGGTGCGCTCTCCTATGCCGAGCAGCGAGCAGTTTACCCCGCACGCGCCGTAAAGCCAGGCGGTAGACGCGTTTGAGACCGCCTTGTAAAAATCGTTGTGTCCGTGCCACTCCAAAAGCTCGCTTTTAACGCCGGCGTAATTCTGAAGTCCGTATATTATGCCCGGCACGCTGCGCGGCAGCGTCACCTCCGAAAACGGAACGCCGTAGCCCATCGTGTCGCAGGCGCGGATTCTCACCGGAATTTTCGCTTGCTCCGACAGCTTTGTAAGCTCGTTTACAAACGGGACGACAAATCCGTAAAAGTCCGCCCTTGTAATGTCCTCCAAGTGACAGCGCGGCATTACCCCCGCCTCAAACGCCTCCTTTACGGTGGCAAGATAATGCTCCATCGCCTGCGCGCGGGTCATTTTCATCTTTTTGAAAATGTGGTAGTCGCTGCAGCTGACAAGAATGCCCGTCTCCCGTATTCCGAGGTCGCGCACCAGCTTGAAGTCCTCGCGGCTGGCGCGAATCCAGGTCGTAATCTCCGGAAAGCGCAGACCCAAGTCCATACAGCGCTCTATCGCCTCTCTGTCCTTTTTGCTGTATATGAAAAACTCCGTCTGCCGGATGATGCCGTAAGGTCCGCCGAGCTTTGACATCAGCTTGTACAGGTTGACTATCTGGTCGACCGTGTAGGGGTTTACCGACTGCTGACCGTCCCTGAACGACGTGTCCGTTATCCATATCTCGGACGGCATCGACATTGGCACTCTGCGGTGGTTGAACACCACCTTGGGTACTTCGTCGTAGCTGTATATCTCGCGGTAGAGATTGGGCTTTTCAACGTTCTGAAGCTCATATTTATACGTATCCTGCTCCAGCAGGTTTGATTTTGGTGACAGCTCTGCCATTTGCGTTCCTCCTTCTTTATATATTACATTATATGTACATCTGTATACAATTATACCTCCATACATTCGCTTTGTCCACATTATTTTATAATTTTTTCGTTTTATGACAAAAAAACCGCGGTTTTCACCGCGATTTTTATATAATACATAATAGAATATATTATTTTGATTTCATAACGGTCAATGGCAAAAACCGTTGACATAAATAATAAGGTAAAGTATAATTAAAACGCTATGACAAAAGATTTTTATTTTGACAAAAAGAACGGAGTTGTGACGCTGCGCTGCCGCGCCCTTGATATGGCGGGCTTTGAAAAGCACTGCTTTACGACCCGTCTTGGCGGCGTAAGCACCGGCGACCTTTACAGCTTAAACCTCTCCTTTTCAAGAGAGGACGGCAAAACGGTGGAGCAAAACTACCGCCGCGTTTTTGACGCGGTCGGCTTTTCGGGCGCGTGCGCGCTTACCGACCAGCGCCACACCGACAACCTGGCTGTAATAGAGGGCGGGGACGGCTTTATAAAAAGCGACGGACCCACCGACGGGCTGGTTACGGCAAAAAGCGGGATTTGCCTTGCGGTGTTTGTGGCGGACTGCGCGCCGGTGCTGCTTGCAGACCCCGTAAAGCAGGTCGTATCCGCCGTTCACTCCGGCTGGCGCGGCACGGCGGCGGGCATCTCCGCCGGCGCTGTCGGGATAATGAAAGAGCGCTTCGGCAGCGACCCTGAAAGCATAATCGCGGCGATAGGACCATGCATCGGCGCGTGCTGTTACGAGGTGGGGGACGACGTGTACGAGGGCTTCGGCGGCGGGAGTTTTTTTGAAAAAAAGGAAAACGGCAGGTATATGCTCGACCTTTCGGGCGCGATAAGGCGCACGCTCGAGCGGGCGGGGCTTGCGCCGGGAAATATATACGAAAGCCGCGAATGCACCCGATGCGGCAACGACCTTTACTACTCGCACAGGGCGACGGGCGACAGGCGGGGCAATATGGCGGGTATGATTGAGATATGAAAAAAACGGCTGTTTTGATAATAATGGCGATACTGCTTTCCCTTTGCTCCTGCGCGCCTGTTTACGACCCGCGCACCGAGCTTATCGGGGCTTACGGCGAGGAGCAGGAGAATACCGAAGCTCTGCCGAAATACGACCTGTCGCTTTTGTATTACCCCGATATGGACACAAACCCCATAACGACCGACTGCTATGCCAACAGCGAGCTTTTGAAGCTGGTATATTCGCCCGCCGTGAGGGTTGACGATAAGCTTGACCCCGTCTGCGTCCTTGCCGAAAGCTGTGATATAAGCGGGCTTACAATAACGGTCAGACTCAAAAGCGGGCTTTTGTTTTCAGACGGGACTCCCGTAACCGCAAAGGACGCGGCGGCAAGCTTCGCCGCGGCAAGAGCGAGCGACAGCTCGCCATACAGGCGGCAGGCGGAGCTGTTTTCAAGCTGTTACGCGGCGGACAGCCTCACGCTTGTCTGCGTGCTGAGTGAGCCGCAGCTCTGCCCCGAGGCGCTTTTGGACGTACCGATAATGAAAAACGGAAAGGACGCGGCAGGCTGCGGTCCTTACGTCTTTTCGGAGCGAAACGGAGATACGGTGCTTGCCGCAAACGAGACCTATTTCGACGCGCCGTCCGTCAAGATGATAACGCTGCTTGAAACAAAGCGGGACGACGCCGTAACCGACCTGTTTTCGTCGGGCGAGCTCGACCTGCTCTCGCTGCCGGGCGGAGAGAGTATGTCGCTCACCTCTTTAAGGGACTATAAGATAATTTCCTACCCGTCAAACTCCTTTATTTATCTTGATATCAACGTGCAAAGTGAGCCGCTCTCATCGGCTCAGGCAAGGCGTGCCGTCTCGGTGTGCGTCGACAGAAAGGCGATAGCGTCGCGCTCGTTTGTCGACCTTGCGGACGCGACGGAATACCCCTTCAACCCGCACTGGAGCGCGCTTGAGGGGTCAGACTGCGCGCCGGAGTACAGCGCGGAGCAGAAGGCGGAGGCGGCGGCGCTGATTTCGGGAAATAAGCTGAAATTTATCTACCCATCCGACAGCGACATAAAAACGGCGGTCGCTCAAAGCGCGGCGGAAAACCTTAACGCCGCGGGGGCGGATATCGACCTTGTAGGGCTGGATGATGAAGCTTTTGAAAGCGCGGTGAAAAGCAAAAGCTATGATATATGCCTTTGCGAAACGGTGATATCCCGCACGCTCGACCCGACCTTTATATACGGTACGGGCGGCTCGCTCAACCTGTCCGGCTTTGAGGACGGCGAGCTTGACGAGGCGTTTTTGTCGCTCAAAAACGGCTCGCTTAAAATAAACGGCTATCTCACGGTCTTTTCGCTGAAAACGCCGATAGTTCCCCTGCTTTTCCGCCGCGGCGTTATGTACTGCGACAACGCCGCGTCCGGCTTTACCGCACAGTCGCCGTGGAACAGTCTGGGCGACTTTTGCAAGGTTACGATAGACTGAAAACACTCCGTGAAATTTCACGGAGTGTTTTTTATCTTATTTTTATAAGGAGCAAATCCCCCTCTTTTACCGATATCTCGGCTTTGTCCGCCGTAACCTCGTTGCTGACGCCGTATTGGTACTCGCTTGTAATCTCGGCGTCCGAAAGCGGGTATTTCGCCCCCTTTACGGTGACGCCCCGCGCAATACCGCCCATATTGATAAGTGAAAAGTATGCGCCCCCGCGCGGGACGAAAACGGGGGCTTTGCCCACGATCTCCATCTCGCATAAATCGTCCGCGATAACCGCCCTTGCCCCGCGGGCTGCGGCGTAGCGCAAAAGCGAGATATTGACAAGCGTGTGGTCCAATCTGCCGCCCGTTGCTCCCAGCAGCAAAAGCTCGTCAAACCCGCGCGCCAGCGCGGTTTTTAAGGCGTACGCCATATCGGTGTCGTCCTTTTCGCAGGGAAGGCAGATTGTCTCAACGCCGCCGTCTTTCGGCTTTTCGTGCGAGTCGAAATCGCCCACGATAAGCGAGGGCGAAGCTTGGAGCCTTGCGGCGTGGTCAAGCCCACCGTCACAGCAGATGACAAAATCGCCGCTTTCTATATACCCGCGCAGAAGCGGGTAATTTTCAATCTCACCCGCGCCGATTAACACGCATTTCATTTTTGCCGCGCCTTTCTGACAGTCCCGCAGACGACCGCAAGGACAAAGGTGACGGCTATCGCGGGCAGAGTGCTGCCGATAAACGAGCCGAGAGCAAAGCTTTCTCTCATAAACAGCCTGTAGCAGACAAACCCGATAAACCAGATGACAAGGCTCACCCAGTCGGCGCTTTTGCCGGTTCTGTCCGCCTTAAACACAAAGTAGTCTGCAAGCATAACCGCCGCCATCGGCGCGAACACCGAGCCGATGAAATATAAAAATCCGGTGATGTCGTCCATCGGGAATATCACCGCAAGCAGCGTGCCTATTCCGGTCACCGCGAGGGCAAACCACTTGTCGCTTATTTTGGAGCTTATGGAGAGCGCCGAAACGCCCGCCGAATATGCGTCAAGATATGTAGTGGTAACGGTGGAAAAAACGATGATTATAAGCCCGGCGACGCCCAGCCCCGCGCTCAGCATTATCTGCGCTATGTCCGAGCTTTGGGCAAGCTCCGCCGCGCCCATGCCGATAAAATACATCCAGCAGCTGATAACGCCGTATGTAACGGTGCTGACAGCGCACGCCGCGACCGGCTTTTCCGCCTTTGCGGTGTAGTCGCTTATCAGCGGCAGCCAGGAAAGCGGCATCGCAATCGCAAGCTCGACCGCCGCGCCAAACGACATACCCTCACCCACGCTCCACGCGCCGCTGCCGTCAAAGAATATCACCTTGCAGAGTATGAGCGTCAAGATGAAAAGCCCCGCCATCGCAACGGTGTTTATCTTTTCCATCGAGCGCAGACCGACAAAAATCCACGCGGCGATAAGCACGCCTATAACAAGGCACCACACCCAGCTTCCGATACCGAAAATGCCGTTTGCGGCAAGCGCGCCGTCGTAAATCATAATAGACGTCCAGCCGACAAGCTGAGCTATGTTGAGCGCGCAGAACAGCAGACTGCCGTATTTGCCGAACGACAGCTTTACCGTCTCCATCGCGCTTTTTTCTTTTTTCGCGCCGATGTAGCCCATCAAAAACATCAAAACGCCGCCGATAATGTGACCGACAAGTATCGCAGCCAGCCCTTTTGCAAGCCCCATTCCCGCAAACGACGTGCCGGACAGTATCTCGGCAAGCGACACGCCCGCGCCGAACCATATCAGCCCGTTTGAAAATACTGAGGTTTTTTTCTCTTCCATTAAAAATTCTCCTTTATATTAAATGCGTGATTCATAGGTCCTCTGCCCGCGCCGAGGTCGAGGTTTGCCGCAAGCGCGCCCGAAAGGTAGCGTTTTGCAAGCTCCACCGCCTCCGAAAGCGTCTTTCCCTTTGCAAGGTTGGATGCTATCGCGCTTGACAGAGTACAGCCGGTGCCGTGGGTGTTGGGGTTGTCTATCCGCCTGCCGTAAAACCAGTGCGCGCCCTCCCCGTCCCACAGAAGGTCGGACGCGTCAAGCACGCTGTGTCCGCCCTTTATAAGCGCGGCGCAGCCGAAGCTTTTGTAAATATGCTCCGCCGCGCGCTCCATCTGCGCGCCGTCCGTTATTTCAAAGCCGCAGATGACCTCCGCCTCGGGGATGTTGGGGGTTATCACCATACTCTGCGGTATAAGCCGCTCGATTAAAGCCGCGACCGCGTCTTCCGATATCAGCCGCGCGCCGCTGGTCGCCACCATCACCGGGTC
>CANQVN010000038.1 GCA_947627315.1 uncultured Clostridia bacterium | reverse complement strand
GATACAGCAATGTATAAAGACGAAAGCAATATAGCAAGCTGGGCGAAAGACGCCGTAAAGCGCGTAACCGACGCGGGACTGATGAAAGGCGACGAGAAGGGCAACTTTAATCCCAAATCAAACCTTACCCGGCAGGAAGCGGCGGTTATTCTTGACAGACTGCTGAACAAAAACAAGTAAGAGAGGAAAAAACAATGTCGGAAAACAATTCAAACGCGGTAAACGCCGCGCAGCAGACTGTCGTGGAGTCTGCACAGTCAGAGCCGGAGACGCAAGGCAAAAACAGCGGCGCAGATAACGCGGGGACGCCCGCGCAAAGCGCAAATGCGGACGTCGCGACCCGCGGCCAGACACGCTCCGAGAACAGAGGCTTTGCACAGCTGAGACGCGAGAAGGAAACAGCGGAGGCGGCGGCGCAGAAGCTCATATCCGGATTGCAGGGTATGGGATATACCGGCAATAACCCGGACGAGCTTTTGGAGCAGCTTGAAGCCAGGAGCAAAAACCTTACCGTTGACCAGCTGCGCAGGCAGAAGGAGGAGGCGGCAGCGGCTGTTAAGAACAGCCCCGAGTATCAGCGCCTTGAACGACAGCTTGTTTCCTTTGGCAAGGAACAGGACCTGCGCGCCGTTCAGCAGATAGACGCGTCGATAACCTCGCTCGACGATATGCCGGACGAGTATTTCAAGCTGAGGGCGGCGGGCGTTTCGCCCAAGACGGCGTATTTTGCCGTAAAGCAGGGCGAAAAACCCGAAACCAAGCCGGAGGATATAGGCAGAGTGAGCGAGGGGAGCGGAGCTGAGAGCGAGTATTTCACTTCCGACCAGCTCGACAGGCTCACCCCGCGCGATTTGGAAAACAAAAAAATCTTTGAAAAAGCGATGAAATCGCTGAAGCATCTTTAAGGAGGAATAAAAATGTCTTATGCAAATTTCAAAAAAACAATCTGGTCTAAATACATACAGACCGAGCTTGAAAGAAAGTGCAAGCTTGTAGAGGACTGCACGACACAGTTTGAAGGCGAGGCAAAGCAGGGCAGCCGGGTCAAGATACTTGGCGTCGCGTCGCCTTCCGTCGCCGATTACAATCAGACCGAGGGGCTGGGTACGCCCGAGACCCCGCAGGATTCGTCCGTGTTTCTGGACATCGACCGTGCCAAGGCGTTTAACTTTATGGTGGACGACATCGACAAGGCACAGGGCGCGGACGGCGTTATGGAGGTGCTTATGAAGGAGGCGATACGCAAGATGGCGCGGGTGCGTGACAGCTTTGTCGCGTCGCTTGCCGCCGAAAGCGCGCTTATATCCGAGAGCGCCCAAATAAAAACAGGCGCGCAGGCAAAGGCGGCGGTGGACGCCGCGCTGCTTGCACTGCGTGAAAACGACGTAGATACGGAGGACGACGTCGTCATAACCATCTCACCGTTTTTCTACCAGCTTTTCCGCGACGTTCTGACCGAGCTTAAAACCAATAACGACGAGCTTATCAGAAAGGGTATAGTCGGTATGTACGACAACTGCAAGGTGAAAATGTCCAACAACCTGTATAACGACGGTACAGACGACTATATGATGGTACGCTCCACAAGAGCCATCGCGTTTGCGGGCGGCATTGATGAGGTGGAGGCGTACCGCCCCGAGAAATACTTTGCGGACGCGGTTAAGGGGCTTAACGTATTCGGCGCAAAGATAATCCGCCCGAAAGAGCTTTACGTCATTAAAGCACATAAGTAAGAGAGGAGAAAAGTAAAATGGCTGTTGTAAAAATAGAAAACACAAAGCTTAACTTCAACAAGGCGGGGACAATACCCGCCGCCGTTGCGGTAGACGCATCGGACGGCGCGGCTGTCGTCTATTCCGGCAAGGAGGACGCGCGTATACTCGTTATAATCGAAAACGCCGATTCCGGAGACAAAAAGGCGACGGTAACCGCCGGCGGCGGTGTGCAGGGCGTGTCTGACCTTGAAATAACGGTGTCCGGCACAAGCAAGGCGGCTGTCGTGCTTGAAAGCGGCGTGTATGTCCAGACCGAGGGCGATAACCGCGGCTGCGTTGTTATTAAGGGCGAGGACGACAACATAAAGATAGCGGCAATAGAGCTGCCGTAAATGACATACGAGCGGGCGACGGTCTGCGTGCCGCCGCCCGCTTACACAACTGAAAGGAATGAGACACCATGACTATATCCGAAGCTAATCAGATGGTAATCAACCTCCTTGACGATGAGGACAATGCCGAGGAGTATATAGACCGCCTTCCTGATTTTTACGACTACGCTCAGAAGCAGATAGCGACAACGGTGGACAATATCGAAAAAACGCTTGCTTTGAGCATTGAGAGCGACACGGAGATAGATATAAAAGAGAGGACAAAAAGCGAGCTTGAAAAGCATCTTTACTACGTAAAGCGGATAGTGACCGACGCGGAGTATGAGCATATATACGGCTATACATACAGGCTTGCCCCGGGCGAGTATAGGATAGTGTGCTGCGTCTATCCCGAAACGGTGACGTCAGACACCGCGCCGGAATATGCGTTTGAAATCTCGCCCGAGGCGCAGCCTGCTATCGTGTACTACGCCGCGGCGCAGGCGTGCGTCACCGACGCCGACCTGCGCCCGTACTATGCGTTTATGGATAGATATAACAACATCTTGCAGAATATAAACGACGCGAAAAACAATACTGTCACAGTCAAAGCGGTAAAGCTTTAAGGAGGAAAAATAAATGCCATATAAGGCGACAACAAGCAAAGCGCCCGCAGCTCCGTCCATGTACAAGTCCGGTGCGGACAGAATGCTCGGTATGGATACCGCCACGGCGGACGGTATCGGCTCGCTTAACCACGCGTGCGGCGCGTCTCATTTTGATTATGAGCAGGGGAATATATCCGCCGAAATCGAGAATGAATTTGAGCTTGAAAAGCCCGGTATGTGCAACCTCATCCGCGGCAAGCTGGGTTGTGTCGTCAAGCGCGGCGGAATAAAAAGGCAGCATCTTGCGGATACACTTTCTAAAGAATTTCCGGATAAAGTACAAAAATGCGTAAGCAACGACAAGGTGACCGCCGTATTCGGAACATACGGGGACAACCTGCTTGCGCTCACGCTTATCTTTTTTACAGACGGATATTTTGGCGTTCCGTATGCTTTTGAAAATTTTTCCGATAATGGAATTTCGAACTCTGAATGCACATTCTGCGAGATTATAAACGACAGGCTTATCGCGGGATTTAAGCTCGAAATGAATAACGGAAATCCGGAATACAGGCTGCTTATAGCCACAGTGTCGTATACCGGATATGAAAACGGGCGTTTAAGCGGATATTATTTCAAACCGGACGGTTATGCCGAAATAACAAAACCGTGTACTGACTTTCTCCCCGAGAATCTATCGCGTGGAGGTTTTAATCAAAAGCTTTGCGCCGAATACGATGACATATGGGGCAGAGAGGCGTGGGGCGAACCTCCGGCGTTTGAGGGGTATATGAGCGTTGTCAAGCCGCCGAGAATATCTATCGGCAACACCAAGGACGGCGGCTCGGGAAGCACATACGAGCCTGTCAACCTGCTTTCGCCCTACGTCTGTGAAGGCTTTACCGTTAAGGTCGAAGAAACAATAACGATAAAGTTAGGTCTCACGCAGGAGAATATAGATGAAACTGGCGAAGTGTATCTGCTTGAACATGTATATGGCGGTGACGGAGCAACTCCGGGCTGGACAATCAAAGGAACTGTAAAACTTAATAAGCTTGGAGACAACGGATATTCCATCACGCTAAAGCCGTATGATGTCGGCTTCCCATACATCGAAAACGGCGAGGACAATGTGTATGTATACTACAAACGCGCCGCCGACGCGATAAAAAAGGGCTTTGCAAAAATATGCGCCTGTACCTTGTCAACGTCATTTGGGCTTGCGCGGTATAAGGACAGGCTGTTTCTGTCCGGCAACCCCGAAAGCCCGAGCGCCGTATATTACAGCGAGATGGACAACCCGACCTGTTTTTCCGACCTTAACTATCTAACTTTCGGCAACCAAAGCACCAAAGTGATGGCAATAGCCGGTCAGGATACTCAGCTTGCCGTACTTACGGATAACGGCGGGTATATGGTTAATGGTACGCTCAATACCGACAAGGACGAGTTTTCGCCCGACGCGCTGTTCACCATATCGCGGCGGTTTATAACCCCGACGCCGGTCTGCGCGCAGCGTCCCGTCGTGTTCGAGAACGAAATATTGTATATGTCCGAACGCGGAGTGTGCGCCATATCGGCGTCTGAGAGCATAGACAATCAATACAGCGCGCAGATACGCTCCGAATATATCAACAGATGGCTTTTACGCGAAAACCTGAAGGAGAGTATGCTCTGCTCCTGCGGCGACTTTCTTGTCATAGGAATCAGAAAATCCAATCATATGTATGTGCTTGACGGCTTGCAGACCTCGACCGTGCAGTATAACCCGTTTTCACATAAGCAGTATGAAGGATATTTTTTTGACGGCTGCGCGTGTGATTTTCTCTGGCGTCACGGCGACGCTGTCGACCTGTGTCTTAACGGGATTGTAGGCATCGGTCATATGCCGTTTGAGAGCGGCAGAAACGCCGATTACACGGACGAGTGGTACAGGTATATAAACGGTAAGCCCGACTATAAAAAGAAAAGAGCAATCAGGGCATACTGGGAGACGCAGAACATTCAGGGAGTGACGTTTTATAACAAAAAATCGTATGCCCGCCTGGGCGTTCAGCTCGATAAGGCTGTAAACGTCGGATATACGTCGACCGACTTCGGTACCGAATACCACGCCCGCGGCGACGGACACGAGCAGAATATGAATATCCGTATATGGTACAGAAAGAATAACCAGCCGTGGAAGCTTCTTAAAAAGTACGGCGCGGACTTTAATGTCTTTCGCTACGACGCGGTTGATTACGGTAACTTCACCTATCGCCCGCGCGTGAAAGTATACACCGTCGACAAAAAAATAAAGATAAAAAAGGCGTACAGCCTGAAATTACGCTTTGAAAACGATATAGACAGGTCGGCTGTGATGCTCCGGTCGTTCGGCTTGTCTTACACAATGTGAAAGGAGAAATAACAATGGCACTTACAGCATATGAACAGCAGCTTCTCAGCGAAGCAGACCGGCAGGAAATAGAAAAGGCAAAAACGCGCTGGTCTGAAGCAAAGGCGGCGGGGGATACCGCCGGAATGCAGGCGGCAAACAACTATGCCGAGCAGATACGCCGCGGCTACGGCTTTACTGGCGGCACGGACGGCGCGGGTTATAACCCCGTTGAGGGGTACGAGGGGCTTTCAACGTTAAAGCAGGCGTCGCAGGGACTGGACAGTGCGTATCAGGGCGTTTCGGACAGCTATCGCGCGCAGGCTGAAGCGCAGAAGGCGGAGCTTGATAAGCAGCGTGATAACTGGATAAGACAGGCGTATATAACCAATGAAAAACAAAAGCTCGGGCTTGACCAGCAGATGCGCGCGCAGGGTATAAGCGGCGGGCTTTCGGAAAGCTCGCGGGTGCGCCTGGCTCAGCAATACGCCGCCGACCGCAGCACCGCCGAAAGCGAAACAATGAAGGCGAAAAAAGATGTAGAGCTTGCCTTGCAGGATAACCTTGCCGAAAACGAGCTTAACAGAGCAAACGCAAGATATAACGCCGGTACGGCTGAAGCGCAGTTCTTACACGACAGTGCCAATAACTACCGCGATATCGAGCAGCAGAAGTTCCAGAACGATATAACCAAACAGCAGCTTGAAGCGGACCGGCAGCAAGCCGACCTTAGTAAGTATATGAGCTTTATCCAGTCGGGGCTTGTGGACGACAGCAGCGCGCAGCGCATAGCGACCTCGCTCGGCGTTTCTGCGGACGCTGTAAGCCGCGCATCCGCCGCGGCAAGAAACGGCGACGCGCAGAATATGGTCGCGCTGCTGCTGGAGTGCGGAATATACGACCCGTCCTTTTATGAGCTGCTGGGCGGCAGGTTTTCGGTTGAGACGCTTCAAAAATACGCGGAGCTTAAAAGACAGCAGAACGCGGCGGCGTCCGGGTCAGCGGGTAGGTCGGGCGGGTCAGCAACTTCATCAAGCGTAAAATCGAGCGGGTCGGCATCAAGTTCAACAGCATCAGAAAGCATAGCAAATGATGATAGCAATACATCCGGCGGGAAGTACGACGGCTATAATATTAAAGACATGATGAATGGTATACCGCTGCCGGAAAAGCCGCAATACGCGACGTCGTACAACCGTTCGCATCAGGCGTTGAAAGCGCGGTAGAAGGCGTTGCCTATGCAGTGGAAGGCGCGGCAGATAACATTGCGGGAAAAGAATCCAAGGTAAAGCCGACTTCATCAAACCAGTATGCCGGCGCAATGCTCAAAGAGACTATGGGCGGAGGTGAAAAACTCTTATACGATGTATCGGCGGGCGTCGGAAATATGCTCCCGTCAATCGCCGCTTCCGTTGCGGCGGACGCAATAGCGCCCGGCACAGGGTCAATTGTCGGCAGCGTTATGATGGGCACGCAGGTCGCGGGCAATTCCTATCAGGACGCGCTGAGAGAGGGCAAGGCACAGGGACAAGCCCTGACCTACGCCGCGCTTGAAGGCGCAACGGAGACGCTAACAAGCTATGCGCTCAGCGGCGTCAGCAAGCTGGGCGGTAAGGGCTGGTCTGCTCTGAAAAATAAAATCCCCGCCCTGTCTAAGGCGGGAAGCGCAATTACGTCCAAGGTAAACTCTATCGGCAACGCATATGCAAGATACGCCGCGTCGACCGGGATTAAAACACTCAGCACGTTTGCCAAAGAGGGCTTTGAGGAGGGCTTGCAGGCGGGGATTGAACCCGTCATACGCACGGTGGCGTTCCGTGAGGACTTCACACCGGCGCAGATAGAGGATATGGCATATGAGGCGCTCATCGGCGGCACGATAGGCGTGTTTTTCGAGACGCCGAGCAACCTTTCAAGCGGCGTCGGCACGCTGAAGGCGGAGCGGGTAGGCTACCGGAAAACAAGAGACCTGCTTACGGCTGCGGATATAACGGATAGTGCGATTATAAAAGATACAGAGCGGGTAATGAACCACTATGTCAAGACGATAGCCGCAAGCTCAGACGTGACAAAGCAGAGTATGTATGAAAATATGTCTGAGGGCGGTCTCACGCCGACGGAAGCGTATGATAAAGCGATTGCCGGCGCGGATTTGTCGCGGCTGCCCGAGGCATTTGTCGCAAACGCGGAAAATGCGATAGAAAGTCTGTCTGTCAAATTTGCCGACGCCTGGTATGGCGAAAGCTCTTATAAGGCGGCGCAGGACGCGGCGGCGGCATACGGCGTCGCGGCGGATATCGGCGCAAGGGTGCGGGCGGCGGCGGATGCTCAGACCGCGCTTGCCGATTACCAAAACGGACGTATAGACGAAAAAACCGCCCGAAAAATCATCGAGCGGGCGTATGGTAAGATAGGTAAGACGGTAGAAGCCGGGCTTACCGTTGCAGAGAGCGCAAACGGCATTATCGCCGGCGTTGACGCTCGTATAACGGGCGTGACGGTGCAGCATGGCAAGGCGACCGTTGACGGCGGCATAAACTCGGCGGCGGTCGAGCTGTTTACCGACGCCGTGAAAGGCAGCGGCGTCCAAAACTCCGACCCGCGCGTCGCTATGCTCAGCAAGCTGCTTTTCAATAACGACGTCGGCGCGGCGGAAAACCTGCTTGCGGATGAGACAGGGACCGCTCTGCTGTCAAGACTGCTTGGCGCGGATATAACGGGAAAAACAAGCGTGTCCGAGGTTATGCGTAAGGTAAAGGATATGCTTTACACCTTGAAGGCGGGACGCTTTAACGCATACGGCGCGCAGGTGAAGTATAAAAACACACGCATGGGCGTAATAACTTCAAGGCTTGACCGGGCGGGCGCGTCAAAAGAGACAGTCGCGGCATTTCGCAGCGCCGTGTATAACGGCAAGCTCACCGCGGCGCAGGCAAAGGCGATAGCGGAAAATAAATCCGCTTTTGATATTTTTAACGACGCCACCGGCAACAGACTTACCGAGAAATCCACGATAAAAGATATAATAGCCGCGGCGGGCTACGTCGCGGGGCTTGACCTTGTCACCGAGCAGAGATATAACGATATAGGGCATACTAAGACCGCAGAGGGCGACATAAGCTTATACGACCCCGACACCGGCACGCTCACTATTGATGAAAATGCAAGCCCGGAGGAAAAAAGCGGAACTATAGCCGCAAACAAGATAGTAAGTGACAGCGCGGAAAAATCCGTCGCGGCAGATAATGGCAGCGCGCTGTCCGAGCAGAATATTGATACAGGGATAGAATTAAGACCGTTGAGCGATTATTCATCCGATAAAAAGAAAATAAGCGCTGGCATAAATGTCAACGCTTACATAGAAAATGAAACCTCAAATGTGTCTGATGTAAATAGTCCCCAGACTAACGTCCGAAACGAGCATTCTGCCGCTTCATTTTCTGATAATAGAATATCACAGAATTTAGAAAATGTCAATAAAGAACTAAACATTTCTGAAACAAATAAAGACAGTGCGGAGCGATACTTTGAAAGCAGAAACGGCAAGCTGCATGTGCAGCAGGACGCAGAGCTGAGCGAATCGACGCAAATATCGCTTGAAGCGCTTGAAATACTTTCGGACGCGCTCGGCATTGACATATATGTCGAGCAAATGAACGGCAGCGACAGCGGCTATTTTAACCCGTCTGACAACAGCATACACCTAAACGCCGAAGCCGGTATGAACGGACGCGAAGCGATACTGTTTACCGCCGCGCACGAGCTGACGCACTTTATAAAAAAATACTCGCCCGACAAGTGGGACGATTTTGCCAAATTCATAACGGAAAACTTTACAGAAAACGGCGTCGATATCGATACGCTTATAGCAAACGAACAGACAAAGGCACAGGCGGCGGGCAGGACGCTTTCGCGTGAGCTTGCTCGCGAGGAAGTGATAGCGCGAGCATGTGAGAATATGCTGAACGACGGCAGCGCGGTCGAAAAGCTCAGGCAGCTTCGCTCCGCCGACAGCGCGCTTTTCAGCCGCATAAAAGCGTTTATAGATACAGTTGCCGAGAAAATTCGCGCGGTATATGAGAGACTGTCGTCAAGCAAGGCGGCGCAAAGCATAAATGAAATAGAGGGCGCGCTGCGTCAGCTCCAAGAGATGTGGAACGACGCGCTTGTTTCGGCGGGGGATAACGCGGGGGATAACTTTGTCCCTCAAAATGCCAAAGCGTCCGAGGCGGGCGCGCTGCGGTACTCCATCGGCGGCACGGCGACGGCAGACCCGCAAGCTGCATATGCCGACTACGACAAGCCGATAACGGTGCAGGATATAGATGTTGTCCAAAGTATAGCGAAAAAATATCCGAAAGGCACAAGCATTAAAAAAATTGCCGCGAACGATATCACCGCGCTTCAAAAATGGGCGTACAAGTTTTATAAAGAGCTTGGCGTCAAATCGTCTTTCTTTACAGCGTGGTTTGGCGACTGGCGCGCACACGATACGGAAAAAGTAAATGTTGTCGATGTGAAAAGCATAGATTTACCCGATGTTAATGTACAGTTTGGTGATTATAAAATAAAAGATACCGACTGGACAGTTTATGCTGGTTCAAGGATGAAAGGAGAAACAAAATATTTTGCAAAAAAGAATAATAACCAAACGTCATATAATTTTCTTTCCGATATTCAAAAAATATTGCATAATGCCATTTTGTTTGATACGACAATTTCACTTAAAGACGGTAAAAGTAAGTCGGCAAACACCGCGTTTATGCACAAGCTTTATACTCCCGTAAGATACAACGGCGATGTATATATTGCAAAAATCTCTATAGAGGAATATTATAATCAATTAAAAAATGCAGTTGAACGCAGGGGATATCATCTTAGAAGTATAGAAATAGTTGATAATCTCAAAAGCGAAAGCAATACGAAAATAAAAAAGAAGCAGCCGACATTGACTTACCAGATGAATTCATCAGGCATCGCCAAAAGTGTTGTCGGAACTGCTTCCGATATCACTATATCAGATTTATATTCACTTGTCAAGACTTTTGATAAAGATTTTTTTGCCGGAAAAGAAGTAAATCCCGAGCTGCTGAACGAGGACGGCGCCCCGAAGGTATTTTACCACGGGACGGACGCGGAGTTTACAGCATTTGATACAGACAAATTCAACTCAAATGAATTAAGCGGCGATTATGTCGGCGAAGCGTTTTTCTTTGCAAACGATAGGACAAAGGCGCAAAGATACGGCAAGAACATTATGCCGGTGTACTTGACTATGCAAAATCCTTTGGTTATAAATACCGAGCAGGATGCGCAAAATTTCAGACATACGTTTTTGGGAATGTATGAAAACGGAGATGCACAACTGCGCGAATTAGTGGGCGGCGATTATGACTACTTTTCCATTATGGAGGAAAACCCCGCGGCAATTCGGCAGACACTGCAACAACGCGGATATGACGGCTTAGTGGATAAGTTATACGGTCAGTATGCTGTCTTTAATCCCAACCAAATCAAATCCGCAACGGATAACATCGGTACTTTTAACCGTGCGGAAATCGATATACGCTATTCCACTTCAAACAATGCCGTCACGGATATATCCGAGCAGATACTGGACTACGCCGAGGCGCACGGCAAAGATGTTAACGCGCTTTTAACAGCCGCCGCGAAAAAGTATGATATGTTTGTCAAAGAGAACCCTACCCGCTTAAACGGCAGCGCGCTGTCCGAACAGAATATAAGGCGTCAGGCGGCGATTGACTTTCTTTCGGAGCTGGTTTTGTCCGACGATGCGGTGGCGGAGCTTGTCGCCGGCGATATGTCGCTTGCGGTCGAGATGTACGAGAGGCTTGCCGCATATCTTAACCGCGGCGGTTTTGATAAAGTTGAAAGTAAATACACAGACGGCGTCAAAAAAATTGCCGACAGAATGTATACCGCGATACGGAGCGGAGAACACACGGCGGAGTTTGAGGCGGTGATGAACGTCCGCCGCGAGAACGGGCAAAGCAGATACATTCAAAGCGAGTATGAGAGCAGAGCGTTTGCGCCCGCCGAGGGCGGCGGCTCTCTGTCGGAGTTTATCCGTGAGATTGGCAACGTCAAGCACGCCCTCCAGCGCGGGTTTGTCGACAGCGGAGAGGCTATCGGTCGGTTGGGTAAGGCGCTGGGCATAAAGCAGGAGCTTCAGGCGCTCTATAACAACTCCAAGCAGGCGAGAAGTACCGTCGACGCTATGATTAACAAGAATAACGTCGATATAGACGGTAAGACCGTCGGCAAGTCTCTAAAGCAGATATTCGAGCCGATATACAAAAGCGGCAAGTCGGCGAACTTTGAGATGTATATGCGTTATCTTGACAACTCCGAGCGGGCGAAAAACGGCAACGC
>CANQVN010000037.1 GCA_947627315.1 uncultured Clostridia bacterium | reverse complement strand
GGTCCATATCTATCTCATAGCTCAGCACGTCCTTATACCGCATCTGCTGGATTTCAAGATAGCTGCGAACGTGCAGCTCCTCCTCCCGCAGCGTGATAACGTCCCGTCCGTTGCTGAGCGACAGCCTGAAAAAGCCGGACAGGTTGGTTATCATATCTATCGCCTGCTCGCTCTGACCCATCTCGATAAGCCACACGATGGCGTCAAGCGTGTTGTAGAGAAAGTGCGGGTTTATCTGCGCCTGAATGAGAAGAAACTCCATATTGCGCACCCGCTCCGCCTCGATGCGGTTGAGCTCCATCTGGCGGCTTAACTGTTCCGCCATACGCTCAAACCCCGCCGCGAGCGCCTGAAGCTTTCTGTCCTCCGCTACGACCGGGGTCTGCGGCGTGAGACTGCCGCGGCTGAGCTGCTCGACGCGGTCGTAAAGCAGGTCGATAGGCTTTGTGATACTGCTGCTTATTTTCCGCTGTTTTTTCACCGTCACCGCCGTCAGTATCGCTATCGCCAAAAGAAAGGCGGCAAGCATAATATACAGCCCGTAGTTCATCACCCTGTAGGACGACGCGAGCTGCCGCGACTCGCGGTAGAGATAATTATACATATAATATTGTATAAGCTCGGTGCTTACGTATATGTTCGACTCAAGCTGTTCTATCCGCTTTTCGTATTGGGAGGTGTTTTCAAGCTGGGACATACTCGCCTTGAGGTTTTCGCACAGGCTCACCACCTCGTGAAGCGAGCGGCGGCTGGACGGGGAGGAGGTGCTGTCCAAAAGCTGTCCCGCAAGGGAGAGCGCCTCATCCACCTCGTCAAACGGTATTCCCTCCGAAAACTCGCTGTCCACCGCAAAATAGTACATCTTGAGGTCTATCTCGTCCTTGAAGTTCTGGTTGAACTGCGAGCTTTTGACAATGTTGCCGCTTATTCTGCTGTAATAGAGGTTGTAAGCGGTGAAAAGAAACATCATCACAAGCGACAGCGCCAGCATCGGCACAAGCAGGGTGCGCGTGAGGTTTTTCAGTCTGTCGTCAAGCTCCATACGGCGGGCTTTCATGATTTTTCACCTCTGCCCGCCCGAAAATCGCGCGGCGACATACCCTGCGTCTTTTTAAATATGAAGCTGAAATAGCGCGGGTCCTTATATCCCACCTCATACGCTATCTCGCCGGTGCGCTTGTCTGTCTGCCGCAAAAGCAGCCGCGCCTTTTCCATCCGCTTTTGGGTGAGGTACTCGACAAAGGTCAGCCCCACCTCGTGGCTGAACACCGCGCTGAAATAGTTCGCGCTGACGTTTACCGCCTTGGCGACCGTGTTGAGCGAGATGCTCTCGTTGTCGAAATTCGCGTCGATATAATCCTTCGCGGTCTGAACGAGGCTGAGATACTGGCTATGGGTGCTTTTGTCCCGCATGGCGACGGCGCGCTTTAACACCTTGATGAGAAAATCCCTGAAATACTCGTCGCTGCCGTTTGCCCCCTCAATCTCCAGCCCCTCTATAAATTCCTCCTGCGTGCAGCCGAAGCTTTTGACCATAATGACGGCGTTGAACCGCGCGCTCATCATAAGGTACTGCCTGAATAGCAGCGAATGGGCGACGTCGCCCAGCTTTGCTATGTACCCGTCCACAAAGTCGCAGACCTCCTCCGGTCTGCCCGTCTGCATAAAGCCGCGCAGCACCATCGGGTCGGCTATCGTCTCGCTGACAGAAAACAGGTTTTCCATACTCTCGGTCTCGCTGTCGGTGAGAATGTGGCTGTCGGGGGTGAGGTATCTGCCGAACAGCGCGCGGCTCACCTTTTCAAAGCATTCGGGCAGCAGGCTCAGCCGGCTTACCGGCGTACCCGAGGCAAAATACCAGTGCGGCTCGACGCTTTCCGACTCACAGCGAATCTGGACGTGCTGCCTGCACTTGTCGGTGCGGCGGGCGATGTTGTCCGCATCCCCCGTTATCAGCACCGCATAGTCCATAAACCCCCAGCGGAAAAGCTGGTATTCGGGGCGGTGCAGGAAAAACTCCACCAGCTCGTCACGCAGAAAAGAGGTTCGCTCGGAATACCGCTCCGACTCGAACCTTATGCTGAACAAAGCTATATTGTAGCAGGAGGCGTTAAGCTCAATGCCGAGCGCGGCGGCGCGCTCGTACACCTCGCCGACAGACGTCTTGCCCGAGGTCATATCCTCAAACAGCGCGCGGCGGGAATACTGCTCGTACTGCTGCGTCTCCTTATCATACCGTCTTAAAAATTCCTTCTGCTCCCGCTCCTTTTCCATCTCGGCGCGCAGCTCCTCCAGCGTCTGCGTCATAACGGACTTTGTGACAGGCTTTAAAAGGTATTTGCTGACGCGCAGCTCAATGGCGCGGCGCGCGTAATTAAAATCGTCGTACCCGCTCAGTATGACGACCTTGATATCGGGCAGCTCGCGGCAGACCAGCCTGCACAGCGAAAGCCCGTCCATAAACGGCATTTTAATATCGGTAATCAGCAAATCCGGCTTGATTTTGCGTATCTGTGACAGAGCCACCTCGCCGTCGGGCGCTTCGCCGGCAAAGGTAAAGCCGCACTGCTCCCACGGCACGTTGTCGCGCAGCCCCTCGCGCACAAGGCTCTCATCTTCGGCAAGAAAAACTTTGAACATGCGACGCCTCCGATATTATTCTTTCAATCATATTATATATTATATTATTAAATTTGTCAAACCCATAAAAGGAAAATGTCGGTTTTTTGTTTAAAATGTGCAATTTACCGCCTTGCAAGATTAGCGGCGGCGTAACCGACGCCTTTCGGGATAACATAAAAAACCGCGGCAAGCCACAAGGACCTGCCGCGACTGGTGACCCATCGGAGGTTCGAACTCCGGACCCCATGATTAAAAGTCATGTGCTCTACCAACTGAGCTAATGAGTCATACTATTCATATTAACAGGCTCATCTAATCGACAAGCCTATATATTTTACCAGTACAACGCGGCTTTGTCAACTGTTTTTTTCATAATTTTATTTATTCGGCAGGATTTTTATAAACTTTGTCGTATATAGTATATAGCGGAAGCCGTAAACTGCGGAGGTGAACATGAACTACCGCGAAATATTTGAAAAAAGAGAGCGGGAGACGCTTTCAAAATATGCCGCGCTTGCCGAAAACAGCGCGTGCCGCGCGATACCGGAGCGGGAGAGCGACTACCGCACCTGCTTTTGCCGCGACAGGGACAGGATAATCCACTCAAAGGCGTTTCGCCGCTTAAAGCATAAGACGCAGGTGTTTTTGAGTCCGACGGGGGACCATTACCGCACGCGGCTCACCCACACGCTGGAGGTCGCGCAGATATCCCGCACAATCGCGCGCTGTCTGTTTCTGAACGAGGATTTGACAGAGGCGATAGCGTTAGGTCACGATTTGGGACACACGCCGTTTGGTCACGCGGGCGAGCGGGTGCTGGATGAAATCTGCCCGTTCCCGTTTCGGCACAACGAGCAGAGCGTGAGAGTCTGCACCGTCCTTGAAAAGGAGGGTCAGGGTCTCAATCTCACCGAAAAGACGCTGGACGGCATACTCTGCCACACGGGCGACAAGCAGGCGGACACGCCGGAGGGGCGGATAGTCCGCCTTGCCGACAAGATAGCTTACATAAACCACGACATCGACGACGCCGTCCGCGCGGGACTTATAACGGAAAACGACCTGCCGCGCCGCGCCCGCGAGATATTGGGAAACGGACACAGCGAGAGAATCAACGCGATGGTGATGGGTACTGTCAACGCGAGCACAGGCTTGCCCGACATACGGATGCAGCCCGATATCAAAGAGGGGTTTGACATACTGCATAAATTCCTCTTTTCCGAAATTTACCTCGGCTCAAAGGCAAAGACGGAGGAGGGCAAGGCGCAGGGCATAATCGAGGCGATATACAAGTATTACGTCAAAAACCCGGAAAAGCTGCCGGACGAGTACATACCGATTGCGGAAAACGAGTCGCCCGCCCGCGCGGCGTGCGACTATGTGGCGACTATGACGGACAGGTTTGCCGTAGACTTGTTCAGCCAGCTTTTCATACCGAAAAGCTGGGATATAAAATGAGGAAGGGAGTGACAAAATGGCGATAGACAGCGCGTTTATAAGCGAGCTTAAATTCCGCTGTCCCATCGACGAGGTGATAGGAAGCTATGTAACGCTCAAGCGCGCGGGCAGCAGATACGTCGCCTGTTGTCCGTTTCACAGTGAGAAAACCCCCTCTTTCACGGTTTTTTGCGACACCTCGTCTTACTACTGCTTCGGCTGCGGAAGCGGGGGAGACGTGATAACCTTTATTATGAACCGGGAAAACCTCGATTATATCGACGCGGTGCGGCTGCTTGCCGACCGCGCGGGGCTTTCGATGCCGGAGGACGGCGGGCAGAGCGACAAAAAGCGGCGGTCGCGGGAGCGGATGCTGGAGATGCACCGGCTTGCCGCGCGGCACTTTTACGAAAATCTGACGCAGGGGGAAAACCCCGGTAAAAAATATCTCGCGTCCCGCGGGCTTACGGCGGCGTCCGTCAAGCGGTACGGACTGGGATATGCGAAGGACAGCTTTGACGATCTTAAAAATCTGCTGCTGAAATCGGGCTATTCGCTTCAGGAGATGGAGGCGGCGGGGCTTGCCGCAAAGAGCCGGAAAAACGGCGGATATTACGATAAATTCCGGGGGAGGCTGATGTTTCCCGTTATCGACCTTCGGGGCAACGTCGTCGCCTTTTCGGGCAGAACCGTGCTGCCGGACGGGACGCCGAAATATATGAACTCGCCCGACACCGATATCTACCGCAAGGGCAATATCGTTTTCGGACTCAATATTGCAAAGTCGGGCGGGGACGGCACGCTTATTCTGTGCGAGGGCAACATCGACGTTGTGATGATGGCGCAGGAGGGGTTCAAAAACGCCGTCGCGCCGCTCGGCACCGCCTTTACCGAGGAGCAGTCGCGGATTATCGCCCGATATGCCAAGACGGTCATCATAGCCTTTGACAGCGACGGCGCGGGACAAAAGGCGACCTCCAAGGCGATAGACTACCTGCGTATGCAGGGGGTAACGGTGCGGGTGCTGCGGATGCAGGGGGCAAAGGACCCGGACGAATATATCAAGACCTACGGCAGGGACAGGTTCAAGCTGCTGATAAACGACTCCAAAACGCCGACCGAATATCGGGTGGACATGCTCCGCGAAAAATACGACCTTAACGACACGGCGCAGAAAATGGAGTTTATAGCCGAAAGCTCGGAGGTGATAGCGGCGCTGCCGTCGCCCGTCGAGCGGGAGATTTACGCTTTTTCGCTTGCGAGGGAGCTGGGCATTTCCGCCGAGACGCTCAAAGCGGACATAGAGCGGCGCAGAAAAAAGGCGGCGCGAAGCGAACGCCGCCGCGCCGAGCAGGCGGAAAGCCGCGCCGTGACGGGCGGGCAGGACACGGTCAACCGCGACAGGTCGAAAAACCTGCTTGCCGCCCGCGCGGAGGAGACGCTGATAGCTCTGCTTTGCAAAAACCCCGACTATCTTGACTATATAACGTCGCAAATCTCGCCGGATGATTTTGTGACCGGGTTTAACCGAAGGGTGTATGAATTTATAACCGAAAGCCTCAAAAGCGACAGCTCTGTTTCAACGCTGTCGTTTGACGAAAGCTTTGACAGCGGGCAGACGGCGCGGATAATGTTTATGCTGAACACCACGGTGCTGTCGGACAATATGCGGGCGCAGACGGACGACTGCATCCGCACGATAAAGGCGCAGAAAAACGGGAAGGTAGACGCGGCGGATCTGTCGTCGGAGCAGCTTGCCGCGCTTATACAAAAAGGAGATAAAAAAGGATGAACATTGAGAAAAAGCAGTTTTACAAGGACCTGGTAGAGGCGGGCAAGGCAAAGGGCTCGCTTACCAACCGCGAGATAATCGACGCTATCGACGAGGTGTCGCTCGACGCGGAGCATATGGAAAAGCTGTACGATATGCTGGAGGAGCAGGGCATTGATATCATCGAGGACGTTATAGACGACATCGGCGACATCGACATAGAAAGCGTGGAGGGGGAGACCTACTCCGGCTCGGACGGCGCCGATATGATGATTGTAGACGACCCGGTCAAGGTCTATCTCAAAGAGATAGGCAAGGTCGCGCTGCTCACGCCCGAGGAGGAGATAGAGCTTGCAAAGATGATGAAGGACGGCAGTCAATACGCCAAGGACAGGCTGTCCGAGGCAAACCTGCGCCTTGTCGTCTCCATCGCCAAGCGGTACGTCGGGCGCGGCATGCACTTTCTCGATTTGATACAGGAGGGTAATCTCGGGCTTATCAAGGCGGTCGAAAAATTCGATTATGAAAAGGGCTACAAGTTTTCCACCTACGCCACCTGGTGGATAAGGCAGGCGATAACCCGCGCGATTGCCGACCAGGCGCGTACAATCCGCATCCCCGTCCATATGGTGGAGACGATAAACCGCGTTATGCGGGTGTCCCGCCAGCTCGTTCAGGAGCTGGGCAGAGAGCCGACAAGCGCGGAGATTGCCCGCGAGCTCGGTCAGCCGGAGGAAAAGATACGCGAGGTGCTGAAAATCGCGCTCGACCCCGTCTCGCTCGAAACGCCTATCGGCGAGGAGGATTCCCATCTTGGCGATTTTATCCCGGACGACGACATTCCCGCGCCGGTCGAGGCGACCTCACATATAATGCTCAAGGAGCAGCTGTCCGAGGTGCTGGAGACGCTCACCCCGCGCGAGGCGATGGTGCTTCGCCTGCGCTTCGGGCTTATCGACGGCAGGCAGCGCACGCTGGAGGAGGTCGGACGCGAGTTCAACGTCACCCGCGAGCGCATCCGCCAGATAGAGTCGAAGGCTTTGCGAAAGCTTCGCCATCCCTCCCGCAGCAAACGCCTGAAGGATTTTCTTGAATGAAAAATAGACAAAAAACCGCCGCGAAAGAGGCGTTTTTTGTCTAAAGAGCCGAAATTTATTTTTTCGTAAAAAACTGCAACGTTTTGGGGTTGTTATTTGTAATATAGACAGAAACCGGAGGAGATATGAGCTCAGATGTGAGGTATAATTCAGCCGAATATCTGGTCGGAAGGTTTTTGGATGATATTGTGAGGCTCAGTCTTGTGTACGTCCGCAATTTTGACGATGCGCAGGACATAGCTCAGCAGGTGTTTGTTACATATCTGCAAAAAAAACCTGTTTTCATCAGCGAGGAGCACGCCAGAAACTGGCTGTTCAAGGTCGCCGTAAACGCCTCCAAAAACTTTAAGCGCGCGCAGCGCGGCGAGCTCAGCTACGATGAGCTTGCGGGCGTGCTTGCCGATAGGACGAACCGTGAAAACGAAATGTCCGAGATGGAAAACAAGGTGGTTGCGGCGGTGATGCGGTTAAAGCGCATCTACCGCGAGGTGATTCATCTTTACTATTACTGCGGCTATAACAGCTCCGAAATATCGAAAATACTCGAAATACCTGACGTCAGCGTGCGTTCGAGACTGTCGCGCGCGCGGGCGGCGCTCAAAAAAGAAATGACGGGAGGCGAGCGTAATGAAAAATGAATATCGGTCAGCGATGGACAAAATCCACGCCGACAAAGAGCTTTCCGACCGTCTTTTGGAGATGTGCAAAAACGAGCAGCCCGCGGTGAAAAGGGAAAAGCCGCGCTCGGTAAAAGCGCCGCTTATCGCCGCGCTTTCGTCCGCCGCCGCGCTTGCGCTTTTGCTCTATTCGACAGTAGCGGTTATGTCCCGTAGAAACGCGCGGCAGGACGAGGGTGAATTTGTCATAGAGCAGGCTATTGTCTCTAACGACAGGACGGCAAGCGACAATGCAGGAGAAAATAAATCCGGCGACGAGCAGCCCCGCGCCGCGGAAAACGACGGGAATATAACCGAGACGCCGGACGCCGCGGAAGGCAGCGCAGGCGACGACCGCGAGGTCTCCGAGAAAGGAGCGGAGGAGACCGAAAACGGAGAAGACGCGTCGAGCAGCTCTCCTTCAGCGTCGGGCGGCGCGCTGTCGCAGGAGGACGGGGAGGAGGAACAGCCCGACCAGAGCTTTCCCGTGACGTTTTCGGATGAGCTGCGGGTGGTGACCTACCTTTCCGACAAGGATCTTCCGAGCATCACAAACTGGTACTCGGATGTTATGATAAAATACGACAGTATTTTCCACTTTGAATTCAACGGGTTTGCAAAATTCGGCAAGCCGCTGCTTGCAAACAACGTTATGTTCGACGCCACTTTGAGCGAGAGCTACACCGTCTCCGATTTGATTGACGATTACTATAATATCATTAGTGGGACGACGGGCGTCGCGGTGATACGCGACGGCAGGATTTACAGCTTTTACGGCGTTGCCGCCGAGGGTCGTCAGATAAGGCTGTATATCGACGGCGTGGAGATACAGAATCTGGACGAGGTGCGGCTGTCCCAGTTCAAAGACAGGCGGGACGTATATTTTTCGATAGTCGTGTCATAATAATGCAGGAGGCTCGGTTTTGCCGAAAAACCTCTTTTATATAGATGACAGCGGGCAAGTTAATCTTTTGCCCGCTGTCTTTTTTTGGTGTAAATTGGCGCTGCGTGGGGTAAAATTTATCAGTCTTCTCTCGGGTCGCCCCAGAAAAACACCGCGACGGTGCCGGGACCGGAGTGGCTGCCTATTACCGTTCCGATATAGTTTATCTCAATATCGCCCTTTATTTTTTTGAATCGCGACTTTATATCCTCCGCCACGATGCGCGCGTCGTCCACGCACGCCGACTGGGACATATAGCACTTGTCGGAGTAATCAAGCCCGTCCTGCGCGTGCTGTACCATCCGCTCGACGATTTCGCGCATCACCTTTTTCTTGGTGCGCACCTTGGCGCGCGGGATAAGCTTGCCCTCGTGGTCGACGTTGAGCAGCGGGCAGATGCCAAGCAGCGTGCCTATCGTGCCGGAGGTCTTGGAAATTCGCCCGCCCTTTATGTAATATTTAAGGTCGGTAGAGAAAAACCAGTGGTGCATACGAAGCTTGTTCTGCTCGACCCAATTATAAAGCTCGTCGATACCCATACCGCCGTCCCGCAAATCCGCCATCTTGTCCATAATAAGCCCGTATCCGCTGGAGGCGGCAAGCGAGTCGACAATGTAAATCTTGCGGTCGGGGTACTTTTCCGCAACGATTTCCGCCGCGCTGCGGGCGGAGTTGATAGAGCCGGAAATACCGCTTGACAGGGTGAGGTGGATAAGGTCTGCGCCCGTACTTAATATCGAGTCGAAATACTCGACGTACTCGTCGACGTTTATCTGGCTCGTGCGCGTATCCGCGCCGTTTTCCATGGCGGCGTAAAACTCCTCAAACGGTATCGACTGACCGAGATCGTCCAAGTGGTTTTCACCGTCCAGCGTGTAGTGAAAGCAGATATAGCGGATATTCCTGCTTTCAAAATGCTCTTTTGAAAGATCCGCTGTCGAACAGCAGCTTAAAACGTAGTCTGACATTGTAAATACTCCTTTTTATATTAAAACACGCCCTGCTTTTTCAAAAATTCGGTGTAAAGCTTTGCCGTTGTAAACGTGTGCGAGCAGATGCCAAACCGCTCGGCAGCATCGGTTATCACCTTTGTATCGTCGGCAAAAAGGCACTCGTCCGCTTTAAGCGAATATTTATCCAGTAAGTAATCGAAAATGTTCTTTTTCGGCTTTCCCATATGTATGTAGCAGGAAACGACCATACCGTCCAGCTTTTCAAGAACAGGACAGCGCGGCGCCGTGCGCTCAAACGTCTCCTTGGGGAAGTTTGAAAGCAGGTACAGCTTGAGTCCGAGCGACTTTGCCCTGTCCAAAACGGGCAGCATCTCATCGTACTGCTTAAAGCAGAGGTCGAGGGTGCGAACGTATTTTTCAAGCAAATCGCGGTGCTGCGGCTCGACGTCGGCCTGAAGGACGGATATGACCTCATTTTCGGTGTAAAGCCCTAAGTTGAAATCCACCCATACCCTGTTATTCAGAAGCGTCTTTTTATATATGTAGGCGCCAAGCTCGCCGTCGCCGCCGGCAAGCTCTGTCGCATAGCCCTCGGCGTCGTATTTGATAAGCACATTTCCGAAATCGAAAATCAGGTTTTTTATCATATTATTTATCCTCCTATTTTACAAGCTGCTGTTCCTCGGGAACTTTATAGTCTGTCGTCCTGTCGCTGAAATACTCGTCGAAAATCGCCTTTGCGACCTCGCCCACATAGTTTCCGTGCGCGCCGTGTTCCACCACGACGCAGACGGCAATCTCCGGGTTTTCATACGGTGCGAAAGCGACGAAAATGCCGTTTGCCGTGCCGCTCGGCACAGAGGCGGTGCCGGTCTTTGCGCCGACGCCCACCTTGTAGCTTGAAAACAGCGTAGACGCGGTGCCGCTGTCCGCCGCAAGCTTCATCCCGTACATTATGGCGTGATAGTTTTCGTCCTTCATTTTAAGCGTCTCCACCACCGAAACGGAGTCAAGCGGAATCGACGCGCCGTCCTTTGAACTGTTGACCGCCTTTACAAGGTGCGCGCGGTAGCGCGTGCCTCCGTTTACCACCGTCGCGACGTAGTTTGCAAGCTGTAGGGGAGTAAACAGATTGTCCGACTGACCGATTGCCGCCTGAAGCACGTCGCCCGGAAACCAATCGCCCCCGCTCTTTTTACGGTATTCCGGACCTGCCAGCACGCCCGCCGACTCCGAAAGCTCGATGCCCGTTTTCTCGCCCAGCCCCAGCTTTCTGCAATACTCGTTCAAAAGCTCGATGCCCATCATATCCGCCGTCTCGTAGAAAAAGTAATTGCAGGACTTTTCAAGCGCCTGAGACACGTTTATCGAGCCGTGGGTCGTCCCATAGTCGGAATAGACCCAGCAGCGCGGCTTGTAATCGGGGTATTTGGTGAAAATACCCATATCTCTGATGAGCGTGCGCGGGGTTATAAAGCCCTCCTCCAGCCCCGCGATGCCGGTTGCCATTTTGAAAGTGGAGCCGGGCGCGTAGGTGCCGCTGAACGCGCGGTTGAGAAAGGGGTGAAGCGGGTCGTTTGCAAGAACGTTGTAATTTTCGGAATAGGTCGCAAGGTCGTAGGTCGGGGCTGTCGCCGCGGCAAGTATCTCGCCGCTGTTTACCGAAATTGCGACCGCAGCGCCCGCGCATGCGTCCGCACCCTCGCCGGTGCGCCCGCCCCGATTTGCGATGCTTTTTATCGTCTCCTCCAGCGAGGTCTGAGCCGCCTGCTGAAGGTCTTTATCCAACGTTAAAATTATGTTGTTGCCCGAAACGGGCTCTTTGACGGTGGTGACGTTTGTCACCCTGCCGGACGAGTCGCGCTCGATAACCCGCGTGCCGTCCTTGCCGCGCAGGTACTCCTCCATCGCGCGCTCGATTCCCTCTTTACCGACGTAGTCGTTCATATTATAGCCTTTTTGCTGAAGCTCCTTGTACTCGTCGGCGTATATCTTGCCTATCCTGCCCAGTATGTGCGAGGCAAAATAGGGGGTGGTGTATGAACGCTTGCTCTCGGTGCCTATCGAAACGCCGGTATATTCGTCCGACAGCTCCTTTATCTTGGTTACGGTGTCTATTGATATCTCGCTTGCAAAGGTATAGGGGTTATATACCGAAAAATCGGACCGTTCCATCTCGTAGCGGACGCCCGCCACGGTTCGCTTTTGAGCGGTGGTAAGCGAGTTGTCTATGGAGTAGCGCTTTACAAGCTGCTCCATCACCTGCGCCGCCGTCGCGTTTTTATCAAGCCCCAGCGTTTTTAAAAGCGACTGCAAGCGGTCGTTTGCCTCGTCGTCCGCCGTTACAAAGCTGTAGGGTGCGCCCGCGCTCACGGGCAGCGTGTCATAGTAGCT
>CANQVN010000036.1 GCA_947627315.1 uncultured Clostridia bacterium | reverse complement strand
GGGAGACGCTGTGAAAGCCGCGGGCGGGCGGCTGCTTCCGCTCAAGGTGAGCGGCGGGTTCCACTCGCCATTTATGAGCGATGCCGCCGAAAAATTCAAAGCGGAGATTTCAAAAACGGGGCTTAAGCCTACGGAAATACCCGTTTACGCAAATCTTACCGCAGCGCCCTACTCGGACGATATGGAAAAAACGCTTTCGGGGCAGATGGACCACCCCGTGCTGTGGGAAAAGACGATACGCGCGATGGCGGAAAGCGGAATCGACACCTTTGTCGAGACGGGCGCGGGCAGCGTTCTGCAAAAGCTTGTGACCAAAATACTGCCGGACGCGCGCGCATATTCGGTTGAAAATATCGCGCAGGCGCGGCTTGTTTTGGAGGAGGTCTTATAATGCTTAACGGAAAAACGGCGGTCGTGACGGGCGGCTCGCGCGGGATAGGCAGGGCTGTATGCACGGCTCTTGCGGAAAACGGCGCCAATATCGCCTTTTTGTCGCGCGGCGGCGCGGGAGCAGAGCAGACAGAAAGAGAGCTTGAGGCTCTCGGCGTTACCGCGCGCGGCTACGTCTGCGACGTTGCGGACTACGGGCAGACAGAGCAGGTATTCAAACAGATAATCGCCGATTTCGGCAGCTTTGACATACTTGTAAACAACGCCGGAATAACGGACGACAAGCTGCTGCTTTCAATGAAGCCGGACAGCTTTGATAAGGTGCTTCGCACCAATCTCTACGGGGTTTACAACACCATAAAGCAGGCGTACCCCGTGTTTATGAAAAAGCGGAGCGGACGCATTATAAACATAAGCTCGGTAAGCGGGCTTATAGGCAACGCCGGACAGGCAAACTATTCCGCGTCAAAGGCGGCGGTTATAGGCTTTACAAAAAGCGTCGCAAGAGAGCTTGCCTCGCGCGGGGTCACCTGCAACGCGATAGCGCCCGGCTTTGTCGAAACGGATATGACGGCGGACTTTACGCAAAACGAGGCGATTATCGGGCAAATCCCCATGAAGCGGTTTGCAAAGCCGGAGGAGATAGCGGCTGTCTGTGCGTTTCTCGCGTCGGACGGCGCGTCCTACATCACAGGCTCTGTCATCTGCGCGGACGGCGGGATGACCTGCATAAGTTAAAGGAGAATATACATATATGAGAAGAGTCGTTATAACCGGAATGGGGGCTGTAAGCCCTGTCGGAAACTGTGTTTCCAAGTCGTGGGAGAGTATAAAAAACGGACATTGCGGAATAGGCGCCATAACGAAGTTTGACGCGTCGGATATGAAATGCAGCGTCGCCGCGGAGGTGAAGGACTTCGACGCGGAGGGAATATTAGGCAAGGCGGTCGCGCGCAAGACGGACGCGTTTACGCAGTACGCCCTGGCGGCGGCGGACGAGGCGATGGAGCAGAGCGGCATTCACGGCAAAGTCAATTCCGACCTGTTCGGCGTCTACCTCGGCTCGGGGATAGGCGGCATCGACACCCTCTGTGAAAACGACAGGTCGCTTTTGCAAAAGGGCGCGCGCTTTGTAAGTCCGCAGTTTGTTCCGAAAATGATAATAAACATCGCGGCGGGACAGCTTGCGATAAAATACGGCGCGCACGGCAGCGCGCTCTGTCTTGCGACCGCCTGCGCGACCGGCAGCAACGTCATAGGCGAGGCATACCGCGCCATTAAGGACGGGTATCTCACCGCCGCGCTGGCGGGCGGCTCGGAGGCGGCGATACTGCCGCTCACCGCGGCGGGGTTTGTAAACTGTATGGCACTGTCTCAGGCAAGCGACCCGAACCTGGCGTGCCTGCCGTTTGACAGGCGGCGCGGCGGCTTTGTTTTAGGCGAGGGCGCGGCTGTTATGGTACTGGAGGAATACGAGCACGCGCTGAACCGCGGCGCGCAGATTTTTGCCGAGATTGTGGGCTACGGCTCGACTTGCGACGCGCACCACGTCACCGCCCCCGAACCTAACGGGACGCAAACGGCGCGGGCTGTCACAAATGCGCTTGCGGGCGTGGATTACAGCGCGGACAGTCTTTACATAAACGCGCACGGCACGGGTACGCCGCTCAACGACAAGACCGAGACGAAGGCGTTTAAGCTCGCGCTGGGCGACGGTGCGAAAAAGGCGCTTATAAGCTCCACAAAATCAATGACAGGGCATATGCTCGGCGCGGCGGGCGCGATGGAGGCGATAATCTGCGTGCTTGCGCTCAAAAGCGGGATAATCCCGCCCACCATAAACCTTGACGAGCCGGACCCGGAGTGCGACCTCTTTTACGTGCCGAACAAGGCGATAGAGAAAAAGGTAGAGACGGCGATATCGACCTCTCTCGGCTTTGGCGGGCATAACGCCTGTCTTGCATTTAAGGATATAAGGTAAAGTCATGTTTGAAAAAAGCGATTTGGAAAAGATACTCCCCCACCGCGGCTCGATGATGCTGCTGGACAGGGCGGAGGTTGATGAAAACGGCACGGCGCACGGCTACAAAACGATAACGGGAAACGAGTTTTTCTTAGACGGACATTTTCCGCAAAACCCGATAGTGCCGGGCGTGATACTGTGCGAAATTCTCGCTCAGTCCGCCTGCGTTTTGCTTGCGGACAAGGCGGCATCGGGCGTAACCACGCTGTTTACGGGGCTTGACAAGGTCAAGTTTCGCTCGCCGGTCCGCCCCGGGCAGACGGTTGAGACGCAGTGCCGCATAACTGCGCAGAAAGGACAGTTTTACTGGGCGGAGGGCAAGTGTACGGCGGACGGAAAGCTGTGCGCCGCCGCGCAGTTTTCCTTTGCGCTTATAGGTTCGGAGGACAAGTGAGATGATATTTCCTTTTAAGACAAGGACGGACGCGACTGTAAGCTGCGGATTCTGCAAAGAGCCGCTCACCGAAAAACAGCTTTTGTCAGGCGGATATATCTGCCCGCACTGCGGCGGGCTGCTTAAAATGCCGCCCCGCGTGAGAATTGAAAGCATTGTGGACAAAAACAGCTTTTCCGAGCTGTATTCCGACCTTAAATCGGTGGATTTTCTTGACTTTCCGGGATATTCCGAAAAGCTGGAAAAGGCGCGCGCCGCCACCGGAAACGAGGACGCCGTCGTCTGCGGACGCGCTGAAATCGACGGATACCCCTGCATGATATTTGTTATGGACACCCGCTTTATTATGGCGAGTATGGGTTCGGTCGTCGGCGAAAAGATAGCGCGCACGTTTGAGCTTGCCGCGCGGCGCGGACTCCCGGTTATAGGCTTTACCGCCTCGGGCGGGGCGCGTATGCAGGAGGGAATTATAAGCCTTATGCAGATGGCAAAGACCTCCGCCGCCGTCAAAAAGCATTCGGAGCGCGGGTTGCTGTATGTGACGGTCGTCACCAACCCCACGACGGGCGGCGTGACGGCGTCCTTTGCAATGCAGGGCGACATTATTTTGGCGGAGCCGAACGCGCTTGTAGGCTTTGCGGGAAGGCGGGTTGTCGAGCAGACGACAAAGCAGCGTCTGCCGGACAACTTTCAGAGCGCGGAATTTTTGATGGAGCACGGGTTTATTGACAACATCGTACCCCGGCGCGACATGAAAAAAACGCTTTCCGCCATACTCAGGCTGCATAATACGGAGGCGGGAAAATGACAGCTTACGAAAAACTTAAAACAGTGCGCCAGAACGGCAGACCGACAGCTGCCGACTACATCGAAAACCTGTTTTCAAACAGGGTGCGGCTTTGCGGCGACAGGCGGTTTGGCGAGGACAGCGCAATCGAGGCGGGCATAGGTCTTTTGGGCGATACGCCCGTGACCTACATCGCCATTGAAAAGGGCAAGGACGTAACACAACGCATAAAAAACAACTTCGGCTGTCCAAAGCCGGAGGGCTACCGCAAGGCTTTGCGGCTGATGAAGCAGGCGGAGAAATTCCGCCGTCCCGTGATATGCCTTGTAGACACGCTGGGCGCGTACTGCGGCATGGAGGCGGAGGAGCGCGGACAGGGTCAGGCGATAGCGGAGAGCATAATGGAAATGTCCGCTCTGCGCACGCCCACGATAAGCATCGTTATCGGCGAGGGCGGCAGCGGCGGCGCGCTTGCTCTGTGTACGGCGGATACCGTCTATATGCTTGAAAACGCATGCTATTCGGTCATCTCCCCAGAGGGGTGCGCCAGCATAATATGGAAGGACTCCACCCGCGCGCCGGACGCCGCCGACGCGCTGCGGATAACCGCAGCGGATATGAAAAATTTCGGCGTCGCCGACGTTGTTTTTGATGAGAATTTCGACAACTTCAAGGGCATGTGCAAAACGATTTCCGCGCAGCTTAAAAAGGACGTCGACAGGCTGACGTCAATGCCGGACAGCGCCATTTTACAGGCGCGGTACGACAGATTCAGAAAGTTCGGAATATACGAGGAAGGCGGCGTTTTACATGGAACAGATTTATAAAAAATTTGCCGATATTTCCTACGACAGCGAGGGTCTTCCGACCGATATCGACATTCACTGCCCCGACAATTTCAACTTTGCCTACGATGTTATCGACGTTATGGCAAATGAGTCGCCGGACAGCCGCGCGCTTGTATGGTGTACCAACGACGGCAGGGAAAAGACGTTCTCTTTTTCGGACATAGCAAGGCTTTCGGTGCAGGCGGCGGGCTTTTTTGCCGCAAACGGGATAAAAAAGGGCAGCCGCGTGATGCTGCTGTTAAAGCGGCACTACTCCTACTGGTACGTTATGATGGCGCTCCACCGGCTGGGCGCCGTCGCGATACCCGCGACACACATGCTGATGCCGCCCGATATCAGCTACCGCGTGCGCACCGTCGGCATCGACGCCGTTTTATGCGTCGGCGAGAAAGAGCTGTGCGAGAAGGTGAAAGAGGGCGCGCCGGACGTAAAGCTGTTTTGCGTCGACGGCGACTTTGACGGATTTACAAGAATTGACACCGAGCTTCAAAACTACCCGGACAGCATGGAGCGGATTGAAACGGAGCTTTCGGACCCGATGCTGATATATTTCACCTCAGGCACGACCGGCAGACCGAAGGCGGTCATACACAGCTACGCCTACCCGCTCTATCACATAACGACGGCGGCGATTTGGCATAAGGCGGAAAACGGCGGGCTTCATATGACGGTGGCGGACACCGGCTGGGCAAAAGCCTCCTGGGGCAAGCTCTACGGGCAGTGGATGTGCGGCAGCGCGCATATGGTATACAGCTGCTCCAATATGTTTACAAAAGACCTTCTGGACGTGGTGAAGAAATACGGCGTTACCACCTTCTGCGCGCCGCCGACGGTATACCGCAGCATGGTTAAAAACGGCTTCGACGCGTCCGCCTTCGCGGGCGTTCACCGCTGTACGACGGCGGGCGAGAGCTTAAAGGACTCGATAGCGCAGGAATTTGAGCGGCTGACAGGGCTTCACATTTTCGCAGGGTACGGGCAGACCGAGACGGCTATCATAACGGGCTGCTTAAAGCCAAGCGACGGGGCAAGACTGGGCAGACCGATGCCGCTGTATGAGCTGAGCATCGTCGACGAAAACGACCGACCTGTAAAGCCGGGCGAGACGGGCGAAATCGTTCTGCGCCCGAAAAATAAGCGGGTAACGGGGCTTTTCATCGAATTTTTAGACCATAACGGGGTAAGCCACAGCCCCTACGACCAAAACGGATATTACCACACGGGCGACGTTGCGCGTATGGGCGACGACGGCGTTTTGGACTTTGAGGGCAGGACGGACGACATTATAAAGTCGGCGGGCTACCGCATCAGCCCTATCGAGATAGAAAACATAATGCTAAAGCACGCCGACATAATCGACTGCGCCGTGACGGGCGTGCCGGACGGCGAGCGGGGATATATGATAAAGGCGTTTGTGGTTCTGCGGCGCGGGCTGGAGCCTTCAAGAAAGCTCACAACGTCGCTGCGGCATTACGCGCAGGAGCATATGGCAAACTACAAGTGTCCGCGCGCGTTTGAATTTTGCGAGCATCTGCCAAAGACATTCAGCGGCAAAATCCGGCGCGGCGTTCTGCGCTCCGCAAAATAAAAATCACCTCGGGGGTTTTCCTTCGAGGTGATTATATCAGGTATTGTATTTTTTTGCCGCACATATTATAATTATAACAGATATGGAGGTAACTGATATGAAAGTGCTTATGATTAACGGAAGTCCTCACAAAAACGGCAACACGGCGGCGGCGCTTGCCGAGATGGAAGCGCGGTTTGAAAAAAACGGTATTGAGACAAAGACGCTGCATATAGGAGCGATGGCAATACGCGGCTGTATCGCCTGCGGCTCCTGCTATGAGACGGGAAAATGCGCGTTTGACGATATAGTGAACAGGACCGCGGCTGATTTTGAACAGTGCGACGGTCTTGTGGTGGGTAGCCCGGTGTACTACGCCGCGCCCAATTCCACGCTGACCGCCTTTTTGGACAGACTTTTTTACAGCACCCACTTTTCAAAGACGATGAAGGTGGGCGCCTGCGTCGTCGCGGCGCGAAGGGGCGGACTTTCGGCGGCATACGACAGACTGAACAAGTACTTTGCAATCAGCGGGATGCCGATAGCGTCGAGCCAATACTGGAACAGCGTACACGGCAGGCTGCCGGGCGAGGCGGTGCAGGACGCGGAGGGGATGCAGACAATGCGCACCCTTGCGGACAATATGTCGTACCTCATAAAGGCGATAGCCCTCGCTAAGGAAAAGTACCCGCTCCCCCAACCTGAGCCGAGGCAAAGCACCAATTTCATAAGATAACTTAAAACCGTGCGACAAAGGTCGCACGGTTAGACTGTCGAAAAAGGCACAGACCGCAAGAAAAGCTCTAAATAAAAAAATAAAGAATATAGTTTACAGACAGAAAAAAAGATTTCTGATTTTATTTTGTGTCAAGCGGCATCGAGCCGCTTGACACAAATTTTCTTGCTATCGGCGAAAACGCTCTCTGCCGTACCTTTGTACGCCGACGAGAACGTTTTCACCAATTCTGCACTCTTTTTCGTTCGTCTCCCAGCGTGTCAAAAGGTTTTTTGACACGCCGACCGTGCGACAAAGGTCGCACGGTTTTTATTCTATAATATCAATTACAATCTTTCTTTTTTCGGGCGGGGTGTCTGCCGTTTCAAGCGCGGAAAGATAAAGCTTTTCGGCATTACCGGCATCGTTCTTATTTGTATAAAGCCGTGCGACAGGCTCGCCCGCGCTTATATACTCACCCGTTTTTTTCAGCATCTCTATCCCCGCGGCAAAGTCTATCGGCATATCCTTTTCAAGCCTTCCCGCGCCAAGCGACATGGCGCACCGACCTATCTTTTCCGCATCCATAGCTGTTATAAAGCCGCTTTTTTCCGCTTTTACCTCCAAAACACGCGCCGCGCGCGGCAAAAGAGATACGTCGTCTATACAGCGCAGGTCTCCCCCTTGCGCCGCTATCCACTCGCACAGCTTTTTGTAAGCCCGCCCCGAGCTTACGGAATCCCGCACGGCTTTTTCCGCCTCGTCCTTTCCCATACCGAGCGACAGCTCCAACATATTTTCCGCAAGGACAAAGCAGACCTCTTTCAAATCGTCCGCCCCGCGTCCGCGCAGAAGCTCGACCGCCTCGCGCACCTCCAAAGCGTTGCCGACGGCAGTCCCGAGCGGCGTGTCCATATCGGTGACGACGGCGCGCACCTTTCTGCCAAGCCGCGTTCCGATATCGACCATAACCCGCGCAAGAGCGCGCGCATCGTCCGCCGTTTTCATAAACGCGCCGCCGCCCGCCTTTACGTCCAGCACTATCGAGTGCGCGCCGGAGGCTATCTTTTTGCTCATAATGCTGGAGGCGATAAGCGGCAGACTGTCGACGGTCGCCGTCATATCACGCAGGGCATACAGCTTTTTATCGGCGGGAGTGAGGTTTCCCGACTGGGTTGCAAGCACCAGCCCCACCTTTTCCGCCTGTTCCAAAAACCGCGCCGTGGAAAGCTCGGTTTTATAGCCGGGTATCGACTCCAGCTTATCGGCGGTACCGCCCGTGTGACCCAGTCCCCTGCCGCTCATTTTGGCGCATACCGCCCCGCAGGACGCGGCTATCGGCATTATGACAAGCGACGTTTTATCCCCGACGCCGCCCGTCGAGTGCTTATCCACCGTTTTTGTACCGAAGCGCGACAGGTCGACGCTGTCGCCCGAGCGCGCCATCGCAAGGGTGAGCTCCGCCGTTTCCCGCTCGCTCATCCCGTTAAACCATATCGCCATGGCAAGCGCCGCCATCTGTCCTTCGCCTATGCCGCCGCCCGTAAAGCCGGTTACGGCAAAGTCTATCTGCTCCTTTGTGAGCGCGCCGCCGTCACGCTTGGTTTTGATGATATCATACATTCTCATTTCATTTCTCCAATGAAAAGGAAAGCGGCAAAAGCTCTCCCAGCGTGTGCCGCTCAAAGCCGTCGTCTTTTACAAGCAGTATTTCAAAGCCGCCGACGGCAAACTCGCTCATAACCTGAAGACACACGCCGCATGGCGGACAGCCGCCGCCCGCCACCGCGATTTTTTCAAAATCCCGCACGCCGTCGCTCACCGCCTTGAAAAAGGCGACCCGCTCGGCGCAGACGGTGGGCGTGAACGCGCCGTTTTCGATATTACAGCCCGTATACACGTCGCCGTTTTTGCATAAAAGCGCCGCCCCCACCGCAAAGTGGGAGTAGGGCGAATAGGAGCGCTTCGCGGCGTGCGCGGCAAGCTTGCAAAGCTCTTTGTCGTTCATATGAAAAGCTCCTTTATATAGCCTTTCTCGCCGCAGTCAAACGAAACGCCGAGAAAATCAGCCGCCGTTTTGCCGACGTTGCCAAACCCCGCGCGAGTGCCGAGGCTTCGGGGATTTGCGCCGTAAATCAAAACGGGGATATACTCACGCGTGTGGTCGCTGCCGCGAAAAGCGGGGTCACAGCCGTGGTCGGCTGTTATGATAAGCAGGTCGTTTTGCCCCATATGCGGGATAAACGACGGCAAAAAAGCATCGAACTCCGCCGCGGCGCGGGCGTAGCCATCCACATCCCTGCGGTGACCGTAAAGCATATCAAAATCAACAAGGTTTATAAAACAAAGCCCGTCAAAGCTCTCCTTTGCAAGCTCCGCAGCCGCTTTCATACCCTCCGCGTTTGTATGGGACGGCACGGCGCGGGTAACTCCCCTGCCCGCGAAAATATCGGAAATCTTGCCGACGGAAATCACCTTCCTCCCGCTTTTGCAAATGCTGTCAAGCAGCGTGTCCGCGGGCGGCAAAACGGAAAAATCCCGCCTGTCCGGCGTGCGGACAAAGCCGCCGATAACGCCGTTAAACGGACGGGCTATCACCCGCCCCACATCGGTGAGCCCTCGCGCGATTTTACAGTAATCGTACAGCTTTTCGAGCGGGACTATATCGGTGTGCGCCGCAATTTGCAGCACGCTGTCCGCCGAGGTATATACTATAAGCGCGCCCGTCTCCAGATGCTCCTTGCCGTACTTTTCTATGATTTTTGTACCGGAGCCGCTTTTGTTGCAGATTATTTTTCTGCCGGTTTTTTGCTCCAGCTCCTTTATAAGCGGCGCGGGAAAGCCGTCGGGATAAGTCGGCATCGGTGATTTTGATACCAGCCCCGCAAGCTCCCAATGCCCCGAGGTGGTGTCCTTGCCGGCAGACCTTTCGCTCAGCCTGCCGTATGCCGCCGTCGGGCGCGGCGCCGGGCTTCCGACCGACACGCCGTCGATATTAAAAAGCCCCAGCTTTTGAAGGTTCGGCAGACAAAACAGGGCGGATTTTGAAATGCTTGCAAGCGTGTTCGCCCCGCTGTCGCCAAACTCCGCGGCGTCGGGCGCGGCGCCTATGCCAAAGCTGTCCAGTACAAACAAAAACACACGTTTCATATCTTAAATCTCCACCGCGGCGGCAAGCGCTATTTCAATCATTTGTGTAAAGGACTTTTCCCGCTCGTCGGCGGTGGTAGCCTCACCCGTCACCACATTGTCGGACACGGTGCATATCGCAAGCGCGCGCTTTTTCGCACGTGCGGCGGTGAGATACAGCGCCGCCGTTTCCATCTCGACGGCAAGCGCGCCCATTTTGGCATAGGCGGCATTGACGCCGTCTTCATCGTTATAAAAAACGTCTGTCGTAAATAGACTGCCGACCATACACCGCACCCCCTGCCTTTTGCATACGTCGTAGGCTTTATGCAAAAGCCCGAAATCGCAGACAGGGGCGACAGTTCCCTTAACGTTATACTGATTTGCAAAGGCGGAATTGGTGCACGCCGCCTGAGCCAACACAATATCGCGGATTTTCACATCTTCTCTCAGCGCGCCGCAGGAGCCGATGCGAATGATGCTTTCCACCCCGTAAAAATTAAAAAGCTCGTAGCTGTAAATGCCCATCGACGGCATACCCATACCCGACGCCATAACCGAGACGGGCGCGCCCTTAAAAGAGCCGGTATACCCCTGCACGCCGCGGACGTTGTTGACAAGGCGGACGTTTGAAAGATAATTTTCCGCTATGAATTTGGAACGCAGCGGGTCGCCCGGCATAAGCACGGTTTTTGCAAAGTCGCCAAAGGCGGCGGATATATGAGGTGTGGGACAACTCATTACGGTTCACCTTCCTGTTTTTTATCACCCAGACGGCGGGATACAAGCTGCGACAGGATAACGTACAGAACGGATGCGAGCGGGACGGCGAGCAGCGCGCCTGCCGCGCCCATAAACCCGTTTCCGATTATTACCGCAAGCAGCACCCAAACGCCGGGAAGACCGACCTGCTTTCCGACGACACGCGGGTAGATAAGGTTATTTTCAAGCTGCTGGAGAATGAAAAAGAAAATGAGAAACCAAACCGATTTTATCGGGTTTGTTATAAGTATCAGTATTGCCGAAAGACCGCCGCCTATCCAGGCGCCGAGTATCGGAATGAGCGCCGTGACGCCCACCAGCACCGAAACGACCGGCGCGTGCGGGAAGCGGAAAATCATCATACCGATAAAGCAGAGCATACCGAGAATGACCGCCTCTATAAACTGACCGCTTATGAAGCTCGAAAACGCCTTGTTTGAAAGGCGCAGAACGCGGCAGACCCTGTCAAACGCCCGCTCGCTCAGCGTCGCTTTTCCGAGGCGTGAGCACTGGTCTATTATCATATCCTTCTGCGCGAGCATATATATCGCCAGAAAAAGTCCCAGCAGAGCATTGACAAACCCCGACATAAGCGAGCCGCCGATAGAGGTGGCGGTCGTCAAAAAGCCGTTTATATTATTGTTGATAAAGTTGCCCACCCGGGTCATAAACGCCTGCCCGCCGAGCAGAATTTCCGAAACGCGCTGCGGCGTTATTTCAAACCTGTCGAGAATATCCTCGAAAAACGCCATCGCGCGGCGGGAAAAGGCGGGAAAGCCCGCGATTATCGACTTTATGCTTTCCGCTACCTGCGGTATCACGACAAGCAGCAGCAGTATCACCACGCCGAAGAAAAGCAGGAGCGTCGCCGCGATGCTGAACGGGCGGACAAAGCGGGAAAGCCTCGGCTTTTTCCTCATAAATACAAACACGCGCTTTTCAAACATACGCATCACTATGTTAAGTACAAACGCAAGCCCAAAGCCTATCATAACAGGGCTTAACACCGCGCCCGCATATGACAAAAGCGTGAAAAACCCGCCAAGGTTGAGTACGGCGGCAAGCATAAGCGCGGCGCAGAATATGATAAACAATATTCGCCTTGTCGCATCGTCAAGTCTTTTCATCGTCTGCCTCCCTTATTATTATAATTATACCACATATGTTAAAAAATGTACAGGCATATAAAACAAAAAAAGGGCGCGCGCGCCCTTTTAATTTATAAAGCACCCTCTATTTTGTCCACCTTAATGAGGTTGGTGTTGCCCGAACGCCCGTTTGTGACGCCGCCGGTTATTACAATGCAGTCGTCCTTTTTAAGCTCAAAGGTTGATTTTGCTATCCTCTTTGCGGTGTAAAACAGAACGTCGGTCGAATTAAACTCGTCGCACATAACAGGGGTGACGCCCCACGACAGCGACAGCTTACGCAGCGTCTGCCCGTTTGTGGTGAGCCCGAGAATATCCACAGGCGGGCGGAAGCGGGAGACCATACGCGCCGTCATACCGGACAGCGA
>CANQVN010000035.1 GCA_947627315.1 uncultured Clostridia bacterium | reverse complement strand
CGCGCCCTGTTCGCCCACGGCAAGTTTGTTATTGTCGTCGGTGATTACCTGGTACTCCTCAACGGTGACCGAGCTTCCGAATTTGAAAGACGCGCTTTGACCATCTTCAATACCGGACACCTGCACATTGTAAACAAGACCGTCTTTTGTCGCGCTGATTCCATCTGAAAGCGGCTCGATATCACCCGGTTCGACGCTGGTTTTTTCCTTATTTATAGTAAGCTTATATGCCTTTTCGGTTTTGCCGTCGTAGGATTTTACAACCAAAAGGAAATGATTTTCGTTGTTTTCAAGAACACAGTCTTCTACTTTGTCCGCCTCGGTAAAGCTTCCAACGTTTGAAAAGCTATCGTCGGACGGGCAGAAATAATAGCTCAGTACAACCTCTTCGCCGTCGGCTTCGACCGTGGGCTTAGTGCTGAGCGTTCCCGCGGGCGCGGTGACGGTAATCGCGTCGCCTGTAACCGACTGACCGTTTACCTTAAACGGCGGAATGTCGCTTGACTTTTTGGTGCGTTTTGCATCAAGGTAGCAATAGTCATATTTCATATAGCCCGTGGGGGTCATGGTACTGGTAAAGGTCCTCCAGTCGGTCCCCGGCTCCGCAGCTTTATTTGTGATGAACGTACCGGTAGCGTCGATACCGCCGTTTTTACCGACCGGGAAATCCAGCTGACTCATACCGATAATGATATTATTGCGCACCGTTATTTTATCGGAATAGTCCAAATTCGGATCCCAGAAGGTTGTGCCTGATGACGCATCTACACGCGCAAAGAAAGTGTGAGTGGTGTCAGTCTTGGTGTTGAGAACTATATTTTCGTCAATGTGCACCTCTTCAAACGTTCCGTATATTCTGATAAGGGTCGAATCGTTGTTTACAACGTCGAGAAAAACATTTTTCGACATTGTGAGAACGCCCTTTGAATCATCTAACTGTGTTGTAAAACCGTTGCCAAAGGTTGCTTGAATATTGAACCAGTTTCCGACTCCCATTCTTTCGGTCGAACCTACAAGCATGCTGTTTTGCATGGTGAGATTGATGTCCGGTACGCTGACGTTCCACTTCATCCAGAACATCTGGTTGTTTCCGGTAATATTGTAATCCAAATATACGCCGTCGAAAACCACTGTGGGAGGAAACTGCTCGTCTATATAACGTGTGCAGCCGCCCGCAAGCTTGTCGAAACGGAAGTTTACAAAGTACACCTCGTCGACATTGTTGCTTACATCAGTATCGTTTTTATAAGAATTTGAATTGTAGTTCCACAGCCAAATGGCATAAAGAGCACTTGATCTCGGTGTGCTGGCCGATAACGAAGGTGTTACGCCGACGGCTTCCGCCGTTTGCTGCAAAAGGATATTTTCAAAGCGAATAGACGTTTTTATCGCGCTCTTTCCGCGATAGTTGTCGCATATTCTGCCGCACACGGTCAATCCGTAAAAAGCGACGTTGCCCGTGGTGCCGACGTTGATGACGATGTTGCCGACATTGGTCATTTTCGCGGTATATTCGGGATTTTGCTCCCACTTTTGGGTCGGATCATCGGGGTTTACAGCGTTCGGATTTGTGTTCCAGTTGACGCCGAAAAACTCCGACTCGCGTTCGGCAAGAATCTCGTCGTACATATTTCCGGGCAGCAGTATCTGGATATTTCCGATACCGTTATTGTCGGCATAGGCATACACCTCGCTCACCGTCTTAAACGCGTTTGTACCGACGGTAAAGCTGTAGTTGCTGCCGTCCCACGCATACTCGACCTTGCTGCCGTTTTCGCCCGCAAGAGCGGGGTCTACAAGAAAGGCCCCTTTGCCGATTTTGCCGGTGCTGTCGACATAGCTTTGTGCAAATTCCGGCGCATCCGCCGCAAAGGCAAACACCGTGAGCATCGAACAAAGCATAAGCACGGCAATCAACATTGCGAGCGGTCTTTTGATTTTACTCATAAAAGCATCTTCCTTTCGGTTCATCTGAGCGTTATATAGCAATATATAACTTTACTCATTCATTTTAGCATAGAGGCATTTCAAAACATATAACTTGATGTTGCACAAATTACACATAATGCGGTATTTTGTGTAATTTAACCATAGTATTGCAAAAATACGGTTAAAAATGCAAAAAAATGCCGCCTTTACGGGCGGCGCACTGCTGTTTCCTATTAGTTATTTGTATATTTTAGACAAATAACTGCCGCGCCTGCGGGACAGGCACGGCGGTATTTTTGTGAAATATACACAATCAAATCAGTCTTTCCCGCGGCAGGCGCGGAGAATGCTTTCAAAAAGCTCGACCAGTGCAAATTTGAATTTGACCGTCCCCTTTTCGCTGTTTGTCGCCATTTCGAGCGGCGAGCCGGAAAGCACGTCGGACATTTTTTCACGGTTTTGCTTCGCGTCCGACGCGCCGATACAGATATCGGGGAACATAACGCACCAGAAGTTTTTACCCTCGTGCTCGCCTATCTCGATATCGACCGTGTCGTACACCCCGGCGGGAAGGGACACGCCCTCATACCGCCGCGTGGGGAAAAACCGCTTTCGGACAACCAGATGAACGTCGTCGTCGCTGCCGCGCGCGGAAAGTATGCTTTCTGCCGCTTTTTCGATAACGCCGCCGTTTTGCTCGGCGCACGCCATCGCCTCCGCTTTGTCCGCGGCGTTCCCGAAAAGCTCGGAGCAAAGGCTTGCCACGCCGTCTCTCACGGACAGCTTGTTTTGCTGGTCGATTTCGCTGTCGGACGCGGCGACTATGTGCAGCCGCAAAACCCCGCCGCGTATTTTGGAAGCGTCCCGCTCCGCCATAATGAGCAGGACAGTCAAAGCCCCGAAAAAGAGCGCGGCTGCCGCCGCCGCACAAAGCAGTCTTTTTTTCATCTGTATCACTCTCCCGCCGATATTATCGACAGGAGAAAATAAGTTTAGACAGGCGAAACGGCGTATACCTCGGCATATTTGCCGGAAAGCGCGCTTACCGCCCCTGCCGCCGCGGCGGCGTTTTCAAAAATGCCGAAGACGGCGGAGCCGGAGCCGCTCATCATGGAAAAGCTCGCGCCGTTTTCACAAAGCTCCGCTTTGATTTTATCAATTGCGGGACACAGGGCGATACTCGCCCGCTCCAGCGCGTTTTGAGCGCGGGAGCAGAGCGCCTCGATATTTCTTTCCTTAATCGCGGCGACAACTCCCGCCGCGCTGTCCCCGCCCGTTTTCGTAAGCGGGGAAGCAAAAACCGCCGCCGTCGACAGCGAGACGCCCGGCTTTACGATGACAAGCCCGCACGGCGGCAGGGCGGGAAGCGGGGTGACCTTTTCGCCTATGCCCTCGCAGAGAGCCGTGCCGCCGTAAAAGAAAAACGGGATGTCCGCGCCGATACTCTGCGTGAGCCTGATTTTATCGCTCAGGCTCATTTTGACGCCGTACAGCCGACAGAGTCCGTCCAGCGCCGCCGCGCCGTCCGAGCTGCCGCCGCCAAGCCCCGCGCCGCAAGGTATGCGCTTTTTAAGCGTGATTTTAACGCCGCCCGATATGCCGCAGCTTTCAAAGAACGCCGCCGCGACGCGGCAGACAACGTTTTTCCCGTCGGTCGGGATATACCGCCTGTTGCATGTAAGCTCTATCCCCCGCGCCGCCTTTTCCATAAAAAGCGTATCGGACAGCGACACCTCCTGCATCACCGTTTTCAGCAGATGATACCCGTCCTCCCTCACGCCCGCGATATCGAGGCAGAGATTGATTTTCGCGTGAGCCGAAAGCCTTATCATAAGCTCTTTATAAATCTTTCGAGCCGCGAAAGCGCAAGCTCGATATTTTCGACCGAATAGGCGTAGGAAATGCGGATAAAGCCCTCGCCGCTGTCCCCGAACGCGCTGCCCGGCACGACCGCCAACCGCTGCTCGCGCAGCAGCCGTTCGCAGAACATATCGCTTGTAAGCCCGAAACGGGATATGTCGGGGAATATGTAAAACGCGCCGAAAGGCTCAAAGCAATCAAGCCCCATATCGCGCAGCCCCGCCATTATCAGCACGCGGCGGCGGTCGTACTCGTCCCGCATCTCCTCGATATCCGCGTCTCCGTTTTTGAGCGCCTCAATCGCGGCGTACTGGCTGGTCGTCGGCGCGCTCATAATGCCGTACTGGTGAACAAGCTTCATTTTATTTATAACAGGCTGCGGTCCTGCCGCAAGCCCCAGCCGCCAGCCGGTCATGGAAAACGCCTTTGAAAAGCCGTTTATAACGACGGTGCGCTCTTTCATACCGTCGACGTTCGCGATACTGACGTGGCGGGAGCCGTAGGTAAGCTCGGCGTAAATCTCATCGGAAAGCACCATGATATTCGTTCCGCGCAGTACGCGGGCGATGGCGGAAAGCTCGCTTTTTGTAAGTATCGCGCCCGTCGGGTTGTTGGGATACGGCAGTACAAGCAGCTTGGTTTTGGGGGTTATCGCCTTTTTGAGGGCAGCCGCCGTCAGCTTGAAATCGTCCTCCTTGCGGGTGACTATCGGCACCGGCACGCCGCCCGCGAGCGTCGTTACCGGGCAGTAGCAGACAAAGGACGGCTCAGGCACCAGAATCTCGTCGCCCGGGTTTACAAGCGTGCGCACCGCAAGGTCGATAGCCTCGCTGCCGCCGACGGTGACAAGTATCTCGTCTGCGGCGTAAGACAGCGAAAAGCGGCGTTTGAAATATGCCGCCGCCCCCTCCCGAAGCTCGCGGATGCCTGCGTTTGCCGTGTATTTGGTCCGCCCGCGCTCCAGCGACTCGATGCCCGCCTCGCGGATGTGCCACGGCGTTTCAAAGTCCGGCTCGCCTATAGACAGCGACAGCACGTCGTCATACTCCGCCGCGATGTCGAAAAAGCGGCGGATGCCCGACGGCTTTAATATTTTTACCTTATCGGAAATAAGGCTGTCGTAATCCATCATATATTATACAGCCCCCGCATATCCCCGTCGGACACGTCGTAGTTTACGCCCTTGTCCTTGTATTTTTTCAAAACGAAATGAGTCGCCGTTGACAGCACGCCCTCCATCGGCGCAAGCTTCTGCGACACAAACAGCGCGACCTCGGTGAGCGTTCTGCCCTCTATCGACAGCAGCACGTCGTAAGCGCCGGACATAAGGCTGACGCTTTTGACCTGCGGGTATTTGGAAATTCTGCGCGCGACCTTGTCAAAGCCCTCGCCGCGCATCGGCGTGATTTTAAGCTCTATCATCGCGGTGATATACTCCCTGTTGGTCTTGTCCCAGTCCACCATCGCGTTGTAGCCTAAAATGACCTTGGACGCCTCCAGCTCCGCTATCCGCGCGTTAAGCTCGTCCGCGCTGCATTTGAGCGACGCGGCAAGCTCTTTTCGGTCCGCAAAAGCATTTTTTTCGAGAGCGGCAAGCAGTTTTTTATCGTTCATTGCGTTTTCCCCTTTCTGCATGTACCATAATTGTATCACATTTTACAAAAGTTGCAACAAAAACTTGATTTTTAAAAATTTAGTGGTACAATTAAAAAATACGACAATCATCTGTTAGTAAAGGAGATCGGGTATGAAAATAGTGATAACGGTCGCGGGCAAAGACAGGATAGGCATCGTCGCCGATATCGCGGCGGTATGCAAGCAGCTCGGCGTCAACATTGTAGACATCACGCAGAAGGTGTTTGACGATATGTTTACGATGGTGATGCTTACCAAAACCACCTCCGACAGCGTGCCGTTTGACGAAATCGTCTCAAAGCTTGAAGCGTGCGGGGAGAAAGCCGGTCTCAAAATACATATAATGCACGAGGACATTTTCAACTCGATGCACAGGATATGAGGTGCGCGGATGCTTGAAATAGACGACATACTTGAAACTATAGGGATGATCGACAATCAGCACCTTGACATTCGCACCGTGACGATGGGCATTTCGCTTTTGGACTGCGTGTCGGACGATATCGGAAGGCTCAGGGACGCGGTCTACGACAAGATTGTCAAAAAGGCGGGCGCGCTTGTCGATACCTGCGAGGAAATTTCACGTAGGTACGGCATTCCGATTATAAACAAGCGGGTGTCGGTGACGCCGATTTCCGTTATAGCGCGGAGCTTCTCCCCCGAACAGACGGCGCAGCTCGCGTCTGTTCTGGACAGGGCGGCAAGCGAGTGCGGAGTGAACTTTATCGGCGGCTACGGCGCGCTTGTTCACAAGGGTATGACGGCGGGCGACCGTGCTTTAATAGAATCGATACCGGAGGCTCTGAGCGAGACGTCGCGGGTCTGCTCGTCGGTAAACGTCGCCACCACCAAGGCGGGGATTAACCTTGACGCTGTGGCGCAGATGGGAGAAATAATCAAAAAAACGGCGTATCTCACACGGGAGCAAGGCTCTGTCGGATGTGCCAAGCTTGTGGTGTTTGCAAACGTGCCTGAGGACAATCCGTTTATGGCGGGCGCGTTTCACGGCGTCGGCGAGGGCGACTGTGCCATAAACGTCGGCGTTTCCGGTCCGGGAGTTGTGAGTCACGCGCTTAAATCCGCCCCGGAGGCGAACATAACCGAGGTCGCGGACATTATAAAGCGGACGGCGTTCAAGATAACGAGAATGGGTCAGCTTGTGGCGACAGAGGCTTCAAAGCGGCTGGGCGTGCCGTTCGGCATAGTCGACCTGTCGCTTGCGCCCACCCCCGCCAGAGGTGACTCGGTGGCGCACATTCTTGAGGAAATGGGGCTGGAGCGGTGCGGCACGCACGGCACCACCGCCTGCCTTGCCCTGCTCAACGACGCGGTGAAAAAAGGCGGCGCGATGGCGTCGTCCCACGTCGGCGGGCTGTCCGGCGCGTTTATCCCCGTGTCGGAGGACGCGGGCATGATAGACGCGGCGCGCCGCGGCACGCTTGTGCTTGACAAGCTGGAGGCGATGACCGCCGTCTGCTCGGTCGGGCTTGATATGATAGCGGTGCCGGGCGACACGAGCGCGTCCACCATCTCCGCCATTATCGCGGACGAAATAAGCATCGGCGTCATCAACAACAAGACGACAGCCGTGCGGCTGATACCCGCCTACGGCAAGAACGTGGGCGACGAGGTCTCGTTTGGCGGGCTGCTCGGCAGAGCGCCCGTGATGCCGGTTCACGCCGAGAGCGCGGAGAAATTCATATCGCGCGGCGGGCGTATCCCCGCCCCGCAGAACGCCCTGAGAAATTAGGTGACCTGTTTTGGAAAGAATACTTAAAATCGCGTTGGAAGCGGAGCTTCGCGCGCAGAATATCATAGACGAGGCGGAGCGGGAAAAGCAGCGCTGCGCCGACAGCATCGCCGCGGCGGACAAAGTGCTCGACGAGTATATGCAGCGCGCCCAAGACCGGGTCGCGGAATACGAAAAGCAGGAGAGCGCCCGCGCCGAGGCAGAAAAGGGAAAAGAGAAAAAGCGGCTTGAAAACAGGCTCTCCCGCCTTGACATGCTCTATCAGCAGAGCGTGAACAAATGGGTCGATACCCTCTATCGCTCGATAACGGAAAAACAATGAATCACGCCGTCATAACAAAAGCGCGGGCGATGTACGGAAAACGGTTTACGCCCGCCGACTATAAAATGCTTGCCGCCTGCCGCACGGTGGAGGAGTGCGCGCTCACTCTGCGCGCCCACCCCGCCTACTGCCGGGCGTTTTCCGGCGTGGACGTGCGCGGGATACGGCGCGACCGCATAGAGCTTTTAATCAAGCGGGAATACGCGCTCGAATTTGAGCGGCTTGTCAAGGGGCTGAGCGAAAAAGAGCTGCGGCTTGCAAAAAAGTTTATCGGCACATATGAGCTTGAATTTATCATGTGGACAATGCGGCATATGAATTTAAGCCCGCTCGAACGCGCGCCCTATATGCAGCTTTACGAGCCGCTGATGCGCAAATACTCCGGCTGTGATATCGACGCGCTGACGGCGGCAAAGTCCAGACGCGACATAATCTATGCACTGCCCGAGCCATACCGCTCGGTGGGACTTAAAGCCGTCGCCGCAGACGGTACAGTCGACTACCTCACGGTCGAAAACGAGATTTGGAAGACCTTTTACGACAGCGTTGACGAGATAATAAAAAAAGAGTTTGCAAAGGACGACTCGGCGGCGCTGTTCGGTCTCAGCGTCGACCTTTACAATATCATCAAAATATTCAGGCTTCGCACATATTTTGACTACACGGCGCAGGAGATAGTCCCATACCTGCTCCGCCCGCTTTACAGGCTGCGCGACGACACGGTAGCGTCGCTCTGCGCTTCGCGCGGGGCAAAGGAATTCGCCGCGGTTCTGGAACAGACGCCCTACCGCGCGCTGGGGCTTGACGGAACGTGCGACAGAATAGAGTCCGCCGCCGACGAGATGATACGCGGCAAGGCGGGAAAGATACTCCACTTTTCAAACAGCGCGCCCGCGGTGGTATACGCGTATATGAAACACAAAAGCGCAGAGACGGACAGGATAAAGACCGTCGTAGAATGCGTGAGATACAACATAAGCAGGGAGATGATAGACAGCCATGTCGGTTCAAAGGCTTAAAATGATATGCCTCATAGGTCCGTGCGAGAGGTTTGACGATATAGCCAAATGCTGCCTCACCTCGGAAAGCTTTCAGCCGATACGGGCGACAAAGCTGACAGCAGGCTCAAAAAACCTGCTGCCGTTTGAGACGGACAATCCGTATTCACAGCTGCTGGACGAGATAACCTCGGTGATGGACTGGGCGGGAATTCCCAAAGAGCAGGTGCAGATAACCGATTACGACCCGGATATAGACGAGCAGTCTGCGAGAATAGACGTGTTTTCGGAGCGGCTGAGCTCGCTTCAGAGCAAAATCGAGGCGGTTGAAAAGGAAATAGAGGAAAACGAGCAGACTATTTTGCAGCTCTCCCCGCTCGACGAGCTGGACGTTGAGCTGGACAGACTGTTTTCAATGAGGCACGTCAACATCCGCTTCGGCAAAATGCCCGTGACCTCCTACAACAACCTTATATATTTCGACTCGGACACGGCGCTTTTGTTCGTTCCGCTCAACCGCGACAAGGAGTACGTCTGGGGCATCGCCCTCACGCCGCAGAGTCAGAAGTACACGGCGGACGCGGTGCTGTCCTCGCTCTATTTCGAGCGTATTTTCATAACCGACAGCGTTCACGAGACGCCAAAGGCGTCAATAGAGCTGTTAAAGAGCAAAAACGAGCAGCTGCGATGCGAGCTTGACGGGCTGAGGGAACAGCGCACGCAGATGACCACCCTCAATCAGAGCGACCTTGTAAAGGCATACTCGAAATACCTGTTTTTGTCCAAATGCCACGATTTGCGGCAGTACGCGATGCGCACGCACGACGAGTTTTACCTGACGGGCTGGATACCCGAAAAGGCGCTGGGCAAGTTCAAAAAATATATATCGGACGACTATGACGTCAACCTCATAATCGAGGAGCCGAGCGAGGTGAAGCTGGAGACCCCGCCCACCCGCATCAAAAACCCGTGGGGCGTGCGCTTTTTCGAGATGTTCACCGAAATGTACGGACTGCCCGGCTACAACGAGCTTGACCCGACCTTTCTTGTCGCTTTGACCTACACGATATTTTTCGGCATAATGTTCGGCGACCTCGGTCAGGGACTGGTGCTTATGCTGGCGGGCATCCTGCTGTGGAAGATAAAACGTATGCCGCTTGCGCGGATAATCGCCGTTATCGGCGCGTCCAGCGCGGTGTGCGGTGTGTTTTACGGCAGCGTTTTCGGAAACGAGGATATTATTCCCGGCTTTTCGGTGCTGCACGGCGGCAACACGCTGACGATACTTTTGTTTGCGGCGGGCTTCGGTATTTTCCTGATAGGCGTCGCCATGATTCTAAACATTATAAACGGAATACGGCAGAAGGACCCGAAAAAATATCTGTTTTCGCCAAACGGAATCTGCGGATTTGTGTTCTTTTTCGGAAACGTCGCGGCGGCGCTGCTTACGGTCTTAACGGACGTTCGCCTTTACAGCGCGCCTTATATACTGCTGACGACCGTGCTTCCGCTGCTGCTTATTTTCCTCGGCACGCCGCTTACAAAGCTTATTCAGCATAAGGAGGGCGCGTTTGCCGAGAAATGGGGCGAGTATATCACCGAAAATCTGTTTGAGCTTTTTGAGGTGATGCTGTCCTTTTTGTCAAACGTGATATCCTACGTCCGTATCGGCGCGTTTGCCGTAAGTCACGCAGGCATGATGCTGGTCGTCACCTCGATGGCGGAGATGCTGGGCGGCGCGGGACAGATAGCCGTGCTGGTATTCGGCAATATCTTTGTTATCTGCCTTGAAGGGCTTATCGTCGGAATACAGTGTTTAAGGCTTCAGTTTTACGAGTTTTTCTCAAGATTTTATTCGGGCAGCGGTCAGCCCTTTAAACCGTTCAGCTAAGGAGGATTTTTGAAATGATTACCGCTATTATTATTGTTACGGCTCTGTTTTTACTTGTCTTATCCCCGCTTTTTTCCGTGTTGAGAGGAAAGGTGAGCGGCTCGCGTGCAAAGCGCAGGCTTGTATACAACCTGTGCGCGTTCGGCGGCGTTATGCTCGCAGGGCTTTTTATGCCGGCATTTGCTTTTGCCGCACCTGCCGAGACTGCGGGCGCGGCGGCGTCCGGTATAACCGACGCTGCGATTAAGGCGATAGCGGCGGCGGCGTCCGTAGGTCTTGCCGGCATCGGCGGCGGGCTTGCCGTCGGTCCTGCGGCAAGCGCTGCTATCGGCGCTATGGCGGAGGACGCGTCGACGTTCGGTAAGTCGCTTATATTCGTCGCTCTCGGCGAAGGCATAGCTATCTACGGACTTCTTGTATCATTTCTTATCCTGTTTGTTCTCTAAAATGAAAATGTATGTTATTTCGGACAATACGGACACCTGCGTCGGTATGCGTATGGCGGGAGTGGACGGGGTTGTCGTTCACACCGAAAGCGAGGTCAAAGCCGCGCTGGAGCGCGTGCTTTCCGACCCCGATATCGGCATTTTGCTGATAAACGGCGCGCTTGCAAAGCTTGCGGCGGACAGTGTAAATGAAATACGCACAAACCGCACCCGCCCGCTGCTTGTCGAAATTCCAGACAGGCACGGAAACGGGCGGGATGAAAACGCCATTTCGGAGTACATCCGCTCTGCCGTCGGCATTAAGATTTAGAGGTGCTTTATGAACGAACCTGATAAAAAATCATACGACAGGGTTTTAAGCCTTGAGCGAATTGTGATAGAGGACGCGAAAAAGACCGCCGAGAAAATGGTGAGCAACGCCAAGGCGGAGGAGAAAAAGGCGCTTGCAGACGCACGCGCCGCGGCGCGCGCCAAGGCGGACAAATACGAGCGGCGCCGGCGCGCCGAAATTGACGCAAAATACAGCGACATATTAAACGAATACCGCGCCGCCTGCCGCGTCGAGCTTATCAAAAAGCGGGACGATATCCAGAAAAACGTGTTTGAAAAGTTAGAGCGTATGCTGCGCGGCTTTATAAGCTCGGACGAGTATGAAAAGTATATTGGCGACAAGCTCGAAAAGTTTGACAAAAGCGCGCTGTCAGACGATATTCTGGTAATTGTGTCGGACAATGATACCGATTTCAAGGCGGTCGCCGCCGCTTTTCCGAACGCGAAAACAGAGGTGTCGGACAGTATAAAGCTTGCCGGCTGCATAATCTGCGACAGAAGCGCGGGCATTATGTACGACCTTACGCTTGACAGCGGCTTTGAGCACGCGAAAAGCGAATTTCCCGCCGTTTCGGGACTGAGGATTTCCGACCAAGGAGAAATTTAATGGACAGTATTTACAGTATAAACGGTCCTGTAGTCACCGTGAAAAACTCACGCAGCTTTTCGATGCTGGAGATGGTGTACGTCGGCGGCATCCGGCTTATAGGCGAGGTCATTTCGGTATCGGCGGAGCAGACGGTGATACAGGTTTACGAGGACACGTCGGGGCTGACGGTCGGCGAGCCGGTTATCGGCAGCGGCGGTCCGCTCTGCGCGCTGCTCGGTCCCGGCATTATCTCCAATATTTTCGACGGCATCGAGCGCCCGCTCGAAACGCTTAATAAGGCGTCCGGCGCGTTTATGACGCGCGGGGTCAGCTGCGACAGTCTTGACACCGAGCGGCTGTGGCAGACGACGGTGCTCGTGTCGGAGGGAGACAGGGTGGAAGGCGGGCAGGTGTTTGCCACCGTCCCCGAAAACGAGGGGATAGTCCACCGCTCGATGGTGCCGCCCGATATCAGCGGCAAGGTAATTTCGGTAAAGCCGGACGGCGAATATACAATCACAGAGCCGCTTATAACGGTTGAGACGGACGTGGGCGAAAAAAAAGAAATTTCGCTCTCCCAGCGCTGGCCCATAAAAACTCCCCGCCCCTCAAGGCAGCGGCTTTCCGCATCGGAGCCGCTTGTGACGGGACAGCGGGTTATAGACACGTTTTTCCCTGTCGCAAAAGGGGGAGCCGCGGCGGTTCCCGGCAGCTTCGGCACCGGCAAGACGATGGTGCAGCACCAGATAGCAAAGTGGAGCGACGCGGACATTATAGTATACATCGGCTGCGGCGAGCGGGGCAACGAGATGACGCAGGTGTTGGAGGAATTCGAACAG
>CANQVN010000034.1 GCA_947627315.1 uncultured Clostridia bacterium | reverse complement strand
TGCCTGTCTCCGTCCGCGCTGTTGTCGTGGATGTGAAGCGCCTTTATCCGCCGCCCGAGCGTCGTGATATACCCGTGCATCGGCACTCTCACAATGTTCAGATGCCCCGTGTCAAAGCAAAGCCCGAAATACTCGCCGCCCGCCATATCGTTGAGCGTGTCGATGTAGTCGACAGCCTCGTGCGGGTCGGAGCAGACGCTGGAAAAGCAGACGCCCTTTTGCGTGATAGGCAGGTTTTCAAGCAAAACCCTGACGTTTGAGCCCTTGAGCGTCGGTATCAGCGCGCCGTACATATCGAGGTTTCTCTCTCTTATCTTTTGCTCGCTTTCGGGACAGCCGGGGTAGTGGCGGATGCCGTGGATGACGACGTTTTTACACTCAGCCCGCTCGCACACCTTGATTATCTTTTTGAAGATTCTGACGCACCGCTCGGTAAAGCCGGGGTTGCCGTCGATACTGGGCGGAAAGGGCGCGTGCGCCTGCGTGACCTTCAGTCCCGCCTCGCGAATTTTCAAAAGCTCCGGCTCGAAATACTCGATAAGCTTTTCCAAAGGCTCGTCGTAAATACAGCGCTCCGGCTCTACGCCCGCCTTAATCTTGTTTCTGTCCCAGCAGCTGTCAAGCGTCCAGTCGACGGCGGTAAAGCCCGCCTCCGCTATCGCCTTGTAGCCCGCGTCCTGACCGAGCGACGGTGTCGCCGCAACGCCTTGAATGGAAATTTCCATACTGTCCTCCTAATTTTCTATTATTTTTTTAAAATATTTTCCGCAGTCATAAGTGAGCTTGAGCCAGCTTGGCACAAGCGCGTCCGGTACTCTGTATATCGACGTCTGCCCCGTGCTTTCAAAGGTGATGTCGCCCGTGTAGCCGATATCGTGCAGAGCGGAGCAAAAATCATCCCACCGCACGTCGCCCGTGTAGGGCGCCATATGCCGGTCGGTGTTTCCGGTGTTGTCGTGGATGTGAAGCGCCTTTATCCGCCGCCCGAGGCTCTCTATGTACTTTCGCATCGGCTTATACAAAAGATTGAGATGCCCCGTGTCAAGGCAGAGTCCGAAAAGCTCCTGCCCCGCCATATCGTTGAGCGTGTCGATGTAGTAAACCGCGTCCTCCGCATCGGAGCAAAAGCCGGTCAAATGCCTGCCGCCCGACGTGAAAAACAGGTTTTCAAGCAGCACTCTTATATTATGCTTTTTCATCTCGGGGATAAGCGTCTTATACATATTGAGATTAAGCTCTCTTACCTCCCGCTCGGTCATGGCAAAGTCGGTGCTTCTGCCAACGCCGTGGATGACTATCTGCGGACAGCCCGCCCGCGCGCAGAGCGGGATGATTTTTTTATAAATCTCGGTCGCCGTCTTATGGTGAGTTGGCACGTTCTCCATAAACGCGGGAAAAGGCGCGTGCGCCTGCCCGATTTTAAGCCCCGCTTCCCGTATCGCGGCAATCTCCGGGTCAAAGTGGGCGTAAAGCGCGTCCATATCGCCCAAAAACCAGTCCTGCATACCTGTTCTGCGCCAGTCCATGCCGACAGCCCAGTCCACCCCGTCAAAGCCGGCGCTTTTCAGGATGGCGCAGCCCTCGCGCATATCGTATCGTCTCATAACCACAATGCTGCTCATACAAATATCCATATGTTTCTCCTTTTGCCGCCGCGGGCTTTAGTCGGGATCTACATTATTATATAACCGCCGATTCCGTTTGTCAATAACCGCAGCTATTGACCGCGCCGTATTTTTATGTTATAATGCTTTAATAAATCATCGGAGGGATATATATGTCCGGACATTCCAAGTGGAAAAACATAATGCATAAGAAGGGCAAGACAGACGCACAGCGCGCCAAGGTGTTTACCAAAATGGCGCGTGAGATAATGGTTATCGTCAAGGAGGGCGGGGCGGACCCCGCGGCAAACTCCCGCCTTGCGGACGCTATTGCCAAGGCGAAGGCGGCAAACGTGCCAAACGACAACATCGACCGCGCGATAAAAAAGGCGGCGGGCGCGGGCGACGGCAAAAACTACGAGCATAACGTATACGAGGGCTACGGTCCGGGCGGCGTCGCCGTCGTGGTGGAGACGCTGACCGACAACAAAAACCGCACCGCGGGGGATTTGCGCCACTATTTTGACAAGTTCGGCGGCAACCTCGGCGCGACGGGCAGCGTGCTGTGGCAGTTCAAGCAGTGCGGCGTTATCGTTGTCGCAAAGGACGGGGTAAACGAGGACGAGCTTATGATGGCGGCGCTGGACGCCGGCGCGGACGATTTCAACGTCGAGGACGAGGTCTTTGAAATCATCACCTCCCCCGAAAGCTTCTCGGCGGTGAGAGGCGCGCTGGAACAGCAGGGCTACAGCTTCGAGACGGCGGAGATTACCCGCATAGCGGACAACTATGTGACGCTGACAGACGAAAACGACATCAAGTTTATGAACCTGCTGCTGGAGGCGCTGGAGGACAACGACGACGTGCAGGACGTGTCGCACAACTGGGACGAATAATGAACGTTTACGACTTTGACGGCACCATTTACGACGGTGACAGCACCCTTGATTTTTACCTGTTCTGCCTTGCGAAAAAGCCGTATATCATATTCCGCTTTCCGCTTTTTCACGCGCTGAAATACGTTATAACCCGCCGCGGAAAGCTTGAGTTTAAGGAGCGGTTTTACCGCTTTTTAAGGGCGTTTGACGATATCGACCGTATGGTCGAGCGGTTTTGGGATATAAGCTTTTGCAAAATCAAAGGCTGGTATCTTTTGCAGAAAAAGGAAACGGACGTTGTAATTTCCGCCTCGCCCGAGTTTTTGCTCGCCCCCGCCTGCAAAAGGCTGGGCATCCTTTCGCCGATAGCCTCGCGGGTGGACAAAAAAACGGGGCTTTACAGCGGGCTTAACTGCCACGGGGAGGAAAAGGTGCGCCGCTTTTACGAAAAGCTTGAGGGCGGCAAAATCGACAGCTTTTATTCCGACTCGAAAAGCGACGCTCCGTTAGCTCTGCTCGCCCAAAGGGCGTATATGGTAAAAAAAGATAAAATAACAGCCTTTCCCATAGAATAACAGCCGACCCACGCGCCGAAAGCGCGTGGTTTTTTTATTTGAAAAAAGTGTTGACATATACCCCTATGGGGTATATAATAACGGTGAAAGGGGAAATACTGTTATGGAAGACTGCTGCAAGAGGAAAAAATCGCGCTCGCCGGACGAGTATAAAAAGCTGATTCACCGGTTAAACAGGGTCGAAGGTCAGCTGCGCGGCATAAAGAGCATGGTGGAAAACAGCGCCTACTGCCCCGATATCCTGATTCAGGTGGCGGCGGTGCAGGCGGCGCTTTCCGGCTTTGCAAGAGAGCTGACGGGTCAGCACATCCGCGACTGCGTCGTAACCGATATCCGCGAGGGCAGGCTCGAAACGGCAGACGAGCTTACAGAGGTCATAAAAAAGCTTATAAGATAAGGAGGCGCGCATATGACAAGGTTTAACGTAAAGGGTATGAGCTGCGCCGCCTGCCAGGCGGCGGTCACCCGCGCCGTGAGCAAGGTCAAGGGCGTTGAAAAGTGCGAGGTCAGCCTGCTTACAAACTCTATGACGGTGGAGGGCAGCTTTTCCGAAAGCGACGTTATCGCCGCCGTCAAAAAGGCGGGCTACTCGGCGTCGCTTCCAAACGCCGCTGTGAAAAAGGATGCCGCCCCGCAGGACGCCGAGACGCCGGCGATGGTGCGGCGGCTTTTGGCGTCGGTGGTTATTCTCATACCGCTTATGTACATTTCGATGGGGCATCATATGTGGGGCTGGTATCTGCCGCCCGCGCTTGCAGAAAGCCATGTCGCTCAGGGGATAATTCAGCTTGTGCTTGCGGGCGCGGTGATGGTGATAAACCAGAGGTTTTTCATAAGCGGCTGCCGCAGTCTTGTACACCTTGCCCCCAATATGGACGCGCTTGTGGCGATAGGCGCGGGCGCGTCGTTCATATACAGCCTGTTTTCGCTCATAATGCTGTCGGTGACGGGGCAGATGCGATATACCGACGGGTTTTACTTTGAGTCGGCGGCGACGATTCTGACGCTCATCACGGTGGGCAAGACGCTGGAGGCGCGCTCCAAGGGCAAAACGACCTCCGCGCTGTCGGCGCTCATCTCCATGTCCCCCAAAACCGCGGCGGTGGAGCGGGACGGAAAAGAGGTCACGGTTGACGTGTCCGAGGTTCGGGCGGGCGATATATTCGTCCTTCGCCCGGGCGACAGGATACCGGTCGACGGGCAGGTCGTCGAGGGCGGCGGAAGCGCGGACGAGTCCGCCGTCACGGGCGAGAGCGTCCCTGTCGACAAGGCGGCGGGCGACAGCGTCATCGCGGGGACTGTCAACCTCACCGGATTTATGCGCTGCCGCGCCGACAGGGTTGGCGGCGACACGACGTTGTCGCAGATAATCGCGCTTGTGGAAAACGCCGCCGCGTCCAAAGCGCCGATTGCAAAGACGGCGGACAGGGTGGCGGGCGTTTTCGTCCCCGCGGTGATGGCAATCGCGCTTGTAACGGCGGGCGTGTGGCTCGCTTTGGGTCAGAGCGCGGGGTACGCGCTGGCGCGGGCGGTGTCGGTGCTGGTGATAAGCTGTCCCTGCGCGCTGGGGCTTGCCACCCCGGTGGCGATTATGGCGGGCAGCGGCGTCGGCGCGCGGCACGGGATACTGTATAAAACCGCCGCCGCGCTGGAGGGCGCGGGCAGGGTTAAAACGGTCGTTTTGGATAAAACCGGCACTATCACCTCCGGCACACCTGAGGTAACGGACGTTATCGCGGCAAAAGGCATTTCAAAAACCGCGCTTTTGCAGACGGCCCGCTCGCTCGAGCTTAAAAGCGAGCATCCCTTTGCCCGCGCGATAATGCGGTATGCGGAGGATATCCCGCCGCTTGAGACAAGCGGGTTTACCGCCCTTGCCGGCTGCGGCGTCACGGCAAATATAGACGGCGCGCCCTGCGCCGGCGGAAGTCTGTCTTATATTAAAACGCTCGTCGATATCCCCGCAGAGCTTGAAAATGAGGCGACCCGACTGTCCGGGGAGGGCAAAACCCCGCTCTTTTTCACACGCGGCGGGAAAATCTGCGGCATAATCGCCGCGGCGGACAGCATAAAGCCGGACAGCGCGGCGGCGATTGCCCGTATGCAGGATATGGGGCTTGAAACGGTTATGCTGACAGGCGACAACAGCCGCACGGCAAACGCCGTCGGCAGCGCCGCGGGAGTGAAGCGGGTGATAGCGCAGGTTATGCCCTCCGGCAAGGAAGAGGTCGTACGCGAGCTTTCAAAAAAGGGAGCTGTCGCGATGGTGGGCGACGGCATTAACGACGCGCCCGCGCTCACCCGCGCCGACGTCGGCATAGCGATAGGCGCGGGCACGGACGTCGCTCTTGACGCGGCGGATATCGTGCTTGTCGGCTCATCTCTTACAGACGCGGTAAACGCGCTGCGGCTGGGGCGGGCGACGCTGCGCAATATCCGGCAGAACCTGTTCTGGGCGTTTATTTACAACACGCTGGGCATTCCGCTCGCGGCGGGCGTTTTCACGTCGGCCTTCGGCTGGACGCTCGACCCGATGTTTGCCGCGGCGGCGATGAGCCTGTCCAGCGTATGCGTTGTGACAAACGCGCTGCGGCTCAACCTGTTTCGGGCGTACAAACCGATTCAAAATATTATAAAAAAGGAGAAAAAGACAATGGAAAAAACACTTAAAATCGAGGGTATGATGTGTCCCAAATGCGAGCAGCACGTTCGCGAGGCGCTGGAGGGGATAGACGGCGTCGAATCGGCTATTGTAAGCCATAAGGACGGTACGGCAAAGCTCACCCTTTCAAAGGACGTGGAGGATATGTACCTGACCGACGCTGTCGAACACGCGGGCTACACCGTGATAACGGAATAAAAAAGCGGGAGCGAAGCTCCCGTTTTTATTTTATACGCGCTGCAAATCCGCCTGTAAGCTTTCCTGCTCCCGTAATTTTTCGATATAATTTTCAAGCATATCCTCCGTTGCCGGGACAACGCGGCGGGCGGTCGAAAAGCTTTCCCTGTCGGTATTGAAAGCGGTCAGCGTAAATTTGAGTATGCCGTGCCTGGGGCATTTGGCAAAGTTCATCCGCTTGCCGTGCTTGCCTATCCACTTGCCGCCCTCCAGCTCTACAGCGCAGAGCGGGCACTCAATCCGCCGCAGCGACTTGTCGCCAAGCGCCGCGCCCAGCGACTTGAAGCCCTCGACAATTTCCCTGTTATTTCCAAGCTCGGTCAGCTTTATCATCTCGTCGTAGTCCGCAATACCGGCGGACACGTCCATTTGCACCGCGACCTTGGCGGTGTTGACCGCGTCGAACAGCGCGTTGTGCGCGGGATGCCGCTGCTCGATGCCCATCCTCTCCATCGCGCCCGCAAGCGACCACTGCTTCAGGTCGCGGCTCACCTGATAGCCGAAAATAAGCTGCAAATCGTAATGCTCCGGCAAAACGGAGGCGTCGATACCGTGGGCTTTCATATTGTCAAAAAGCATCGGCATATCGTCCCTGCCCCAGGTCATCAGGCAGAAATCCTGCCCGCAGAAATCCATAAAATCGGCAAAAGCGGCGCCGAAATGCTTGCAGCCGCGAAGCTGTTTTTCGGTAATCCCCGTTATCTTGCCGACGCGCTTGTTCATTTTTTTATAAAAAACAGGCTCTATATCAATAAAAAAATTACCGCAGGCGACAAACTCGCTGTTCAGCTTTACCGCGCCTATCTGTATAATCTCCCCCGTGAGCTGCACGCCCGCAATCTCCTTGCGCGCCGCGTTGAACAGGGGCTGGTTCCATTCCATATCAAAAATTATGTATTCCACAACATCTTTCTTTCCGAAAATGATTTACAATTCATTATAACACATAAAAACCGAAAAATAAATACCAAATTGAAAGAAAAAACGGAAGGCAAAGCTTCCGTTTTAGACTGTCGAAAAAGGCACAGACCGCAAGAAAAACTCTAATTAAAAAAATAAAGAATATAGTTTACAGACAGAAAAAAAGATTTCTGATTTTATTTTGTGTCAAGCGGCATCGAGCCGCTTGACACAAATTTTCTTGCTATCGGAAAAAAACGCTCTCTGCCGTACCTTTGTACGCCGACGAGAACGTTTTCACCAATTCTGCACTCTTTTTCGTTCGTCTCACAGCGTGTCAAAAGGTTTTTTGACACGCTGAAACGGAGGGTTTTACCCTCCGTTTATTTATTCTAAAACATACACCGTGACGCTGCGGCGGCCGAAGCTTATGCACTCGCTTTCCGTCTCCATAAACAGGTCTATCCTGTCGCCCTTTATCGCGCTGCCGATGTCGCCCGCGACGGCAGAGCCGTACCCCTCGATATACAGCCTTGTTCCCAGCGGGATAACGCTCGGGTCAACCGCGACTATGCCGCGCCGCGTGCTCACGCCGGTGTAGGTGACGTTGCCGCCGTCGTCGCCGTAGGTGTAGGCGGTAGCCCGCATGGTATACGCCGCCTTGTAGCTTGCCGGCGCGGATGCGGTGACAGCCGCCGCCTTCGGCTTTTGCTTGGTGCCGACAAGAACCACCTTGTCGACCGGCTCTTTGACGACCGTCTCTTTTATCAGCGTGCGCTCCGCCGGCTCTCCGTTTACGTATTTTACGGCGTAAACCGCCTCGATTTCGCCCTTCTGCCCCTCCGTCTCAACGCGGGTGTCGCCGGCAAACAGGGCGCTTGTCTTTTTCTCCACCGTTTTGAAATCTGTTTCCCTTTTCTCGGTCACCGTCTCGCTTTTAACGCGGGTGACGCGCACCGCCGTCTCACAGTCCACAACCGTCATAGGCTCGGTATCTATTATATCCTCATCGCCAAGCTCAACGCCCGCCTCAGCCAGCGCCTCCGCGACGGTGGTGCCTGTCGTGCGGACCGATTTCATCTCTCCGTCGACGCTTATCGTAACGTAAAACGCGCGGGTGACGTACACGTTTGTCCCGTAGACCTCAACCTTGTCTCCGTCAAACGCCCGGACGCCCGAGCGACTGAGCCAGTTTTCGCTGTTTTTGTCAAGCGTTGAAAAGCTGACGGTCTCCCGTCCGTCCACAAACACCTTGACCTCAAACCGCTTGATGAGAACAAACGACGCGAGCATAACGACCGTCAAAAGCGACGCTGTCGCGGCAAACAAAACCCCGCGCCGACGCGCCGACCCGACAAATCCGGAAAGCCTGAGCCACGCTTCCTTTATCCTGTGCCTGAAATTTTTACTGTCCATGAAATCTCCTCTTTTGGAGTTTTGAAATCAAAAATTACAATTCGATTACAAAACCGTAACACAGTTTAACAGATTAAAATTAAAAAATCAAGTGTTTTTTTGAAATTTGTTACTTATCCCGGCATTATTATATCCTTTTTCAAGATATTTTATTCCTTTTTCACATCATAAAAAGCAAAAATTTACAATTCAGTAACTATAAGGGCAGGTATCAAAAAATAAAAAAATGCGTGATTTTTGGCGCGGCGGCGGCTTTTCGCGTAGAATAGTACAGAAAGGAGATAAACACATGGATAGTGTAAGCAAAGTTTATCCGTTGACGCCCCCGCTGATGCGCCCCGAAAACGACGGCGCGGCAGGCGGCGCCGCCGGCGCCTCAAACAACCGCGGCGGCGTGGACGGTATGCCGCTTGCGATGGCGTATGTGCCGATGCAGCGGTGGCGGGATATATATGAAAACGACAAGGCGCTCATGCGCGGGACGATATTTTCCGAGCTTGACCTGCCTTTTAAGGGGGCGGGTATGAGATGACAGAGAGAGACAAGGCGCTTATGCGGGTGCAGACCTGCGGCTTTGCCGTGACCGAGGCGGTGCTGTTTTTGGACACCCACCCGACCGATTCCGCCGCGCGGGAGTATTACGACAAGGCGGTAAAGGACTATAACGCCGCCGTTATGAACTATATAACAAGCTTCGGTCCGCTGGATATGACGCAGGTGCAAAGCAGCGGCGGCTGGAGCTGGACCGAGGGCTGTATGCCGTGGGAGGAAGACTGTAATGTGGAAATATGAAAAGCGACTCGAATACCCCGTTAAAATAAAAAAGCCGGACAGCGCCGCGGCGAAGGTGATAATAACCCAGTTCGGCGGTCCTGACGGCGAGCTTGCCGCCTCGCAGCGGTATCTGTCCCAGCGCTACTCGATGCCGTACGGCGACGTGGCGGGGCTGCTGACCGACATCGGCACAGAGGAGCTGGCGCATATGGAAATGGTGTGCGCGATAGTTTGCCAGCTGACAAAGGACCTCACGGTCGACCAGATAGAAAAGGCAGGGCTTGCCGACTACTTTGTCGACCACACGGTGGGGCTGTGGCCGCAGTCGGCGGGCGGCGTGCCCTTTTCCGCAACCGTTTTCCAGTCCAAGGGCGACCCGATAACCGACCTTACGGAGGATCTCGCGGCAGAGCAGAAGGCGCGCACGACCTACGACAATATATTGAGGCTTGTCGACAACCCGGACGTCACCGACGCGATAAAGTTTCTGCGTGAGCGGGAAATCGTGCATTTCCAGCGCTTCGGCGAGGCGCTGAGGCGGGTTCAGGAGCGGCTTGACAGCAAAAACTTCTACGCTGTAAACCCCGCGTTTGACAATAAATAATATAATAAGGAAACAATTTTACCCCACGCGGCGCCTGTTGCGTGGGGTTCCCCCCGTTTTTACCCCATTTAAAAACAAAAGGAGGCGGCTTTCGCCGCCTTCTCTTGCTTTCTTGCTTGGGGGAACAAGAAAATAATAAGGGGATTAGGATGTTTTGGGTATCTTTATTGTATATTCCACAAACCCGTCCCGCTCTACAAGCTCGGTCTGAGGTTTGATACCCGACTTGCGTATCAGGCTGACCGCTTTGTTGATGGTGTTGACAAAAATCTTCATATCCGCCACCTTGCAGGCGCGCTGCGGTCGCCGCGGCGCCTTTTCCAAAATAGAATTTATATACTGCTCCGTCTGCGCGACGTTGAGCCTTTTCTGCACGATATAATCCAGCGCGGCAAAAAGCCTGCCGCTGTCCGACAGCCGCAAAAGCTCCCGCGCGTGCCGCTCGGTAAGCCCGGAGGCGGTAATAATCACCTGCGCCGTGCGCGGCAGCCGCAAAAGCCGCAGCTTGTTTGCTACCGTCGACTGCTTTTTCCCGAGCCGCGCCGCAAGCTCGCTCTGAGTAAATCCGAACTCCGAAATAAGCCGCCTGTAGGCCGCCGCCTCCTCGAAAAAGGAGAGCTGCTCCCGCTGAATGTTTTCTATAAGCGAAATCTCGGCGCACTCGCGGCTGTCCTTTTCAAGCACTATCGCGGGGATTTTATCAAGCCCCGCCAGACGCGCGGCGCGCAGCCTGCGTTCGCCCGCGATAAGGCTGAACCTGCCGCCCTCCCGCACCGCAAGCACCGGCTGCAAAACCCCGTGCTCCTTTATCGACGCGGCAAGCTCGTAAAGCGCGTTTTCCGAAAACATACGCCGCGGCTGATATTCGGACGGCGTAATCTCGCTTATTTTCAGCTCCTCGACCTGTCGTATCTCTGTTTTTGAAAACAAAAACGGCATTGTTTAACCTCTGCATCTCTGTTTTACGGTTATATAATACCATTTATTTCCAAGCTTGTCAACAGTTTTTTGTAATTTTTTGGAATTTTTTTGTTTCCGCATATAATACGCCCCGCAAAATGTCGCTTGCGGGGCGGGATTTTATTTAATGGGAGATTTTGCTATCTGCTTTTGCGGGCGGGGGTAGCGCGGGTGGGTGGGCGAGGTCTTTTGCAAAATAACGAGCGTCCGCGCCCCCATGTCGTATGGCAGGTCGTATTTTTCCACCCGCAGCAGCCTTGCCGACAGCGCGCGTATCGCGTTTTGCGCCGCGTCCAGCTCGTCCTTGCAGTCCCCGCCCTTGTAGGCGATAAAAATGCCGCCGGGTCTGACGTAGGGCAGGCAGTACTCGCACAGCTTGTCAAGCGGGGCGACGGCGCGGGACAGCGCAGCGTCAAACCCGTCGCGGTACTCGCTCAGCCGCGCCGCCTCCTCCGCGCGGGCGTGGAGGGTGGATATGCCCGAAAGGGACAGCCTTTTTGCCGCCGCATCCAGAAAATTCAGCCGTTTTTGAAGCGAGTCGAGCTGTAGCATCTCGATATCCCGCCGCGCAAGCTTTATCGGCATGGAGGGAAACCCGCCGCCGCAGCCGATATCCACCGCACGGCAGCTTTGCGGCAAAAGCCCGAGCGACAGCGGATAGAGCGAGTCGTAATAGTGCTTTATCACAATCTCCCGCGGCTCTTTGATGGCGGTGAGATTGAGCGACTTCGAGGTCTCGATAAAAAACTCGGTAAAGCTTAAAATATCGCTTTCAAAGCGCGCAGGCGGCGTGACGCCGATATCTGAAAGCAGTGAAATAAGCTCGTCAATCAGCTCCTTCACCCTTTTCACGTCCTCTCTGTTCAAGATAAATCATTAAAACGGTGATGTCCGCCGGGCTCACGCCCGAAATCCTGCCCGCCGCGCCGAGACTGCGCGGGCGCATCGCGGCAAGCTTCTGCCGCGCCTCCAGCCGCAGACCGCCGATTTTCGCATAGTCGATATCGTCCGGAAGCAGTCGGTTTTCCAGCCGCTCAAACTCGCGCACCGCGGCAAGCTGGCGGTCGATATACCCCTTGTATTTTATCGAAATTTCCACCTGCCGTCTCACCCTGCGCGAAAGCGGCGGGCGGTCGGGGTCGGCGATACTCAGGTCGTTGTAGCTTATCTGCGGGCGGGTCAAAAGCTCGTATAGGCTCGCCCCGCTTGAAAGCGGGGGCGTGCCGCGGCTTTGCAGAAGCTGTGTAAGCGCCTCGTTTTTCGGCGAGGCGACAACCCTTTGCAGCCGCGAAATTTCGTTTTCTATCTGTTTTTTCTTTTCCAGAAATCGGGCGTAGCGGGCGTCGTCTATCAGCCCTATCTTATGCCCCAAATCCGTCAGCCGCAAATCGGCGTTGTCCTGCCGCAGAATGAGCCGGTACTCGCTGCGCGAGGTCATCATACGGTACGGCTCCGGCGTGCCTTTTGTCGTAAGGTCGTCTATAAGCGTGCCGATGTAGGACGACGCGCGGCTTAAAATAAGCGGCTTTTCGCCCTTTATCTTGAGCGCGGCGTTTATCCCCGCGACAAGCCCCTGCGCCGCCGCCTCCTCATAGCCGGACGAGCCGCAGAACTGCCCCGCCCCGTACAGCCCCGACACCGCCTTGAATTCCAGCGTCGGGTAGAGCGAGGTGGGGTCGATACAGTCGTACTCAATCGCGTAGCCCACGCGCATTATCTGCGCCCGCTCCAGCCCCTCAATCGAGTGGATAACCTGCCTTTGGACAAACTCGGGCAGCGAGGAGGACAGCCCCTGAAGGTACATTTCCTGCGTGTTTTCCCCGCACGGCTCGATAAAAAGCTGGTGGGAGGGCTTGTCCGCAAAGCGCATAACCTTGTCCTCGATGCTCGGACAGTAGCGCGGACCCACCCCCGTTATTTTGCCGCTGTAAAGCGGGGACAGCCCTATGTTGTCGCGGATAATGCCGTGCGTTTTCTCGTTGGTGCGGGTGATGTGACAGACGACCTTGTTTTCTCCGATATCCTCGTTTTCAAAGCAAAACGGGATGATTTCGTCGTCCCCGCGCTGCTCGGCAAGCCGTGAAAAATCTATCGAGCGGCGGTTGACCCGCGCGGGCGTGCCGGTTTTGAACCGGCGCAGCGTGATACCGAGCCTTTCAAGGCTTTTTGAAAGCCGGGTCGCGGCGAACATACCGTCCGGTCCGCTCTCAATCGAGCTGTCACCCACGATAACGCGCCCCGCAAGGTATGTCCCGCTCTGGCCACAAAG
>CANQVN010000033.1 GCA_947627315.1 uncultured Clostridia bacterium | reverse complement strand
ACGACTGTTCTAAGGACAACACCCGGGAATTGATAGCCGGCTATCAATTCCCGGGTGTTGTCCTTAGAACAGTCGTCCGCCAAAATAATCTCATAACTGCCCAGGGTCTGCGCGAGCAATGTTTCCATAAGCTTCGGGAGCGTTTCCGATCCGTTATAGGTCGAAACAATAACGCTCACTTTTAACTGTTCCATTACATTGTACCTCCGATATAGTAGTTTAGCCAATCAGATGACGGGCAATTCTTGACGCGCCCAAACCGTCCACAACAGCCCTCATTCTTTTAGAAATATCGCGACGAATGTCCGCATCGGAAAAATCCAATAAAGCCTTACGCACAGTGCTGCCAACCTGTGTGACCCTTGCATCTCCCGCAAACGGTATTAAACCCATTTTGTCAAAACATTCCGCATTATCACGCTGATTATCCGCGATAATGTACGAAATCGTCGGCACTCCGCAGGCGCAAAGCTCATACAGCGTCGTTCCGCCGGCGGATATTGCGGCATCTGCCGATTTCATATAATCTATAATATTGTCCGAGGAACGATGAAGGGATATGTTTTTATATGAATTATATCTTCTGCACAGCGCGTCAAAATTAGGATTATAAACGCCGCATATCGCGTCTGTTTGCATATCGTCAATATCAGCCGTTTCATCAAGTATCTGCTGCAAAACATTCATTTTGTCCGTGCCGCCGGACAATACAAGAACTCTGTTTATTTTATTCCGAATCTTTTTATTTTCAAGGCGGCAAAATTCCTGACGCAAAGGCACATATTTTGTCCCGAGCAAAAGCTCCGTATTATGATACTTTGAGGCATATCCGAATTTATCGGCATACGCGGCATAACAAATCAGCGTATCGACAGGATAGATAAAGCTGTCAACGTCGTCTATGTAAATTATCTTCGTCTCTTTTGACAGAGCCTTCAGATATTTTTCGGTCACCTGATAGCTGTCCACCAAAAGTTTGGATATTTTATTTTGTCTGATAATAGCGACGATTTTCTCGATTTCCCGATCCATATCGTCCCATGGGGTGTGCAGGACAACAGTTTTATATCCTTTGTTTTCAATAATGTGTCCGAAGCTGTCATCCGCCAGAATAAAAGTCGTATCTTCTCCGAGAGCTTTGGCGGCGTCAGCTATAGAAAGACATCTCATCACATGTCCTGTGGCAACGGTTTCGTTTGCGTCAGCACGAATATAAAGCATTTACAGATCCTTTTTTATTTCTTTTCGATATACTATAAAATCCCCAAAACGTTCACCCGGCAAATATCCCAGGCGATTGATAAAATTAAGCGACGGCAAATTGTCAACGTGTATTTGCGCCGTAAAAGCAGAAACGTCCGTACACGCTTTGCATAAACGTTCAAGCCCAAAAACGGCTTCTGTCGCAAGACCCTTTCCGCGAGCACTCGGAGCAAGAATATAACTCACTTCCGTTTTACAATCGTCTGTCTGCCTTGCGTAAAAAACACCGACTGCACAGTTTTCGAGCTTTAATCTTGCAATATAGCCTGACTGACAGTCGTCATTTAAATACTTGTCTCTAAACCAGCGGATATGCTCCCGCTTTTGAAGGGGGTGAGGGTAAAGAAAATATTTATACGCGTCGGGATCACTACGAAGCTTTACTATAAAATCAGTATCGGCTTCTGTGATTTCCCGCATAATCATGCGCTCTGTTTCCCAAATTGACGGCAGCTTTTTCATGCGGCTGCCGCCTTTTCACACGAAAGCTTATTAAGGAGTATTACCCCCCCCCGACGGAAATCGGAGACTTTCATATCATATGATGCTATATTTTTCTTAATTTCCATCCCGTCTTTTGTCGAATGATAGCTTCCTTTGCCTACTGCGACCTTTTGCATTTCCCGCCAGTATAGATAAAATCGAAAAGCTTCTTTAAACAGTTCCTTCGCAGCCTGGTCTAAATTTTGATAACTGCTTTCAAAAGTTTCATCATTGCTGTCCATTACAAATTTCTGGGCAATAATATTTCCTTTATCCAAACGTTCATCAACATAATGCAAAGATACTCCACGCGGAGTCCCATCTATCAAGCTCCAGATATTCGGGTCAGCGCCGCGATTCCACGGGAGGTACGAATTGTGAAGATTAACGACGTTTCGATTCAAAGCTTCAATTTGCTCTCTATTTAGAATATACCTGTATGTGTAGCTCACAGCTAAATCAAATTGCTGTGACAAACACCAATTTGCATCAAAGCGTTCTGAACACAGAACCGTTTCATTGCCCTGCTCATAAAGCCAATCAAAAAGCTCTTTTGCACAGGGATTATTGTATAGACACAGTATTTTCACCTTATACTTTTCTCCACAATTTCCATAGTGATCGGCTCACCGCGTTTTATCATTCTATCGGCTGATTTTCCCAAAATTTTTTTTAGATACTTTGGTTTTATTCCATAGCCGGGACGTATGCTTCTGATGTTTTCCGATGTAAAATTATCCCCCGGATAAATATCCTTTACGGCAAATAAACTGCGTCTGAATATTGTCGAAGACATCTCTTTTTCCGAAAGCGAATAATCGTTGCTTCTTGAGATAATTTTTGCAGTTCTTACGTCTGATACCATTTTTGCGAAATCCTCAATACTCATACTGAATTCGCTGTCGGCGCTTTTTACTCCGTCCAGTTTTACGTGCTTCTCGATAACGCATGCACCAATCGCCACTGCCACGATATCCGCTATGCTCCCACCGCTGTGATCCGACAACCCAATCGGAACGTGGAAACGCTGTTTCATATCAAGTATGTTGCCAATGTGCATATCTTCCCAATTTGCCGGATATTCACTACAGCATTTCAGCAGCACTATTTTGTCGTTGCCGACCCTGCGGCATGCATCGACGGCATCCTGTATCTCGTCTATGCTTCCCATGCCGCATGAAATAATCATCGGCTTTCCTTTGGATGCGGTATATTCAATCAGAGGAATATCGACAAGCTCAAAGCTTGCTATTTTATATGCCTCACAACCGATGGATTCCAAAAAGTCTACCGCCGTCGGGTCAAACGGCGTGGATAGAAAATCGACGCCGCACTTTTCACACTCCTCTTTGATCCTTGCCTGCCATTCCCACGGCGTTCCGGCGTCGGTATAGAGATTATAGAGTTTATATCCGTCCCACAAACCGCCTTTAATCTTAAAGTATTCATTATCACAATCTATAGTCAAACTATCCGCCGTATATGTCTGTATTTTCACACAGTCAGCCCCGGCTTTTGCCGCGCGGCGGACGATCTCAAGCGCATTATCAATACTTCCGCCATGATTTGCGCTCATTTCAGCGATGACATATACTTTTCCGCTGTTTATTTTATCAAAAAGAGTAAACACGGCTATTCCTCCGTATGCAAAACCTTATATTTTGCTTCCGCTATAAGCCAGTCCGATTCATTGTCTATATCTTGGACTTCTTCCTCAGGCACAATAAACGGCATCGTGTGCGGCATAACTAAAGCTTTGTATTTATCAAAGCTGTCAGTATTGAGAATATAAAACTGACCGCAGTCGTGATAAAGCGGCTCTAAATCCTGACTCCTTGTAAGGGCATATTCGGGATGTTGAAACGCTATCGTGTCGTTGCAGATAGCTACCGCTCTTTGGGGCGGAAAATCAAATTTGACGACCGACATCAAAGAATCGGGCTTTGCCGAGCAAAACCGAGAAAATGAGTCTTTTAAGCGTTCCGCCGTGACAAACGGTGCAGTCGGGTATAGACATAAAACAGTATCAAAGGTTTTACCGATTTTCTTATATTCGTTTAAGACCTCTCTCAAAACGTCTGCGGTAACGGCAAAATCATTGCTTGCAGCAGCGCTTCGCATAAACGGTACCTTCGCTCCGTACTGTTTTGATATTTCGGCAATCTCTTCGCTGTCCGTTGAAACCATCACCTCGTCAAAAAGTCCGCTTTTCAACGCGGCTTCGATACTGTACGAAATAATAGGCTTTCCGCAAAAGTCCTTGATGTTTTTCTTGGGAATTCGTTTTGAACCGCCGCGAGCGGTGATTATGGCTATACTTTTCATCCGATTTTCCTCATTTACAGATCAGTCTGCTTTTCGATAATACGCTTCAATTTTACTTACCGCCTTAATGATGTCATCCGCATCTTTATCTGTCATCGCCGGGTATAGCGGGATAGACATAATGCAATTATATACCTTCTCCGCGTTCGGACACTCGCCTTTTTTATGTCCCAACTTCCGATAATACGGAAACCAATACACGGGTACATAGTGGATTTGGCACTGCACGCCCTCCGCACTCATAGCGTCGAAAAATTCACGTCTTGTACAGGTAAGACGGTCAAGATCAAGACGAATTATATAGAGATGGCGACATGTGTCCGATTCCGGTATCTCTTTCTGGACGATAATCCCGGGGAGTTTTTCAAACGCCTCGTTATATTTAGACACGATTTCTTTCCTTCGCTTGATAAACCAGTCTATTTTTTTAAGCTGAGACATCAACAGCGCAGACTGAAAATCTGTTATGCGGTAGTTATATCCGAGCGATATTTCTTCGTAATACCATGGTCCTTCATGCGGTGCGTCTTCCATTAAGTTCTCGTCATGCGTAATTCCGTGAGTATGCGCAAGAATCAATTTCTTATATAATTCGTCGTTGTTGGTCAAAATTGCGCCGCCCTCTCCGGCGGTGACAGTTTTCACCGGATGAAAGCTAAAGCATGTCATATCCGCTAAAGAGCCAACCATCTTGCCATCGTATTTCGTGCCTATGGAATGAGCCGCATCCTCGATAAAAATCAGGTTATGCCTGTCGCAAATATCACGAATTTCCCGAATTTTTACCGCCTGACCTGTAAAATCGACGGCAACGACAGCCTTTGTATTCTCTGTTATTTTAGATTCGACGGAAGCGGGATCTATATTATATGTATCGGGATCTATATCCGCAAAAACAACGTTGGCGCCGCAATAAAGAGCACAATTTGCCGATGCGGCAAACGTTAAAGGAGTTGTGATGACCTCGTCGCCGGGACCGATACCCGCGGCTATACAGGCGCAATGCAGCGCAGCGGTACCGTTTGAAGCAAGGCAGGCATGTGCCGCGCCGGTATACGCTTCAAGCATTCTTTCCGCCTTCTCAACGTAAGGTCCGCAGGTCAGGTAGTCGCTTTTCAGCACGTCGACTACAGCCTGAATGTCCGCGTCGTCAATATACTGATGACCGTATCCGATTTTTTTGTCAAGAACCGGCTTACCGCCGAATAAAGCAAGTTTATCCATTTTCTCTCCGTCCTTAAAGCCCTTTGTCAAATGCTTCCTATCTTTACCCTGTTTTTCTCTATCCAGTCCCGAAGCTGTGAAATCGTCATCCAGTCCTTGTTGTTATCCGACGTATAGCTGAAGCCGTCGGGAACCTTTTCGCCGCCCTTTATCATCTTTTCCATTGTTCCCCAGCTGCAAATCTGCGGTAAAATCTTGAAATGCTCGGGATACTCATAGGTATAGTGCGAATCCTCAACGCCTATCATCTGTTCGTGGAGCTTCTCGCCGGGTCTGATTCCAATCTCCACCTGCTCGGCATTATCATCCACAGCGGCGGCAATATCACAGATATTCATGGAAGGAATTTTCTTGACGTAAATTTCTCCTCCCTCCATATCGTCGAAGGCGTGCCACACAAGCTCGACGCCCTGCTCAAGAGATATCATAAATCTTGTCATACGCTTATCTGTGATGGTCAGCTTTCCCGTTTTAGCCGTTTCAATAAAGAATGGAATGACCGACCCGCGGGAACCCATAACGTTGCCGTAGCGAACGACCGCAAATCTGGTTTTGCCGCCGGTGTATGCGTTTCCGGCAATGAAAACCTTGTCCGAGCAGAGCTTGGTTGCGCCGTAGAGATTCACCGGCTGACACGCCTTGTCCGTCGACAGAGCCACTAGCCTCTTTACTCCCCTATCAATGCATGCGTCAATGAGATTCATCGCACCGTTGATGTTGGTCTTTATGCACTCGAACGGGTTGTACTCTGCGGTCGGCACGATTTTGGTGGCGGCGGCGTGAACTACGTAGTCGACGCCGTCCAGCGCCCGGTATAATCTGTCCTTGTCCCTTACGTCGCCGATAAAGAAGCGAACGCGGGGGTCGTTCGGGAATTTTTTAGCCATATTCCACTGCTTCATCTCGTCACGGCTGTAAATGATAATCTTTTTCGGATTATATTTTTTTAAGGTCATGGGAACAAAAGTGTTTCCGAAAGAGCCTGTCCCGCCGGTTATAAGTATGGTTGAATTTGTAAGCATTGTTTTTCTCCTGTAAGTTAAAATTATAAGTTATATACCGTTAATACTCTCTGCTGCCTGCCGATTACGAACCGCGCAGTATTGATTTTATTTTGCCGCGATTTTTTATAGCCGCGGTAAGCATTACGGCGGCATAGCACGCAATAAGAATATATCGTATCAGAGTATAGATATATAAAGCGTTTATAACGACCGTCAAAACAAGTACCAAAAGAACGATAAGGGAAACAAATTTATAATCGTAAGCCATATTGTAGTGAATGCGCTTTACCAAAAACATATGTACGATAAGGAGCCATAAAAAGCTCGCAAGCGTTGTATACGCCGCCGCTATATAGCCGAATTTGGGAATGAAAATATAATTCAGCACAAGGTTGAACCCCGCCGACGAAGCGCTCGCCAAAGCCATTCCGAGCGTGCGCTTTTTAAACTGCTCGACGTTTACAAACATCGTATACAAAAACTGGATAACGCAGCCCGACATCACAGGAGGCATAACGTATTTTGCCTCCATATAAGATTTTCCGCCGAAAACAAGAATGATTTCGGGAGATATCAGCATAAGTCCGACCGCCAGGGCAAGGAAAAGGGTAATATAGTATTTAGAAGCGGATCTGGTTTCATCGAACTTGCCTTCGTGCAGCTTTTCGCCAAGCCAAGGCGAAAAAGCGGAATTCAGCGAGGTCACCAATATAGTAATAACCGATCCGCATAAATAAGCCAGGCTGTATAAAGCGTTTTCCTCCGGTCCGCGAATATTGGTTATCATAATTCTGTCCGCGGAGTTAAGTACATTCAGCGACAGCACGTGCGGAATATACGGCAGACAAATGGGCAGAGCGTATTTCCAATATTTTATCCTGATGCGCTTGCCCTTTAATACGATAACAACGTAAACGACTAAGCCGATAATTATGGTGGGGACAACGCTTCCGAATATCCTGCCCGCCAATTTATCGGAAAGTGCAACGACAAGCAGAACCGATAACAACGCCGTGGACACGGTAGTAAGACAGCTGATAAAAACCGTCTTTTTATATCCGAATAAAAACCGCTCCTTTACCTGCAGCATATCTATGGCTTGAGAAAAAACCAGATATACCATCATACAGTTTATGTATATACGATCTATTCCAAACAGGTTGACAAAAAAATCGGAAAATACATTAAAAAAAAGAGTCGCGGTAAAGATAGAGCATGTACACAAGCCGAGCATTGATAATATATATTCGTCAAACTTGTCCTTAAAATCAAATCTCGCGCTTATAAACGTAGTTCCGAGATTAAGCGTAACGCATAATGACAATACCGAAAGCCAGGAGGTAAAATTACTATACAGACCAAAATCCTGCTTTGTCAGCAGTCTTGTGAAAATAGGCGTGGTTATAATGCCGACGCTTCTCAGGAGAAAGTTGGAAATAGTATACCATATTCCTGATTTTACAGCTTTTGAATTTGAACCCATATTTATAAACTCATTCCGTACTTCCTTAACAAGATTTTACGACTTATTCAGCCGTCTTAATATATCCCGCGCCTGTTCAAACGTATCGGGAATATAGATATCGTTTGGATATATTTTCTTAAATTCAAGCAAAAATTTATCGGCGTATTCAAGCGACGGATCGTCCTTTTTAAATATAAGCCGATATAGAAAAACCAATCTGCAATTTTTTCCGTAAATCATAAACGGAGTAATCATCGTCGTTGAAAAAATCGAAATCATCACATTGGACGGGGTTATACCTCCGCACTGAAGCTCCCACATCTCGTTTTTACTGTCGATACTGTAATCTTTCAAGTCCCAATTTTTTCTCGCGGGGTGAAATCTTATTAAAAGCGAGCTGTCTTTATCGCATATTTTTTCAACAATTTCCTCCTCCGTCATCCCATACTGCTTTACAAAATAATCGGGATTTGTAAAATAAATCATTTTGAATTTGCCGTATGATTCGTCATAAGAATAATCGAATGCTTTTTTACAATTGCAAATTGTTTTTTCCGAGGGAACGGGGAGCGTTTCAACCTTGTATCCCGGAGAATACTGTGCAAGATCCGGTCGATAATAATAACCCACGTTGAATTTTACGCTTAACGGACCGCGATTAAACAGCCTCAATACTCTGTTAAACCACAGCTTGCTTGTTTTCTCGATTTCATCGCAAATATATGCTCCCGACCCATCCTCGAGCAGGACCGACCCGGCTTTCTTATTGATATTACGCAATCTTACAAAAAAAGAGCAATATCCCGACGCTGCCAGACAATCATATTTGGGGATTTGAAACGACGGCGTCACCATATCCTTTCGTATCCCTCTTTTTAAAAATATATTATCGGCGACAAACTTGATAATCCTGTGGATTTTTCTGTCTTTTTCCTCTGTATTGAATTGTATTATATTATCAAAATACTCTTTTTTCAAAAACTCCGTGTTTATTTTGTGACGCATCACGGTATCCGAAAGATATAAATCAATTTGTTCAATCGAAATATTTTGTTTGTATAAAAATTCCTCAATATAGTTGATTACATTAAATACCTGATATGGTCTCCAGCAAACAAACCCGATTTTCAAGAGGCAGCCTCCGTTGATAGGTGTAAATATAATACCTACCAATATAAATTTTTACATAAAAATAGTCTAAACTTTTCAATATGATGTCTTATCTAAACTTTTTAATATGATGTCTTATATAATAACACATAAGCAGAAAAAAAGCAATTATTTCAGTAAAATTTATAAAACCCGCTCGGTATATCCCATCGCGCGGCTATTTACTTTTCAGAAAAAATATAGTATAATCTATATGATAATGACGATAATTTCGACGGCGGAATGCCGAAAGGAGAAATAAAATGACTACTGTTTACAAAACAAAGGGCGTATGTTCAAGGGCGATTGAGCTTGAGCTTGAAAACGGGATTATCAAGTCCTGCCGCTTTGTGGGCGGCTGCAACGGCAACACTCAGGGAGTGAGCGCGCTTGTTGTCGGCATGAGCGCGAAGGACGCGATAAAGCGGCTGCGCGGCATCGACTGCCAGGGTCGCGGCACCTCCTGCCCCGACCAGCTTGCCCGCGCGCTGGAGCAGCTTACAGAGCAAAAATAAATGGTTGAGCTTTTATCCCCGGCGGGCGATTTTGAAAAGCTTCGCGCCGCGATCCGCTTCGGCGCGGACGCGGTATATCTTGCGGGAAAGAGCTTCGGTATGCGCGCGGCGGCGGGCTGCTTTTCGGAAAGCGAGCTGCAAGACGCCGTGAGCTTCTGCCACGCGCGCCAAAAGCGGGTTTATCTCACGGTCAACACCATGCCCCGCACGCACGAGTATCCCGCGCTGCGCGAGTTTCTGTCACGCATGGCAAAAATACCGTTTGACGCGTATATCGCCGCCGATCTCGGCGTTATCAGCCTTATAAAAGAGATATCGCCCGAAAGGAAAATCCATATATCGACGCAGGCGTCGGTAACGTCGGCAAAAAGCGCCGCGGCGTATTATTCGCTCGGCGCGTCGCGGGTGGTGCTCAGCCGCGAGCTTTGCTTTGAGGAAATTGAGGCGATACGGGCCGAAACGCCGCCGGAGCTTGAGCTTGAGGTGTTTATCCACGGCGCGATGTGCGTTTCATACAGCGGGCGCTGCCTGCTTTCAAGCTATCTTACCGGCAGAGACGCCAACCGCGGCATGTGCGCGCAGCCCTGCCGCTGGGAGTACGACATAGTGGAGCGCTCCCGCCAGGGCGAGCCGCTTCCGATAGAGGGGGACGGACGCGGCACGTTCATTTTCGGCTCGAAAGACCTGTGTATGATAGAGCATATCCCGCGGCTTTTGCAAAGCGGGGTGTGTTCGTTTAAGATTGAGGGGCGGATGAAAAGCGCGTACTACGCGGCTGTCACCGCCAACGCCTACCGCATGGCGATTGACAGCTTTGTTTCTGACCCCGAGGGCTACCGCTTTAATCCCGAATGGTTAAAGGAGCTTGAAAGCGTGTCCCACCGCGAGTATGACACCGGCTTTTTCTTAAGCTCTCCCGAAAAGGACGCGAAGGTGTGCTCTTTTAACGGATATTTGCAGACTCGCGCGTATATCGGCGAGTGCTTTGAGTACGACCCGAAAAAGGGGGTTGCCGGCTTTATACAGAAAAACAAGCTGTCCGTCGGCGACAGGGCGGAGCTGCTGTCCCCCGGAAAAACGGGGCGCGCCTTTACCGTAACCGGGATGAAAGACGAAAACGGAAACGACATTGAAAGCTGCCCCCACCCGTCTATGAAATTTTACATAAATATGCCGTTTGAGGCAAATGCGGGCGATATGTTAAGAAAATAAAAACGGGCTTTGCCCGTTTTTTATTTTTATGTAAGCTTAAATCGACGGCAGGGCGAACAATATCCCGTCCGTCTCGGCAAGGCTTTTTAAAAGACACTCGGGGGATTCCTGCCGCTTTATAGGCATCGTCGCCTCGATGCCGACGTTGCCCGAAACGCCGCTGCGCGGGGCTGTCACCTGCAATTCCCTCGCGTAAAACCGATTTATAAGCATCGCCGTTATATCGTTTACCTCTCCGACGTCGCCAAGCTCGATATACACCCGCACCTTTTTGCCCGTTTTAATAACGTGCGCGTCAAACTTTGACAGAAGTGACATGGTAAGCACCGTGAGCAGCGTGCCGACGACCGCGCCCTCGTAAAACCCGATGCCTATGGCAAGCCCGATTGCCGCCGTCGTCCACAGTCCCGCGGCGGTGGTAAGCCCCGTGACCTGAAATCTGCCCTTTAACAGAATAGTTCCGACCCCCAAAAAGCCTATTCCCGATATCACCTGCGCGCCTATACGCATAGGATCGCCCGCGTAGCCTGTCACATGCGCCATATCGTATTGACCGATAAGGGTGGTGACCGCCGCGCCGAGGCAGACAAGGATGTGCGTGCGAAGCCCCGCGGCTCTGCCGTGCCGCTCCCTCTCTATTCCGATAAGTCCGCCCAGCAGCACGGCGCCCGCAAGACGTATGACCGTAGTTACGAGGCTGAATGAGCGCAGATACTCCATTACCGAACTTATAACTTCCATTTTCTTTTTTACAGCTCCCCGGTTTTAAGATATCCCGATTTTCTCATCGACTTCACTTCGTTTTCACAGAAAACGAAGTGATCCATAAGACTTACGTCCATTTCCGAAAGCAGGTTTTCCAGAGCGCGGGTGGTGACAACGTCGCTCGCGGACGGCAGCGCGCCCGCAAAGTGGTTATGCGCCAGCACGACGTTTGCCGCGCCGTATTTTATTATCTCGTGTATTATCAGCTTTTTATCGACCGCCATACCGCCGCTGTCGCCCTGAGCGACAAGAACCGAGCCGAGAATTTTATACTGCGCGCTCAAAAGCAGCATATACATCCGCTCCACTCTCAGCCCCACGAACATGCGGCGCATATAGTCCACTATCTCCTCGTCGGTGTAAAGACGGCGATGCCCTTCGGTGCTGTTTTCGGCGTTTATGCTTTTCACCGCCGCGCCGCACAGCTTGATAAGCCGCGCGCCTTTTTCGCCGACGCCCGACATCGGCGCAAGCTTTGAATAGGGCATGTCGCAGACCTCCCACAGCCCGCTGCACTCCGCCAATAGCCGCCTTGCCGCCTCTCTCGGGCTTCCCGTGGGCGACGCGCCGTCCAAAAGCGCCGTCAAAATCTCCTCGTCCGAAACGTTGCCCTCCGCCTCGATAAGGCGGATGAGCATATCGTTTTCACGCGAGCTGTCGTACAGCCCGCGCATCAGCTTTTGCAAACGTCCCCCACCCCATTGAGTATGTAGGTGGGGCGGTAGGGAAACTTTCTCATCGTATGCTCGTCCGTCACGCCGCTGAGCACGAGCACCGTGTCTATCTCCGACTCTATGCCCGCGATTATGTCGGTGTCCATTCTGTCGCCGATTATCGCCACGTCGTCCTCATCGCAGCCGAGCAGCGACAGTCCGCAGCGCATCATAAGCGGGTTGGGCTTGCCGAGAAAATACGCGTTTTTGCCAGTCGCAATCTCTATTGGCGAAACGAGCGCACGGCAGGCGGGCTCTATCTCGCCGCCCTCAAGCGGACCTGTCGTGTCGGGGTTTGTGCCGATGAGCTTCGCCCCGCCCAAAACAAGGTTTACCGCCTTTGTTATGTTGGAAACGTTGTAGTTTATCGTCCTGCCGTCGCCTATCACAACATAGTCGGGGTTGATATCGTTCATAGTAATCCCCGCGTCGTACAGCGCGTTGATAAGCCCCGACTCGCCTATCACATACGCCGTGCAGCCCGGCTTTTGCCGAGCAAGATAGGAGGCGGTTGAAAGCGCCGAGGTGTAAAAATGCGACGGCGCGACGTCCATCCCCATGCGCGACAGCTTTTGCGAAAGCTCCATCGGCGAGCGCACCGAGCTGTTTGTCAAAAACAGATATTTCTTGTTGTTTTTATTGAGCCAGTCAATAAAATCGGCGACGCCCGGCAGCAGCTCGTTACCGTGGTATATCACGCCGTCCATATCGCATATAAAACCCTTTTTATCCTGTAATTTCATAACGCCTCCACCCCTTCGACTTATTATATAATCGCGCCCGCGTTTTGTCAATGTGCTAAAACGCCAAAAAAATGTTGATTGCCCGCCGCTTTTATGGTATCATAATCGCAGGTAGTAATTCGGAGGTCGAAATGGTTTACAACATTATGGGCTGGCTTGCAGACGCAGCCTGCCGCTTTGCCGATGCTCCCGCTTTTGCCGACGCCGAGGGGAGCGTCACGTTCGGTGCGCTTTACGCAAAGGTATGCCGTGCGGGCACGGCGATATCAAAAAGGCTCGAAAACAAAACAAGGCGACCGGTGGCTGTGCTGATAGACC
>CANQVN010000032.1 GCA_947627315.1 uncultured Clostridia bacterium | reverse complement strand
GGAAGACTGTCGACGTAGTCTGTCACATAGTTGTCAAAGGCGTTTTCCTTGTCATCCAGCTCGTAGGAGCAGATGCTGACGTTGTCGCGGTAGTCCTCGCCAAACCCCTCGCTCGGCGTGACAAAGGCGACGGTGCGCTCCTTTTTGTCCTCGGCAAGCTCCCAGAACTCGGGATACTCGACCTCCACCCCGACGGGCGACGAACGGTAGACGGTGTAGCCCGCGTTTTTGGCACGGCGCGCCCCGCAGGACGCCGCGAGCGGCACACAGATAAGCGCGAGCAGGCAAAGCAGCTTTTTTTTCATAAAATCATACTCCGAAATCCGAAACTTTCCCATTCTAAAAATATTATAGCATCGTTTACTGTACTTGTCAACTTGTGTTTTTGTCGTTAAGTTGTTGAAAAAATAGTGAAATTGTGGTAAAATAAAAATAACGTGTTAAGGAGGTCAATATGAAAAAGCTGAGAAGATACGCGGCGGCGGCAGTCGCGGCGGTTATGGCGGCGGCGATGCTGCCTTCCTGCGCGCCGAAGCCGGAAAAGGTGTTTGAGGACGAGGCAAACGCGTATTTTGAAACCTACAGAGAGAGCAAGCAGGCTCTGTCGGGCAGCGCGGTTTACGAGTATAACGAGACCGGCTCTGTCGCCTATATCGAGCCGAAAAGCGAGGCGGGCGGCGGCTACGTCAAGCTTGGCGAGTATTACACGCAGCTTAAAGACGAGTTTCGCGCCGCGGCAAAGACAGACGCGGACAAGCTGTTTATAGATTTTTGCTCCTACAAGGCGTCGGATGAGATAACGGGCGTGGAGATTGTCAGCAAATCGGTGCTGGAGGGCGTCGAGACGCAGGGGAAAAAGGCGTTTACGCTTGATAAAGAGGGCGTAATGCAGCCTGACAGGACGCTCAAGCGGCTGATAAAGATGAAAGCGCGCGTAAGCCTTGCCGACAGCGACGAGTACAAGGACAGGGTCGACACGGACAAGCTCAAAACCTACGACGGCTTTTCGCTGCTGTTCAAGGGAGAGGGCGTGGACGTGATTTACGAGGCGGGAAGCGTCGCGCCGGAAAGCGCGGGCAGCATTGTCGCAACCGTACCCTATACCGACCTGCGCAGCGCGCTGCCCGAGAGCATAAAGCAAAACGTGCCAAAGCCGGAGCGGGAGGTGGACGTTACCAAAAAGCTGGTGGCGCTCACCTTTGACGACGGTCCGAGCGGCACGCACACCAACGAAATACTGGACGTTCTGGAAAAATACGACAGCGTCGCCACCTTCTTTGACGTGGGCGAGCTGATGGAGACCTACCCCGAGGCGATGAAGCGGGCGGACGCGATGGGCTGTGAGATGGGCAGTCACTCCTATTCCCACGCGAATTTGCAGACGTCGAGCGCGGAGAAGATAAGAAGCGAGATACAAAAGGCGGACGACGCGTTCAAGGCGGTTTTGGGCTACACGCCCAAGCTTTTGCGCCCGCCCTACGGCGCCGTCGGCAGCACGCTTTATGAAAACTGCGACAAGTACCTTATCGGCTGGTCGGTCGACACGTTGGACTGGAAGTCGCGCAACGCGCAGAGCGTCATCCAGTCGGTAAAAAGCATCGGAAATCTCGAGGGGGACGTTATTCTGATGCACGCGATTTACGGCTCGACGGCGGACGCGGTCGAGGAGCTTGTGCCGTGGCTTATCGAGGAGGGCTACCAGCTTGTCACGATAAGCGAGCTTATGGAATACGGCTACGATATCGCAATGGAGCCGGGAAAATACTATAACGGCAATACGTTTTCGCGGCGGAAAATGGTGCAGTGGTAATGAATCAGCGTGTCAAAAAACCTTTTGACACGCTGTGAGACGTGCGAAAAAGAGTGCAGAATTGGTGAAAACGGTCTCGTCGGCGTACAAAGGTACGGTAGAGAGCGTTTTCGCCGATAGCAAGAAAATTTGTGTCAAACGGCTCGATGCCGTTTGACACAAAATAAAATCAGAAATCTTTTTCTGTCAGTAAACTATTGTTATTTTTTTATAGTTTAATGTTTTTCTTGCGGTCTGTGCCTTTTTCGACAGTCGCGGCGCGCCCTATGGGGCGCGCTTTTTTTATTGTAAATGTAACTGATTTGTAATAAAATCGGAAAATCAGGGTAAATTTAATTTGTATAAGGATAGGAGCTAAAATAAAAAATTGTAAAATTTACAAAATGGGGGTTGATTTTATTACCGGAGTGTAGTATTATGATATCAAGTTGTTACTGAATTGTAATTTTTCAGCATAAAAACAAACGGTTGAAGGATAATACGATGAAAAAACTCGTTGAAATACTGTTAAAACCTATCCGGGGCGCGGTGCGCCTCGGTTTTAAGGCGGCGCGCGGCGCGCGCGGTCTGTCGCTTGACAGGGTTACGGGCGGCGTCTGCCGCGTCGGCGAAAAGGTTGTCGCCTTTGTCTGCGGCGTGGGCGCGGCTGTCGAAAAGGCGGTAATTTTCACGGCAAGGCTCATAAAGAAGGCGGCTTTGGCGGCGTTTCGGTTTACCTGCCGCGTCGGCGAGTGGGTGATGAAGTGGTCGGGCAGAGCCGCGAAGCTCGGCGTCAAAGGCATAATGACTGTGCCAAAGAGCATCGTTCGCAACTTTTCCTACTGGGCGCCCGCCGTTGCGGGCGCGGCGGTGGTCGTTATGCTGTTTTCGACAAATTTCTACGCGCTGGCGCTCAAGGTCACGGTCAACGGGCAGACGGTCGGCTATGTATCGAGCGAGAGCGATTTTTCAAACGTCGTGTCGGAGGTGGAGACGAGCCTTGGCGACTCGATAGGCGAAAACTACGTTATGTCCTCCAACCCCGAATACAGCTTTACCATTGTAAACAGGCAGGACGTGTCGTCGCAGGACAATCACGAAAAGATGTATGACGGCGTTTATTCCATCGTATGCGGCGAGATAGGCGAGCATTACGGGCTGTACGTCGACGGCGTGCTTGTCGCCGCGTCAGAGACGCAGGGCGCGCTTGAAAAGCTGCTGGACGAGGTCAAGGCTCCGTACGTCACCGGAAACGAAAACGAGACGGTCGAGTTTGTCGCCTCGGTTCAGATAAGAAAGGGCATTTACGCGCCGTCCTATTTTTACACCGACGATGAGATACGCGCCAAGTTCAGCGCGGCGACAAACCCGCGCTACTATGTCATTCAGGAGGACGATTACCTGTCCGACATTTCAAAGCGGACGGGACTGACCCGCGCGCAGCTTTACGCGCTCAATCCCGACCTTGACGAGACGCGGCTCGTTCCCGGCAAAAAAATAAACATATCCCGTCCGGAGGTTTATCTGGGCATCAAAATCGTAAAAACGGTAAGCTACAGCGAGGAGATAGCGTTTGACACGGTCAAGGTGGAAAACAGCTCGATGTATAAAACGCAGACCAAGGTGAAAACGGAGGGTCAGAAGGGGAGAAAGGACATCGTCGCCAAGGTGACCTACGTCGACGGCGCGCAGGTTTCAAAGCAGATAGTTTCCGAGACGGTCGCCAAAGAGCCTGTCAACAAGGAAATCTACGTCGGTACCAAGGCGCTGCCGAAACGCTCGTCGGGCGGCTCCACCTCACCGCTTGCCGGCACAGGCGTGTTCATCCGCCCGATAAACGGCGGGTATATCTCCTGCGGCTTCGGCGGATACTCCGGTCACACCGGCACCGATTACACGATGAGCGGGGCATACGGCAAGCCCGCTTATGCCTCCGCCGCGGGTACTGTCATTTACGCCGGCTGGTCGGGCGGCTACGGCAGGCTGGTTAAAATCCGCCACACCAACGGATACGAGACGTGGTACGCACATCTCAGCGCGTTTTCCGTGTCGGCGGGGCAGTCGGTCTATCAGGGTCAGCAGGTAGGCAGCATCGGCTCGTCCGGCAACGTCACCGGTCCTCACCTGCATTTTGAAATACGCATTAACGGCACGGCGGTCAACGCTCAGAGATACGTGGGTTAAGGCAAAATAAATACGGAAAATCCCCGCGCGGCATATGCCGCGCGGGGATTCAGCGTGTAAAGGCTTTTGACACGCTGTGAGACGCACGGAAAAGAGTGCAGAATTGGTGAAAACGGTCTCGTCGGCGTACAAAGGTACGGCAGAGAGCGTTTTTTTTCGATAGCAAAAAAATTTGTGTCAGGCGGCTCGATGCCGCCTGACACAAAATAAAATCAGAAATCTTTTTTACTGTCAGCAAGCTATTGTTATTTTTTTATGGTTTAATGTTTTTCTTGCGGTCTGTGCCTTTTCCGACAGTCTCAACCCTTCCGTAGATTTTTGACATATCGTAGATAATGCTTGCCAGCCAGTCGTTAAGACAGCCGCCGTCAATCCGCCAGCGCCAGTTGCCAAAGGCGGTAGCGGGCTCGTTTATTCTCGCCTCGCTCCCGGCGCGGATATAGTCCTGTATCGGCACTATCGCCGTATTCGCGACAGAGGCGAGCGCGGCGCGGATAAGCCCGTAGCACAGATCGTCATCCGCTATATATTTTCTTGCAAACGCCGCGCTTTGCGCGTCCAGCGTTTTCTGCCAGCCGACAAGCGTGTCGTTGTCGTGCGTGCCGGTGTAAACGACGCAGTTTTTGTCATAGTTATATGGCAGATAGTCGCTCGGCTCGTTCGGGTCGAAGGCAAATTGCAGCACCTTCATTCCGGCAAAGCCGCAGTGGGCAAGCAGCTTTTTTACGTCCTTTGTAAGATAGCCCAAATCCTCCGCAACGACGGGCAGCTCTCCAAGCTCCGCTTTCAGCGCGTTAAACAGCCGCGCGCCGGGACCGCGCCGCCACCGCCCGTTTTCGGCGGTAGGGCTGCCGCTTGGTATCGAATAGTACGCCTCAAAGCCGCGGAAATGGTCCAGCCGCACGCAGTCGAACATGGAGATTGCCGCGCCCAGCCGCCGCTTCCAGAACAAAAACCCGTCTTTTTCGGCGTGCGCCCAGTCGTAAAGCGGGTTGCCCCACAGCTGTCCGTACTCTGAAAACGCATCGGGCGGGCAGCCGGCGACCTTAACCGGCTCAAGCTTACAGTCCAGCTCAAACTGCTCCGGCTGCGCCCACACGTCCGCGCTGTCGTAAGCGGCGTATATCGGCAAATCGCCCATAAGCTCCACCCCGTTTTTATGGGCGTACCATTTGAGAGACGCCCACTGGCGAAAAAAGAGGTACTGAATCACCTTTTCGTTTTGAATTTCGCTTGAGAGGGCGGCTTTGACGGCGCTCATCGCGTCAGGCTCGCGGTATTTTACACCGCTTTCCCACTCCCGCCAGGGCGTGCCGTTATAATGGCGCTTGAGCGCGGAAAAAACGGCAAAATCATCAAGCCATACCGCGTTTTGCCCGCAAAACTCGGTAAAATGGGGCGGCGGGGATTTCAAAAACCGCGCGCAGGCAAGGCTTAACAGCTTTTGCCTGTTCTGGTACAAAAGCCCGTAATCTATATAATTTGAATCGTCACCGAAATCAAAGCCGTCCGCCTCCCGCTTTTCCAAAAGCCCCTCGCGGATAAGCTCGTCTATATCTATAAAATAGGGGTTTCCCGCAAAGGAGGAGAGCGGCTGATAGGGCGAGTCGCCGCAGCCGGTCGGGTTTTGCGGCAAAAGCTGCCATACGGACTGCCCCGCCTTTTTGAGAAAATCGACAAACCCGAAAGCCGCGCCGCCCATCGCGCCTATGCCGTAGCCGCCCGGCAGCGAGAACAGCGGCATAAGTATTCCGCTTTTGCGCATGATATCACCTCCTTATTATTGTAAGAAATTTTTCAAAAAAATGCAACCTGTAGGGTTCAAAAGCGCCAAAAAGTTGAAAAAAGCCTTGACATTGGGCGGGCGTGGTATATAATGATACTGTAAAAGCACAGAGAGATTTTGAGAGTGCGCTTACCGACGGTTTTTTGGGGGTAGGTGCGCTCTTTTCTCTTTGTAAAAAACGGAGGAAAGAAAAATGGCAAAAACCAACGTAGTGGATTGGAAAACAATCACAAATTTCGTTATCGACGCATTTGTCGGTTACGGCATCCCGAGAGAGGACGCCGAGATTTGCGCCGACATCCTGCTTGAGAGCGACAAGCGCGGCATCGAGTCGCACGGCGTAAACCGCTTTAAGCCCATCTATCTTGACAGGATTCGCGACGGTATACAGAACCCCGTCACAAACTTTGAAATACTGAAGGAGACCCCCACGACGGCGGTTGTGGACGGTCACGACGGTATGGGTCAGGTCATCGGCTACAAGTCGATGAGAATGGCTATCGACAAGGCAAAGCAGTACGGCATGGGTATGGTCGTTGTACGCAACTCCTGCCACTACGGTATTGCCGGCTATTACGGCACAATGGCGACAAAAGAGGGCTGCATCGGCATCACCGGTACAAACGCGCGCCCGTCGGTCGCTCCGACCTTCGGCGTCGAGGGTATGTTCGGCACCAACCCGCTGACAATCGGCATCCCGACCGACGAGGAATTCGATTTTCTTATCGACTGCGCCACCTCCATCACCCAGAACGGCAAAATCGAGTATTATGAGAGAATAGGCGAGAATGTTCACCCCGGCACCGTTATCGGTCTTGACGGCAAGTCTATCGAGGGCGACTCGGGCGAGGCTCTGCGCATGATTCGCGCCGGTACGGCGGCGCTTACGACCCTCGGCGGCATCGGCGAGGCGCTGGGCGGCTACAAGGGCTACGGCTACGCGATGGTGGTCGAGCTTCTGTCCGCCGTACTCCAGGACGGCAACTACGGCAAGGCGTTAAACGGCAAGGATGAAAACGGCAACAAGTCGCCCTATCACCTCGGTCACTTCTTTATCGCCATCGACACCAACCACTTCCTCGGCGAGGAGCTTTGCAGGAAAAAGGCGGGCGACATCATCCGCTCCGTCCGCGCGTCTCAAAAAGCCCCCGGTGCGGAGCGCATCTACACCGCCGGCGAGAAGGAGTATGAGGTTCGTCTTGCAAGAAAAGACGGCGTGCCGATAAACGAGTCGGTTCAGAAGGAAATCATCGAGGTAAGAGACGAGCTGGGGCTTTCTCAGTACAAATTCCCGTGGGAGGACTGATATAAATGGATATAAGAGAACAGTCGCTTAAAAAGCATTACGAGTGGGGCGGCAAGATAGAGGTTATCTCCCGCGCCCCCATCAACAGCAGAGAGGATTTGTCGCTGGCGTACACGCCGGGCGTCGCCGAGCCCTGCATGGAAATCAATAAGGACTATAACAAGTCGTTTGAGCTTACCCGCCGCTCCAACCTTGTCGCCGTCGTGACGGACGGTACGGCGGTATTGGGACTGGGCGACATCGGTCCCGAGGCGGGTATGCCCGTTATGGAGGGCAAATGCGCGCTGTTTAAGACCTTTGCGGACGTCGACGCGTTCCCGATTTGCATACGCTCCAAGGACGTGGACGAGATTGTCCGCACCGTCTATCTCATCTCCGGCTCGTTCGGCGGCATAAATCTGGAGGATATCTCCGCGCCCCGCTGCTTTGAGATTGAAAAAAGGCTCAAGGAAATCTGCGATATCCCGATATTCCACGACGACCAGCACGGCACCGCCATTGTTGTGTCCGCCGCGCTTATAAACTCCTTAAAGCTTGTCAAAAAGGATATGGCGGAGGTCAAAATCGTCATAAACGGCGCGGGCAGCGCCGGCATCGCCATCTGCCGTCACCTGCTCAATATGGGCGTTAAAAACATAGTGATGTGCGACAGCGTCGGCATCATCTGTGAGGGCGATACGCGGCTGAACGCCGCAAAGCAGGACATAGCGAAAATTACAAACCGCGCGCACGAGACCGGCACGCTGGCGGACGCTATGCGCGGCGCGGACGTGTTTATCGGCGTTTCCGCACCCGGCGTTGTCAGCCAGGATATGGTCCGCAGCATGAACCGCGACGCGATTTTGTTCCCCTGCGCCAACCCCACCCCCGAGATTATGCCCGACCTTGCAAAGGCGGCGGGCGCGAGGATTGTCGGCACCGGCAGAAGCGATTTCCCCAATCAGATAAACAACGTTCTGGCGTTTCCCGGCATTTTCCGCGGCGCGCTGGACAGCCGCGCCTCCTGCATCAACGAGGAGATGAAGGTGGCGACCTCCTTTGCGCTCGCGTCGCTCATTCCGGACGACGAGATAACGGAGGAGAACATAATCGCCCCCGCTCTTGACAAGCGCGTCGCAAGCGTTGTCGCCGAGGCGGTTAAGAAGGTCGCAAAAGAGACAGGAGTAGCCCGTATATAAGAGACAGGAGAAGCCTTTATATAAAAAGAGACAGGAGAGCTTTATAATAAAAAGGACGGCAAAAGCCGTCCTTTTTTCTATCCCCGCTCGGGGTTCAGTTTAAGATAAGCACCCCGAAATTTATATATCCCGCAAACGCGACCCAGACGATATACGGTATCATCAGGTAAAACGCGCGTATATCAAAGGGCTTGAAGGAAAACGCCGTCAGTATAACGGCGGCAAGCAGAGCCAGAAGCCAGAAAAACGCCAGCCCGTAGTTTTGCAGCCTGAAAAAGAAAACCGGCCATAAAAAGTTCATCGCAAGCTGTAAAAAATAGAGAAAAAACGCGATATCCTTTATCCCTTTGTCCGCCGTCCACACAAGGTAAAACGCGCTGCCCATCAGTATGTAAAGAACGGTCCATACGACGGGGAACACCCAGCCGGGCGGCGTCAGCGGCGGCTTTACAATGTCGGCAAAGCCGGACGCGCCGCCCGAAACCAGCGCCGACAGTCCGCCCACGGCGAGCGGAATCGCAACGCTTATAACGTATTTTTTGACGTCAAATTTCATATATATCACCCGATACAGTATATGCAAATATGTTGCAAAAAAGCAGAAATTATTTTAACAAATAATAAAATAATATTAAAACCGTTGATTTTGCGGCATAATGTATTATAATGTTAATACATCTATATTTTAACGGAGGCTGTAATGCTTGACCTTAAAGGCATAACAAAGGTATACAGGACGGGCGGGGACGCGGTTGCTGCGCTCAAGGGCGTGTCGGTCCGCTTTCGCAAAAACGAGTTTGTGTCCATTCTCGGTCAGTCGGGCTGCGGCAAAACGACGCTGCTCAACATTATCGGCGGGCTGGACAGGTATGACGACGGCGACCTTGTCATCGCCGGCAAGTCGACAAAGCAGTTTACCGACGCGGACTGGGACAGCTACCGCAACCGTTCGGTCGGCTTTGTATTTCAGAGCTATAACCTCATTCCGCACCAGACGGTGCTGTCAAACGTCGAGCTGGCGCTGACGCTGTCCGGCGTTTCAAAGCGGGAGCGCAGGCGGCGCGCCAAAGAGGTTTTAGAGCAGGTGGGGCTGGGCGACCAGCTGAGAAAAAAGCCGAACCAGATGTCCGGCGGGCAGATGCAGCGGGTGGCTATCGCCCGCGCGCTTGTAAACAACCCCGAAATTCTGCTGGCGGACGAGCCGACGGGCGCTCTCGATTCGGAGACCTCCGTTCAGATAATGGAGATACTCAAGGAGGTCGCGCGGGACAGACTGGTTATAATGGTCACTCACAACCCCGAGCTTGCGGAGAAATATTCCACCCGCATAATCCGCCTGCTGGACGGCGTGATAACAAGCGACAGCGACCCCTACGACGGCGGGGATACCGTTTACGAAAAGCCGAAAAAGGGCAAAAAGAAAAAGCCGTCGATGTCATTTTTCACGGCTCTGTCGCTGTCTGTCAACAACCTGCTTACCAAAAAGGCGCGCACCATTATGACCTCATTTGCCGGCTCTATCGGCATTATCGGCATCGCCCTTATAATGTCCGTTTCCAGCGGCGTTCAGGCGTATATCGACAGTATTGAGAAAAACACCGTCACCTCCTACCCCATTTCAATAAGCGAGACGACGATGGACACCTCCGCCATGCTCAGCGCGTTTATGCAGGACAACGCCGACAAATCGGATGAGCGTGACGAAAACACCGTCTATTCAAACGACGTCGTCGTGCAGATGATGGAGACGATGACGGCGGGAATTACCACCAACAACCTTAAAGACTTCAAGAAATTTGTGGACGGCAGCGACAAAATAAAAAACGCAAGCTGCGACATAAAATACAGCTACGCCACCGGTATGCACGCCTATCTTGAAAACGGCGACGGCGGCTATACCAAAGGGCTTATGAACATCTACGAGCTGTACGACGCTATCGGTATGAACACGGGCGACGCGGCGCAGATGTCGATGGGTATGAACGCCGGCGTGTGGACGGAGCTTGTGGGGGACACCGAAAATATGGAGCAGAGCTACAACGTCGTTTCGGGCAGGCTGCCGCAGAACGAAAGTGAGCTTGTGCTTATTGTAAACGACAAAAACGAGGTGTCCGACTACACGCTCTATTCGCTCGGACTTCGCGACGTAAACCAGCTTAAAGAGTACCTTGACAGTGCGAAAAAGGCGGTCGCCGAGGGAAAAGAAAACGATTACGAGCTTAAAACGGAAAACTTCTCCTTTGACGATATAATCGGGCTTAGCTTTAAGATTATGACCGACTCGGACTACTACAGCGAGGAAAACGGGCGGGTGAGCCGCCTGTCCGACGCGGCGGTGACAGACAGGTTAAAGGACGCGGTGGAAGCGAAAATCGTCGGCATCGTCACGCCGAGCGACAAGGACACCGCAACCGACACCGAGGGCAGGATAGGCTACACGGCGGATCTTATGCAAAAGCTGGTGGAGCGCGCGACCTCCTCTCCCGCCGTAAAGGCGCAGAAAGACAACCCCGATACCGACGTTTTCACCGGGCTTTCGTTTGAGCAAAAGCAGTACACGGCGGACGAAATCCGCGCGTTTTTGAAAGACGACCCGGAGATGAGCGGGTATCTCAGTATGCCGGACGATATGCTTTTGCAGTACGGCGCGCAGTTTATGCAGACAAGCGCGACCTACGAGGGCAATATCACGCTTTTGGGCGGCGTCGACACCGAAAAGCCGTCCGCCATAAACATTTATCCGCTCGATTTTGACAGCAAAAAGATAATAACCGACGAGATCGAGGCGTATAACGACGGCGTTTCAAAGGAGGACAGGATAACCTACACCGATATGGTCGCGATGCTGATGAGCTCGGTCACGACCATTGTCAACGCCATATCCTACGTCCTTATCGCCTTTGTCGCGATATCGCTTATCGTCTCGTCCATTATGATAGGCATCATCACCTACATCTCGGTGCTGGAGCGCACCAAGGAGATAGGCATACTCCGCTCGATAGGCGCGTCCAAGCGCGACATCTCGCGGGTGTTCAACGCCGAGACGACCATTGTCGGCTTTACGGCGGGCGTTTTCGGCATAGCGGTGACGCTGCTGCTGCTTATCCCCATCAACCTTATCCTGCACTCGTTGACGGGAATATCGACGCTGTCCGCCGTGCTGCCGGTGTTCGGCGCGCTGGCGCTGATACTCATCAGTATACTTCTCACCTATATCGCGGGGCTTATCCCGTCCGGCTTTGCGGCAAAGCGCGACCCGGTCGAGGCTCTGCGCAGCGAGTGAGTTATTCGGCGGGTTCTGTTTTGGAGGGGCGGCGCTTGCCGCTGTCCTGCCTGTAGCAGATATACCAGTCGACGCACCGCCCGCCGTTTGCCGTCTTTTCGGAGACGTTGCAGCCGGCGGTGGCGACCGTCTGCGGCGGGAAGTCCATTATATCCTCGCCCGGCGTCCAGCCGGACGGGGTGATGCCGTGCTGACAGCAGGCGGTCTGGAGCGCGAGCAGCTCGCGCTCCAGCTCGGTCGTGTTGACCCCCGTCCCCTGCGGCAGGAAATGCGCGGCGCGCAGTATTCCGCCGTCATCTATTATAAACACCGCTTTTTCGTTTTTGCTGCTGTCGTCCGTCGCGTTCTGCACGCCGTACAGCTTAAAGACGGCAAGGTCTCTGTTTGACATAAGGCTGATGCCGATATCCCTGCCGCCGTTGAGGTTGCGAAGGGACAGCACCCAGGCGATGTGGCACGCCACCGTGTCGGGCGATATCGCGGTCACCTCGGCGTTATATGACGCAAGCCGCGGCGCGATGGCGTTCAGCGCCAGTATATCGCTTGCCGCGCATGGCAGAAAATCGCCCACATAGGCGTATAAAACAATCCATTTTCCGTTGTAATCGGCGGGAAAGCTTATATTTCCGCAGGTCGAACACACCGCAAAGGGCGGCGCGGGATAGCCGATTTTAATATAAGTATCCATGTTGTTTCCTCCATCTGAGAGAATAGCTCTCAGTTCATTGTATGCCGCGCACGCGAAAGGCGATTATGAAACGGATTTTTCAGTATAAAAGAATGTATCTGATGTTGGGGCTGCCGCTTTCGGCGCTGCTTATCCTGCTCGCGCGGGTAAACGGGGCGTGGGTGGAGGCTTTTTTCGTGCGCTTTATCTACCGCCCGCTCTCATTTGTCATAGGCTCGGTAAGCTCGCTTGTCCCGTTCTCGGTGACCGAGCTTTTGGCGGTTTTGGGGGTCGGGGCGGTTATTTTTTATCTCTGCCGCGTCATAAGGCGGATTGTCAAATCCCGCCGGATAAAGCACGAGCTTTACAGGCTTTTTGTAAACGCGCTCTGCGCGCTGTCGGTCGCGGTTTTCGCATTCGAGCTGTGTATGGGGCTGAACTATTACCGCCGCACGGCGGCGGACTTTATGGGGCTTTCCGTTACCGGCGGCACGACAGAAGAGCTTTACGAGCTTACAAGCGCGCTTGCGGAAGATATGAAAACCTACCGCCAAAGTCTCGGTGAGGATGAAAACGGGGCCGCCCGCCTGTCGGACGGCGACAGGTACGAGACCTCCCGCGCCGCGCGGGACGCTTATAAAAAGCTGTCGCAGAAATACGGGTTTTTGAAAGCGGCGGACATTCGCAACAAGCCGCTTGTGTCCTCCCGCCTTTTTTCGGCGTTTATGACGACCGGCATTTACATACCCTACACCTTTGAATCGAACATCAACGTTGACGTTCCCGAATTTACCATTCCCGCCACAATGTGCCACGAGCTTACCCATTTTCGCGGGTTCATGCGGGAAAACGAGGCGAATTTTTTGGGGTATCTTGCCTGCGCCGAAAGCGACAGGGACGATTTTCGGTACAGCGCGGCGCTGATGGCTTTTGAATACTGCTATCCCAAGCTGCGTCAGGCGGATAAAGAGCTTGCAAGTAAGGTGGCGCGCGGCGTGCCGGAGGGCGTTTTGCGGGATATTCAGGCGGAGGACGACTACTGGGCGCGGTTTGAAAAAAAGGCTGCCGCGCAGGTGTCGGACAAGGTGTATAACGGCTATCTCAACTTTAACGGTCAGCAAAGCGGCACGCAAAGCTACGGCGAAATGGTGGATTTGCTGCTCGCATACCGCAGGAAAAATAAATAAAACCCTCTTTCGAGACTGTCGAAAAAGGCACAGACCGCAAGAAAAGCATTAAACTATAAAAAAGAACATAGTTTACAGACAACAAAAAAGATTTCTGATTTTATTTTGTGTCAGGCGGCGTCGAGCCGCCTGACACAAATTTTCTTGCTATCGGAAAAAAACGCTCTCTGCCGTACCTTTGTACGCCGTTAAGAACGTTTTCACCGATTCTGCACTCTTTTTCGTGCGTCTCACAGCGTGTCAAAAGGTTTTTTGACACGCTGAAAAATAAAAACCCTCAAAAGAGGGTTTTTATTTTTAGATAAAGTTCGTGAACGCTCGAACGAAGTGAGCATTTCACGGAGAGGGGATTGCTTCGGCTCAGTCGTCGATGCCAAAGGCGAGCTCGAGTCTGTCCTCCGCCGCGTCGACGCGGTTTTCCAGCGCGTCCAGCGCAAGCTCGGACGTGCGGTACTGCTCGCGGGTAAGCGTACCCGCGCGATAGTCCGCCTCCATCGCGTTTTCGCGCGCGTCTATCTGCCTGTCGACGCTTTCCGCCTGCTGCTTCAGCTCAAAATACTTTTCAAGCGACTTGTCCGTTCCCGAAACGGCGGCAGCCGCCTTTTGCTCAAAGTCAGCAACCAGCCCTTCAAGCTGTGTCTCGGTAACGCCGCTCTGGGTGTCGCTCTGGGTGTCGCTCTGAGTGTCGCTTTGGGT
>CANQVN010000031.1 GCA_947627315.1 uncultured Clostridia bacterium | reverse complement strand
AACGAGCGGCGCACCTGCTCCAAGTTATCTATCCCGTCCGCCATCGAGTTGAACGCGACGGCAAGCGGCGCATATTCGCCCGCCCGCGACACGTCCAGCCGCTTGGTAAAATCGCCGTGCGCGTAGCTGTTTGCAACCTCGCTCATCTCGTTGAGCGGGCGCATCATCCGCTTTGTCAGCACGAACAGCAGCGCGAAGGAAATTATCAGCACGAATATCGCGCAGAACAGAAACACAAGCAGCGTGGCTATGACGACAGACGAGACATTGTTTTGAGAGGTGGTGACAAACACCGCGCCCGCTATGGCGTTGTCCCCCGTCATCACCGGCACGCCGACGGTGTACCCCAGCCGCTTTTTTCCGCTCGCATAGCAGCGGTTTGCACGGTAGATGTTGCCGTCCAGCACCGTATTTACCGTTATTGTGCCGGGCAGATTGTCCTCCGCCTCCGGCTCGACGGTGGAGATTTCAAGCTTTCCGCTTGAGTCGTAAACCAGCACCTCGCCGTTTGTCGTCTCCTTGACGGCGGAAATGGACGCGCCGAAAATGTTGCCCGCGAGGATATAGTAGTTTTTCGGCATATCGGCAACCGTCTTTGCAATCTTGTTTGCCGCCCGTTCCATGCTCGCGCTTCTGTCGTTAAAGGTGCGAAGACCGATGAAAAGGCTTGCAAAAAAACCGAGCAGCGACACCGTCAGTATAACTATCGCGGCGCACGCGCCGAAATATTTCAGAAATATCCGCCTGTGCATATCAGCGTGTTTCAAATTTGTAGCCCACGCCCCAGACAGTTTTTATCGCCCATTTATCCGACACGCCTTCGAGCTTTTCCCTTATCCTTTTTATATGCACGTCGACCGTGCGGGAGTCGCCGAAATACTTAAACCCCCAAATCTCGTCCAAAAGCTGGTCGCGTGTGAAAACACGGTTGGGGTTTTTGGCAAGGTGGTACAAAAGCTCAATCTCCTTGGGCGGCGCGTCAACGTCCTTTCCGGCAACGCGCAGCCGGTAGTTTGTAAGCGAGACGTAGAGGTTTTCATATTCCACCTCCTGAATGTCCGTGGCGGCTTCTCCGCCCGTACCCTTGGTGCGGCGGATGACGCTTTTTATCCGCGCGACAAGCTCTTTGCTGTCAAACGGTTTTGTGACATAGTCGTCCGCGCCGAGCTCAAGACCGAGCACCTTGTCAAACGTCTCGCCCTTGGCGGAAAGCATAATTATCGGGAGGTTGGAGGTCTTGCGTATCTCCCGGCACACGTCCCACCCGTCGCGGCGGGGCAGCATTATGTCCAGAAGAACAAGGTCAAACTTGCCGTCCGCAAATTTTTCAAGCGCCTGCTCTCCGTCGTTTGCACAGACGACCTCAAAGCCTTCCTTTACAAGATACAGACTTAACAGGTCACATATATTTTTCTCGTCGTCAACTACCAATATACGATTCAATTCCTTTACCTCCCTCTGTGATTTGTTACAGTTAAAGTATAACATTCACGTTTTGAAATGGTTTAAGAAAATGTGAACATTTTTTCTATTTTCTTTAAAAGCTGTCGTAGCCTGCCGGTAAAACGCAGATTTCGGCGCTCCCTCCCGTAGCGTCGCTGAGCGCCGATACCAGAGCGTCGCTCTCGCATTCCGGAACCGACAGCTTTATCTTCACGTTTTTGCCAAAATCGCTTGAAATTTTCCGGCAGGCGCGCTCCGATATCAGCTTATCCACTCTGCCGTAATGCTCGTAGCTTACGCAAATATCGACGGCGACGCTTTTTATGCGCAGCGCTGTCCCGGATTTGGCAAGCGCGTCCGCCGCCGCCCTGCCGTATGCGCGAACCAGTCCGCCGCCGCCCAGCATTATGCCGCCGAAATAGCGGGTGACGACGACGCACAGGTCGTAAACGTCCTCCTTTTTGAGTACCTCCAGCATCGGCATACCCGCAGTACCCGTCGGCTCGCCGTCGTCCGAAAACCGCTCTATCCGCGGCTTATACAGCCTGTAGGCTACGCAGTGATGGGTGGCGTCCGGCATGGATTTGCGCACGCTCTCGATAAACGCCTTTGCCTCGCTTTCGCCGCTGACGCATTTGAGCGACGATATAAATCTGCTCTTTTTTTCGGTAAACTCGGAGACGCTGTCCCGCGCCGCCGTCCTGTAACCGTCACGCATCGCTTTTCTCCTTAAAATATATATACATATTTTACCGTATTTACGGGTATTTTTCAAGAAAAAAACCGCCTGTACTTATAATTTGACGTCGAAATCGGTAAAATATCAAAAAAAGTGTTTACAAAAAAATTTTTTTGATATATAATAGCTGAGATGTTTAACCGTACTTGGCGACTCGCGTCACCTGCGGTCTGCTCGGCACGGTCGGACAAATATAAAGAAAGGTGAAAAATCATGATTAAAAAGGAAGTCAAGACTAAGGTCATTGAGCAAAACAGGCTTCACGATACGGACACCGGCTCGCCCGAGGTGCAGATAGCCATACTCACCGCGCGGATAAACGAGCTTACCGAGCATCTCAAAGCCAACCCGAACGACCACCATTCAAGACGCGGTCTGCTCAAGATGGTCGGCAACAGGCGCAACCTGCTCAACTATCTGACCAAAAAAGACATCACGAGATATCGCGCTATCATCGAAAAGCTCAATATCAGAAAGTAGTCAAAAATATAGGCGAAATTTTAAAATTTCGCCTATATAATTTTATTAAAAAGAAAAAAGTCGGCGGCGGTTTAGCAGTTAAACGCGCGTTTTCAAAAGCGCGCGGTTAAGTGTTAAACAGCGGTCGGCGGAAAAAGGAGGTACTTTAATGTACGAAGACCATAAAATTTTTGAGACGGAAATAGCGGGGCGTAAGCTTGTGGTAGAGACCGGGAAATACGCCCAGCTTGCAAACGGCTCGGCGCTTGTGCGCTACGGCGACACAGTGGTGCTTGCAACGGCGACCGCATCGCAAAAGCCGAGGGACGGGATAGACTTTTTCCCGCTTTCGGTCGACTTTGAGGAGAGGCTCTATTCTGTCGGCAAAATCCCCGGCAGCTTTCTGCGCCGCGAGGGCAGACCGAGCGAGAAGGCGATACTCAGCTCACGCGTTATCGACCGCTCTATCCGTCCGCTTTTCCCGAAGGATATGAGAAACGACGTCAACGTAAACATCATGGTGCTTGCGGTCGATCAGGACAACATCCCCGAAATTGTCGGTATGCTCGGCGCGTCGATTGCCCTTTCGATATCGGATATTCCGTTCAACGGACCGATAGGCGGCGTCTCTGTCGGCTACGTCGACGGGGAAATCGTGTTCAACCCGACGTTTGAACAGCGTGAGAGGTCGCAGATGGCGGTAACTGTCGCCTCCACCGCGCAGAAGGTCACAATGATAGAGGCGGGCGCAAAAGAGGTGCCGGAGGACGTGATGTACGACGGCATTATGAGCGGGCATGAGCAGAATAAGAAGATTGTCGAGTTCATAAAGGGCATAGCGGATGAAATCGGCAAGCCCAAATTCACCTTTGACTCGTGCGAGGTCGACCATGAGCTGTTTGAGAGCATAAAGGCGTTTGCCATAGACGATATGAAGGCGGCTCTTGACTCCAACGACAAATCCAAGCGCGACGCGGACATTGCCGAGGTTTATACCAAGGTTCACGCCGAGTTTGACGAGGGCAACGAGGAACGGCTGCCCATGATAGACGAATGTCTTTACAAGCTCCAGAAATACATCGTCCGCACGTGGCTTTCCGAGGAGGGCAAGCGTGTCGACGGGCGCGGCATCAACGACTTGCGTCCGCTCCACGCCGAGGTCGGACTGCTGCCGAAGGTTCACGGCTGCGGTCTGTTCGCCCGCGGTAAGACGCAGGTGCTCACCGTCGCGACGCTCGGCATGATATCTGAGGAGCAAATTTTAGACGGGCTGGACAACGTTGACACAAAGCGGTATATGCACCACTACAATATGCCCGGCTTTACGGTCGGCGAGGCGAAGCCGTCGCGCAGCCCCGGCAGGCGTGAGATAGGTCACGGCGCGCTGGCGGAGCGCGCGCTGGAGCCGGTCATCCCCTCTGTTGAGGAATTTCCCTATACCATAAGGCTTGTGTCCGACGTACTCACGTCAAACGGCTCTACCTCGCAGGGCTCTATCTGCGGGTCAACGCTGGCGCTGATGGACGCGGGCGTGCCGATTAAAGCGCCGGTTGCCGGCATCTCCTGCGGACTTATCACCCGCGACGACGGCAGCTTTATGACGATGGTGGACATTCAGGGCATCGAGGACTTTTTCGGAGATATGGACTTCAAGGTGGCAGGCACCAAAAAGGGCGTCACCGCCATTCAGATGGACATCAAGGTGGACGGTCTTACGGGACCTATCATCAAAGAAGCTCTTGAAAAGACACGCGACGCGAGATATTACATTCTCGATGAGGTTATGCTCAAGGCGATAGACAAGCCGCGCGCCGACGTTAAGGACTGGGCGCCCAAGGTCATAACCCACAAGATTAACCCCGACAAGATACGCGATGTTATCGGCACGGGCGGCAAGGTGATACAAAAGATAGTCGCCGACACGGGTGCCAAAATCGACATTGAGGACGACGGCTCGGTGTTCATCGCCGCCACGGAGAAATCCGCCGCCGACAAGGCTCTTGAAATCATCAAGGGCATAGTGTTCGAGCCGGAGATAGGTCAGATTTACAGAGGCAAGGTCGTAAAGCTGATGCAGTTCGGCGCGTTTGTTGAATTTGCGCCGGGCAAAGAGGGACTCGTCCACATCTCCAAGCTTGACACCAAGCGCGTTGAGAAGGTGGAAGACCTGCTTTCCGAGGGCGACGAGATTTACGTCAAGTTTATGGAAATAGACGAAAAGGGCAGATACAACCTGTCCAGAAAAGACGCGCTGCTCGATATGCAAAACGGCGTTACGGTCGACTGATTTATTCAGGATTATATCCTGCGGAACATAAGTTCCGCAGGATATTTTTATGTCTTTGCATCTTTACGCCGCCGTTTGATATGTAAAGCTTTACGCCTTTACAAATAGCGCCGCTTTCAATATTGATGCGGCTGCCTGCCGATTTAATTTCAAACGCGCCCGTTTTATCTGAAAACGCAGGCAAACAGGCGGTTTAGTCAATGCGCCCATATCATTTTCATCCGTCCCGTCGCATGTCTGTAATGGTATTCACCTTTACAGTAAGACACGATTTGGCTTATCTTTCCCGGTTCATCCGGCGCTGCCGGTTAAGCTCCTTCAAAGCTTCTCTCGCGCCGTGAAATTTGTTAAATTTGTCGAATGGCGCGGCGGCGTATTTACTTTTTCCCCATTTTTATATATAATATTTTTATATATAATAAATAAAAACTGTTTTGGGGGCTGAAATGGGAATACGCGAAAAGGTTTTTAAAAACAGGGCGTGCCGCATCGTTTGCTGGAGCACACTGCCGCTTTACCTGTTCGGCTGCCTGTTTTTGCTTGAATATATGAACTTCGGCACGGCGCCGTAGGCGTTCGGGATGTGGGGAAAGCGCCCGCTGCTGCTGCTTTTTGACGTTATTGTCATCTTACTTTCAGCGGCGGCGCTGCTGCTGATTTGCCGCAAGCTGTGGATATGCTCTCTGTCGCTCGGGCTTGTCGTATCTGTCGTCGGTGTCATAAACTGCGTAAAGCTTGCGGCAAATGGGGACAATTTTTACCCGTGGGATTTATCGATGGCTAAAAACGCGGGTCAGCTTATCGGGTTTGCCCGCTTCGACCTGCCGCCTCTCTTTTTCGTGATAGCGCCGCTGTTTTTGCTTTTTACCGTACTTTACGCGCTGGTGGACGCGGATATTATGCTGAAATGGTACATACGCCTGCCCGGGGCGTGCGCGCTCATAACGGCGGCGGCTGTGATTTACAGTCTGCCGGACGTGAGCGGCAAGATATTGGAAAAATTCGGCATGTCGTTTAACGACAACGTCCTGCAATCGTCAAACTACCACGCAAACGGATTTACGGCGGCGTTTACCCTAAACTGCCTTGCGACAAAGGTGACCTCCCCCGAGGGCTACAGCGAGAAGGCGGTGACCGACTATATCGGAAGCTATCTCAATCAGCCGCAAAGCGACTTTGCGGCAAGCGAAAACGGCGGCACCGCGCCGGATATTATCGTTGTGCTTTCGGAGGCGTTTTTTGACGTGCGCACGCTGAAGGGAACGACATTTTCCCAAAACCCGCTTGAAAACTTCGACAAGATATCCGCCCGCGAAAGCGCCTATACGGGAAAGCTTGTAACAACGGCGATGGGCGGCGGCACGGTTCGCACCGAGTTTGAAATACTGACAGGGCTTACGGCGGACTACCTTGTAAACGGCACAAGCCCGTATATGTATGTGTCACGCGAGCTTGAAACCAGTGTTTCAAACTATAAGGCGCAGGGCTACCGCACGACGGGCATTCACAGCTACGACGGCAGCTTTTATATGCGAAATTCCGCATACCCCAAGCTCGGCTTTGACGAGTTTATAACGCAGGACGATATGGAAAAGGACGCGGAGTTTCGCCGCGGCTATATAACCGACAAGACGCTGACAAACTACGTTATAAACACGCTTGAAAATAACTCCGACAGCCCGAATTTCATATTCGCCATCACAATGGAAAACCACCAGAGCTACGGCAAAACCGCGCCGGAGGACGTTGTGGTGCGCGTGGAAAACAGCGCGCTTGACGGCGACGTTTTAGACGCGGTCACCACCTACACCCAGGGCGTGTATTACGCCGATTTGTCGCTTGGCAGGCTTGTCGACTACATCGACAGCAGGAAGCGAGACACGGCGCTGCTCTTTTTCGGTGACCATCTGCCCTCCCTCGGCTCAAACCGGCTCGCTTTTATACAGACCGGCACGGTGTCAAACGGGACAAGCTACACCGCCGCCGACAGGGAATATCTTTACAGCACGCCGTTTCTTTTTTACTCAAACTTCGGTGCGGACTTTGAAAGCGCGGCGTTCGGGCAGAAAAAGATATCGACGTATCATATGATGCCGCTGCTGGCGCGCGCCTGCGGCACTGAAATGACCCCGTATATGCGGTATCTTTACGACAATCTTGCAGAGCATCCGTATTATAACGTGAGAATAAATAACGAGATTTCGGACGAGGGCAAGGACTTTGTAAACTCGCTCAAGCTCATAACCTACGACAGGGTAAAGGGCAAGCGGTACTCACTGCCGTAAAATACGCTCCGGCGCGGCGCGCTCCCTTTACAAGGCGCGGGAAATGTGATATACTTACTTTGCTTGGAGGAATGGAAATGAGCTTCGGTCTGTTTTTAAAGCAAAAGATAATAGGCAGCAAATGGCTGAAAATAGTGAGCTTCTGCTGCCTTCCCGTTTATGTATACCTCTGCATCGTCTTTTTGGAGTATCTTAATTACGGCACCGTCCACAGTATGATGGGATATTGGGGTACAGACCTGCCTCGGGTGCTGTTTTCGATGCTCGTGATGTCGCTCATCTCGGTGATTTTGCTGGCAATATGCCGCAAGCTTTGGATATACGCGGTGGTTTTTGCGGTGCCGGTCGTACTTGCGGGCATTACAAACTGCGTCAAAACCGCGGCAAACGGCGACCATTTTGTACCGTGGGACATCACAATGGCGGGAAAGTTGGGCGACCTTGTGGGATTTGCCAAGTTTAACCTTCCATTTTACACACTGCCGCTTTTGCTGGTTATCGCCTGCTTTTGCGTTATGTTCGCGCTGTCCCGCGCGGAAATTCCGGTAAAATGGTATATAAGGCTGCCCGCCGCCGCGGCGATTGCCAGCCTTTTTATAATTTGCTACAACCTGCCCTCGTTTTCCGAAAAGCTGCTTACAAAGTTTAAGCTCACGTTAAACGACAGCATTATCCAGTCTACAAATTACAGGAAAAACGGGTTTGTAAACGCGTTCACGATAAACTGTCTCGCCTTAAAGGTCGTCCCTCCCGAGGGTTACTCGCAGCAGACGGTGGAGCGGCTTATTGAAAATTACAAAGGCTCGGCTCAAAGCGGCAAAAGCCCCGACATAATCGTCGTCCTGTCCGAGGCGTTTTTCGACGTGCGCACGCTGGAGGGAACAAGCTTTTCAAAAAACCCGCTTGAAAATTTTGATAATATTGCGGCGCGGAAAAACGCCTATACCGGCAAAATGTATACGACAGCCTACGGCGGCGGCACGGTTCGCACCGAGTTTGAGGTACTGACCGGGCTTACAATCGACTATCTTATAAACGGTACAAGCCCCTATCTCTACATCACCCAGCCGACCGAGAGCGCCGTTTCGGTGCTCAAATCGCAGGGGTATGCGACAACCGCCGTTCACAGCTACGACAAGACCTTTTATATGAGAAACGACGCTTACCCCGACATAGGGTTTGACGAGTTTATCGCCGAGGACAGTATGCGCGACAGAGAAGATCTCTCGCGCTGGCGCGGCTATATTTCGGACGACACGCTTGTAAACGTGATGACCGAGACGCTGGATGCTAAAAAAGATAAGCCCAACTTTATGTTTGCCATCACGATGGAAAACCACGGGCTTTACGATGAAAAGCTGCCGGAGGACAAAATAGACATAGAGGTCAAAAGCGACAGGCTGAGTCCCGACATTCTGGATGCGGTCACTACCTACACCCAGGGCGTAAGTCACGCCGACGCCGCGCTCGGCAAGCTGGTAGACTATATCGACAGCAGGGAGCGCGACACGCTGCTGCTCTTTTTCGGCGACCATCTGCCCGCGCTCGGCTCATACTACGCCGCCTACGACCAGTCGGGAAACATTGACGGCGACGACGGGATTGACGAAGAGGAGCTGAAATTCATATACAGCGCGCCGTTTATGTTTTACGCAAATTACGACGTTGACTACAGCGTTCTGGGCGAAAATCACGACGTTTCCACCTACTACCTTATGCCGCTTATGGCAAAAATCGCGGGTACCGGGACCACCCCTTATATGGAGTATCTTTTAGATAACTTTCAAAGCCTGCCCTACTGCAACGTCCGTCTGCAAATGGAGCTTAACGAGCCTCAAAAGGAGTACATAAACTCACTCAAGCTTCTGACTTACGACAGGGTAAAAGGCAAGCGGTATTCGCTGAAATCCGACTGAACGCGCTAATAAAAAATCCCCGCGGCTAAATGCCGCGGGGATTTGCGCTATACTCGCTTTAATGCCGTGCGTGCCGCGCTCTGACTGCTCGACGCGCCGGCAAGGAACGTCACAAACTCAATCGAGTACAGATTGCACAGCGTATATGTGTCCGCCCTGTCGTCGTAAAGCACGATATAGCTGAGTCCCACAAGGTAGAGTATGCCCTCCTTGCGCACGATATTAGTCGAGCCGACAAGGAAATCGACCACCACGCGGTAGCCTGTGTTGCCCGCGAGCATCTGCTGGATTGAGCCGTTGTAGCTTGCATCTATCGTCTCGTTTAAGTTTTGCTGGTTTCCGTTTATGCTGCCGTTCTGAGCGGACTGCGCGCCGCCGTTTATCGGCAGACGCTGGCTGTTCATATTTGTTTCCGCCATTTATTTTCCTCCTATGTATAATAATATAAATCGGTCGGGTTGTAAAAGCAGTGCTTGCCGATAGTGGTAAAGTAGTAGCCCACCTCGGTGGGAAAGGTCCGGCGGCACTCCGACGAAAACGGGTTGTAAAACCACAGAGCAAACCCGAAGTCCGCAAGCCGCTGTCCCGAAATTGCAAGATCCGCTATTTCATACTGCATCTGAGACGGGTTCATATTGTATATGTTCTGCGGGTTGTACCTGCCGCCGCTCGTCTCGCTCGCGCAGACAAACTGCCCCGGCTGGAAAATAATGTTGCGCAGATTTCCCTGCCCCACCCGCGCATACTCTCCGGCAATGGCGTGGACTCTGTTCATCACAACGCACGCGACGGCAAACATACCGTTCCACCCCTCTCCGCCCGCCTCGCATTCTATAACCCGAGCCAAAAGCTCTCTGTCGCTGAGCATTTTACCACCTCTCAAAAAATTGTATGCCCTGCTTTACGGGTTTATGACAATATAAAAACCGCGCCGGAGCGCGGTTTTTACGCTTTATGGAAGGTTATTTTGCAAGCAGATTTATAAGGTTTGTATTTAATATTATCTGCGCGTACTCTGCGCGGGTGATATTCCCCTTGGGGTCAAACAGGTCGTTGCCCTTGCCGTCCACCACGCCGCCGCGATGCATCCTGTCGACGCTGTCGCGCGCCCAGCCGCTTATCTCATCGTAATCGGAAAACTGCCCGACAGCGACGTTTGGCAGGTAAAAGCCGCGGCTTTCAAAAAAGTTTGACAGCATAACGCAGACCTGCTCGCGGGTCATATAATCGTTCGGCTCGAAAGTCTTTTCCGTCATACCGCGAATTATCCCGTTGTCCTTCGCCCAGGCGATATGCGCGCCGTAATACCGGTTCATATCCACGTCGGTAAAGGGGGAGGCGGCGTAGGAGGACAAATCCTCCCCGCAGATGCGGGACAGCACCGTGACCGCCATAGCGCGGGTGAGATGCCCGTCCGGATTAAAGACGCCGTTTTCAACGCCTATCATCGCGCCGCCGTCGCTGACGTATTTTACACATTCGTAATACCAGCTTGACGCATTAACGTCGGTAAAATACACCGCCGCGTTTGCCGAAACAGAAAACAGCATACATATAACAGTCAAAACTGAAAAAAACCTTTTTTTCATATCTATCACCCTTGAAAACAGTGACGTTCCGTTCAGTTGATATTATAGCACCGCCGTGACGTAAAGTCAAACTCTATATTTTACCCAGCTTCCATATACGCTGCGCATATTCGCTCACCGCGCGGTCGGACGAGAATACGCCCGCTTTTGCTATGTTTACAAGCGAGCGGCTGTTCCAGACAAGGCTGTCGCGGTAAGCCGCGTCCGCTTCAAGCTGAGCGCGCCTGTAATCTGCAAAATCCGCAAGGGTCATATACGGGTCGGAGTCGATAAGATAGTGGACGATACTGTCAAAATTCTTGCCGCCAAGCCCGCCCTGCGCCACAAAATCAAGAATGTCGCGCAGCTCCGCGTCGCCGTCGTAAACGGCGCGCGGGCTGTATCCCGCGCGGCGGGACGCCACCTCGTTGGCGCGCATACCGAACAGGAACATATTTTCATCGCCCACCTGCCGGTTTATCTCGACGTTCGCGCCGTCCAGCGTGCCTATCGTAAGCGCGCCGTTTATCATAAACTTCATATTGCCCGTGCCGGACGCCTCCTTGCCCGCAAGCGAAATCTGCTCGGAAAGCTCCGCCGCCGGCATCATTATCTCGGCGAGCGACACGCGATAGTCGGGCAGGAACACGGCGCGCAGGCGGTCGTTTGTCTGAACGTCGCCGTTTACGGTGTCCGCTATGGCGCAGATAAACCGGATTATCTCCTTTGCCATAACGTAGCCGGACGAAGCCTTCGCACCGAAAATAAAGGTATGCGGCAGGGTGTCGATACCTCCGTTTTTCAGCTTTCTGTAAAGATAGAGTATATACAGCGCGCAGAGAAGCTGGCGCTTATACTCGTGCAGCCTTTTTGCCTGTATGTCAAAAATCGACTCGGGCTGTACCGAAACGCCGCAGCTTTCGGCTATATATCCGGCAAGCCGCCGCTTGTTTTCAAGCTTGATTTTCGCAAGACGCTCAAGCACGCCCCTGTCGTCCTTAAACTGTAAAAACCGCTCGAGCTGCATCGAGTCTTTGATAAACCCGTCGCCTATTGTCTGACACAAAAGCTCGCAAAGCGCGGGGTTTGCCTGACAGAGCCAGCGGCGATGGACGATGCCGTTTGTCACGTTTGTAAGCTTGCCCGGGAATATGTCGTTATAGTCGGAAAACAGGCTGTCCTTCAAAATATTACTGTGAAGCTCGGACACGCCGTTTACGCAAAAGCTGCCGACAACGCACAGGTTTGCCATCTTGACAAAGCCGTGCGACACTATCGCGATATCGTCTATTTTCGAGCGCTTTTCGGGATGCTCGTTAAACACGCGCTCGCAAAAGCGCCTGTTTATCTCCTTGACTATAGAGAAAATGCGGGGCAGTATCGACTCGAACATCGGCACGCTCCACTGCTCCAGCGCCTCGCTCATAACGGTGTGGTTGGTGTACGCCACCGTGTTTGTCGTGATTTCCCACGCCTTATCCCACTCGTAGCCGTGCTCATCCATCAAAATCCGCATAAGCTCCGGCACGGACAGCGCGGGGTGGGTGTCGTTTACGTGAATTACCGCCTTTTCGGGCAGATTGTCAAGCGTGCCGTACCGTGAAAGGTGGTCGCGCACTATGTTTTTAAGCGACGCGCTGACAAAGAAATACTGTTGACGCAGGCGCAGCCGCTTGCCCGTCTCGTGGTCGTCCGCCGGATACAGAACCTTGGATATCGCCTCGCTTTCCGCCTCGTTTTCAACGCTTTTGAGGTACTCGCCGCGGGAGAAAAGAGACATATCAAAGCTGTCAAGGCTCTTGGCGCCCCAAATTCTCAGCTTATTGACGGTATCGCCGCAGCCCGATATAAGTATGTCGTAGGGCATTGCCAAAACGCGGGTGTAATCCTTATGCTCCGTTTTAAGCCCCTCGTCGCTCCATTCCTCCTCGATATACCCGTCGAAATAGACCTCCTCGCTCTCGTCGGGGCGCGGGATAAGCCAGGCGCCGCCCAGCTCAAGCCAGTTGTCGGGGTACTCGACCTGCCAGCCGTCCATTATCACCTGCCGGAATATGCCAAACTCGTAGCGTATCGAAAATCCCATTGCGGGATATCCGAGACCTGTCAGCGAGTCGAGATAGCATGAGGCGAGCCTGCCCAGTCCGCCGTTGCCAAGTCCCGCGTCCGGCTCCATTTCGTAAAGCCTGTCAAGGTCGCCGCCCGATTTTGATACAGCGTCCCGCATCTGCTGCTCCAGTCCCAAATTGTACAGGTTGTTTTTAAGAGAACGACCTATCAAGAACTCCATTGACATATAATAGACCTTTTTCGCGCCCGCCTCTTTTTCGCGCTTTGCGCTTTCCGCAAGCCTGCGCTGCAAAATGCCTCTTGTGACGGCGACGACCGCCTGGTACATCTGCCTGTCGGTTGCAGTCTGCGAGGTTACCGCAAACTGCTCCATAAGTTCGCTTTCTATGCTTTGAATTAAGTCCAATTTTCCCTCCGTCATATGATTGATTTGTAAAGCTGCTCGTATTTTTTGGCGGAGCTTTCCCAGCCGTAGTCGCCCGCCATCGCGTTTTTACGCGCGGCGGAAAGCTGCTTTTTATTATGAAACAGCTCTGTAGCCCGCCATATGGCGTTTGCCATATCTCCGTCGTCATACTGAACAAAGTTTATGCCGTTGCCCTCTCCCGTCTCCGGATTAAAGGGTATCACCGTGTCCGCAAGCCCGCCCGTTTTACGGACTATCGGCAGCGTGCCGTAGCGCATCGCGATAAGCTGGGACAGCCCGCACGGCTCAAACTCGGACGGCATAAGGAAAAAGTCCGCCCCCGCGTATATCTGCCTTGCAAGACTGCCGTCAAACCCTATCACGGCGCGCATTTTGTCGGCGTGAGAGGCGGCAAAGCCGGAAAGCGCGCTTTCATAGCCGCTGTCGCCCGAGCCGAGCAGGACAAACTGAACGTCAAGCGACGTCATCCACTCCAGTCTGCGGCAGACAAGATCCAGCCCCTTTTGATGGGTAAGCCTTGTCACCATACCGATAAGCGGCTTTTGAGCCGTATTTTCAAGACCGAGCGCCGCCTGAAGCGCGGCTTTGTTATGGTGCTTTTGATTTCGCGTTTCAAACGAATAGTTTGTTTTAATACAGCTGTCCGTTTTCGGATTGTAAAGCTCGGTGTCTATGCCGTTTACAATGCCGCTCAGCTTATACTGTCTTTCCCGCAGAATATGCTCCAGCCCGTAGGAATAGCGCGGGTCGAGAATTTCGGCGGCGTAGGTGGGCGACACGGTATTCACCCTGTCGGCGCACTCAATCGCGCCCTTCATAAGGTTTATACAGTCGCCGTAAAACAGAAGCGGGCGCACCCCTTCGGGCAGACCGAACACATTTCCCAGTATATAGGGGTCAAACTTGCCCTGAAACTCGATATTGTGAATGGTAAACAGCGTCCGTATCGAGCCGTAGCCCGCGCGGTGACGGTACTGCGTGTCAAGCAGGACGGGTATCAGCGCGGTCTGCCAGTCGTTGCAGTGGCAGATATCGGGAAAAAAAATCAACGTAG
>CANQVN010000030.1 GCA_947627315.1 uncultured Clostridia bacterium | reverse complement strand
ACAGCGTGAAAACGCCATCAGAAGCACGAAAATGCCGCCCGGCAGGGCGTATTTTTTACCGAGGGCAGCGCAGAGCGCGCACACTCCGGCGCACGCCGCCGTGACATGCCCTGACGGAAACGAAAACCCGTCCTCATAAGGCGAGCCGACAAACCGCCACCACTCCTTAAACTGTTCTGCCGCCTCGAACGGGCGAAGACGGGCGACCGAGTCTTTAAGCAGTATACTCGTTATGATAAGGCTGAAGCAGACCGCGCCGAACATACACACGCCGGCTTTGCGGGTCTTTGCAAACAGTGCGAATATGACAGCCATCAGCAAAATTATAAAGCCCTTTTCACCAATCAGCGTTACAAACCGCGCAAACGGGGTGAAAATAAATCCGCACGCGTCGGCAAGAGTGTGCATAAAGGACAGTATCGCGCTGTCAAACCCGTGAAACGCGTTGTCAAAAAAGTCTGCCACAAAGCTTAAATTCATCTACTTTTCCTCCGTATCGTCTTGATTTTGTTCGATATAAACAACCTCGTTAGCATTCGGCTTTGCAATGTATACCGCGCCGAGCGCCAGAAACAGCACCAGCGTCACAATAAGCCCGCCCTCGGGACCAAACTGCCCGCCGCAGAGCGCCTCGTATCCTTTTGCCTGCGAAAAGCTGAAAATGCTCGCCGTCCTGCCCGTTCCGCTGACGCTGAAGCCGAACACCGCGCCCTGCACGAAATTCCACGCCGTGTGTATGCCGCTGACGCCCCAGATATTGCCCCGCTTGATAAAGTATATGCCGGCAAACAGACCGAATATAAACAGGTTGAAATAGCTCAAAAAGCCGACCCCTAAATTGCCGGCATGGAGCGCGGAGAACATCGCCGAGCTTAAAATCAGCGTGTAAAATATGCTCGTTTTTCTGCCAACCGACACCATAAAATAGCCGTGAATAAGCGTCTCCTCCGCCATACCCTGCACCATATATCCGGCAAAAAACAGCAGAATAAGCGGAATATTCACGCTGTTAAAGCCCTCGAATCTGACAGCGCCGAGCGCGACGCCAAGTGCGGTGACGGCGCCGAACAGCAGCGTGCCGACGCATAAGCCGCCGAGATACTCGCAAGCGAATCCGCGGCGCCGAAAGCCCATGCTCGCAAGCGACCGCCGCTCTATCAGCCGACAGTAGATAACGGACGCTATAAGCATAACCGCAGTCGAAAAAAGCATAAAAACAAACAGCCAGTTCGGCGTGTTGGACATTATTTCAAGCGTGCGGTTGAAAATTTCGCCCATACGGCTTTCAAACTCCGCATAGGTTATATCCGCTCCCAAAATAGATGCGATTTTATCGTCTGACAAAAGCAGATAAATCAAAGCGGGAGACACAACGATGCTTGTCACAACCGAGATTATAAGCTGTATCAGGAAAAATATCAGCAGCTCGATAATTGGCGAGTGCGGCTTGCTCTGCCGGCGCGCCTCATTAAACATTTTGACTTCAAATACTATTTTCGGCATAATGCACCTCTTTACCATAACAGTATATTTGAAACAGTTACGGGTGTCAAGGCGGATAATCTATTTTATTTTGCAAAATCTCTTGAAATAACCAAATTTATGTGTTATGATGTATTAAATGCTATGAAAGTGTTTAAAGCGCACCGTTTCTCGCAAGAGAGCCGCGTCCACAGGCTGAAAGGCGCGGCGGTAAAGATGCGGCGCGTCATATTCGCACCGGAGCAGCTTTATGCCGTGCCGCGCGTTAAGCGGAAAAGAGAGCCCGCATTGCGGGAACTTGGGTGGTATCGCGGTCTTTTTCCGTCCCTTGAGGGGCGGTTTTTTATTTTATGCAAGGAGAACAGAAATGAAAGAAAAGCTCAATTCCATTCGGCAAAGTGCGATGGAGCTTATCGACAAATGCACCGAGCTTAAATCACTGGATGAGATACGGGTAAACCTTTTGGGCAAAAAAGGCGAGCTTACCGCGCTGCTGCGCGGCATGGGCGGGCTATCCGCCAACGAACGCCCTGTGATGGGCGCGCTTGCCAACAGCGTCAGAGGCGACATTGAGGCGGCAGTGGACGCTAAGAAAAAGCAGCTTGCAGACGCCGCGGCGGCATTAAAGCTTCGCGCCGAACGGATAGACGTGACAATGCCGGGCAAAGTCAGGCCTCTCGGGAAAAAGCACCCGCTCACTCAAGTTTTGGACGAAATAAAGGATATATTCATCGGTATGGGCTTTCAGGTCGCATCGGGACCGGAAGTGGAGTATGACCACTATAACTTTGAGATGCTCAATATGCCAAAAGACCATCCCGCGCGGGACACGCAGGACACATTCTACATCACCGAAAACATATTGCTGAGAACACAGACCTCGCCTGTTCAGGCGCGCGTTATGGAAAGCAGTCCCCTGCCGATAAAGATAATCGCCCCGGGGCGGGTTTACCGCTCGGACGAGGTGGACGCGACACATTCGCCGCTCTTTCACCAGATAGAGGGGCTTGTGGTGGATAAAAACATCAGAATGAGCGACCTTAAAGGGACGCTGAGCCTGTTTGCAAAGCGGCTTTACGGCAAGGACACCGTCACGCGGTTTCGCCCCCATCACTTTTCCTTTACAGAGCCGTCGGCGGAGATGGACATATGCTGCTTTTCCTGCGGCGGCAAGGGCTGCCGCCTCTGCAAGGGCGAGGGCTGGATAGAGATACTGGGCGCGGGCATGGTACACCCAAAGGTGCTGCGAAACTGCGGGATAGACCCGGAGCAGTACAGCGGCTTTGCTTTCGGCATGGGGCTTGAACGCATTGTTATGAGACGCTACAACATAAACGATTTGCGTCTGCTGTTTGAAAACGACCAGCGTTTTCTCAATCAGTTTTAAGGAGGGCGGCACTATATGAATTTATCTTTTAACTGGCTTGGAGATTTTGTCGATATAAAAACCGAGCCGCGTGAGTTTTCGGACAGAATGACAATGTCCGGCTCCAAGGTGGAGACTTTTGATAATTACAAAAATCACATTTCAAACGTTGTCGTCGGCAGGATTGAAAAAATAATCAGCCACCCCAACGCCGATAAGCTTGTCGTATGTACTCTGGACGTGGGCGACGGCAGACCGCGGCAGATTGTGACGGGCGCGACAAACGTATTTGAGGGCGCGGTTGTTCCCGTATGTCTTGACGGCGGACAGCTGCCAAACGGCACGGTTATAAAAAAAGGCAAACTGCGCGGCGAAATATCGGAGGGTATGCTCTGCTCGCTGGGCGAGCTGGGACTCACGACGCACAACTTTCCGGGCGCGATTGAGGACGGTATTTTTATAATCGACTTTCCCGTTGAAATCGGGCAGAACATTGTTGACGCTCTTAAAATGGACGACGACGTGTTTGAATTTGAAATAACGCCCAACCGCCCCGACTGTCTGTCGGTTATAGGTCTTGCCAGAGAAGCGGCGGCGACCTACCGCCTGCCGTTTAAGTACAAAAAGCCGGAATTTAAGGCAGACAGCGGCGACAGCATCGAAAACTACCTGAGCGTCGAGGTGAAAGACCCCGCGCTCTGTCTGCGCTACACCGCGCGGGTCGTCAAGGACATTAAAATCGAGCCGTCGCCCATGTGGCTCAGAAACAGGCTGCATGCATGCGGCGTGAGACCGATAAACAACATTGTCGACATAACAAACTACGTTATGCTGGAATACGGTCAGCCGATGCACGCGTTTGACTATGCCTGTCTTGACGGCAAGGCGATAGTGGTTCGCCGCGCCGAGGACGGCGAGATATTCAAAACGCTGGACGACCAGGAGAGAAAGATGAGCTCAAATATGCTTGTAATTGCCGATGCTCACAAAAGCGTCGGTATCGCCGGCGTAATGGGTGGCGCGAACAGCGAAATAACAGAAAACACCAAAACGGTCGTTTTTGAGTCGGCAAACTTTAACGGGGCAAGCATTCGCCACACCTCGAAAATGCTTGGTATGAGAACGGAGGCTTCCTCTAAGTTTGAAAAAGGACTTGACCCGATGCTCACCATGCCCGCGCTTGACCGCGCCTGCGAGCTTGTTGATATGCTGGGCGCAGGCAAGGTCGCAAGCGGTGTTATCGACATCGACGGCAGCGGATACGTTCCGCGCAGGATAAAGCTCGACCCCGATTGGATAAACGGGTTTCTCGGCACCGACATCAGTAAGAAATTTATGACAGATGCGCTGAAATCGCTCCAGTTTGAGGTCGATGACGACCTTAACGTCACCGTTCCGAGCTTTCGCGGCGACGTGGAGGAAAAGGCTGACCTTGCCGAGGAAATCGTGCGGCTTTACGGCTACAACGAGATACCCTCCACTCTTGTCAATATGGAAACGACTCAGGGTATGCTTACCGACAAGCAAAAGCTTATGAAAGCAATAAGCGACGCGCTTATAGCGCAGGGCGCATCGGAAATATGCACCTATTCATTTGTAAGTCCCAAAATATACGACAAACTGCGTTATCCGAAAGACGATATCCGCCGAAACAGCGTTGTTATATCCAACCCGCTGGGCGAGGACACAAGCATTATGCGCACCACCTCAGTCGCCTCGATGCTGTCCACCCTTGCGCTCAATTACAACAACAGAAACGAAAATATATGTATGTTCGAGCCCGCCACCGTTTACATTAAAAAGGGAGACGCAGAGCAGCTGCCGGACGAGCGGGTCGAGTTCTGCATCGGCGCATACGGCGACGGTCACGACTTTTACACTATGAAGGGTATTGTCGCCCAGACGCTGGAAATCGCGGGCGTTGCGGGCTGTGAATATATCGCCCAAAAGGAAAACCCGACTTTCCACCCCGGAAGGACTGCGGACATTGTCAAAGACGGAAAGCTTATCGGTACCGTCGGCGAAATCCACCCCGAGGTTTGCGCGCAATTCGGGCTTGGGACAAAGGTATATGCCGCCGTGCTGGATTTTGAAAGGGTGTATGAATACTCCGACACCGAAAAAAGCTACACTCCCCTGCCAAAGTTTCCCGCAATCACGCGCGATATCGCCGTTGTCTGCAAAAAGGACGTGACGGCGGCGCAGGTGGAAAAGATTATCACCGAAAAGTCGGGCGGGATACTTGAAAGCGTAAAGCTGTTTGACGTGTATACCGGCTCTCAGATACCGGAGGGCTGCGTAAGTCTTGCGTTTGCGCTGGTATACCGCGCGGCGGACCGCACTTTAAGCGACGATGAGGCGGACGCGAAGATAAACAAAATAATAAAGGAACTGGAGAAAATCGGCGCTTCTATAAGAAATTAGCAATTTATTTACAAACCTCCTATTGATAAATTGATTTTTATGTTTTACAATATAGGAGTAAATATAACAGAAAGGCGGGAAATGCTATGATAGACAAAAACAACACTATTCAATACAGCGTGAGAAAAGAAAACGAGCTTCAGACAAAAGAAATTCTCACAGCCGTTTACGACGCGCTGAAAGAAAAAGGCTACAATCCGCTTAATCAGATTGTCGGGTACATTCTCTCCGAAGACCCGACGTATATAACAAACCACAACAATGCACGGGCGCTTATGCGCAAGCTGGACAGAGACGAGCTGCTGCGTATCATTGTAAAGTATTATCTTGACAATTAAAGCAGGTGCTGATTAAAAAATTCCCGAACGTATGTTCGGGAATTTTTTGTTACATTTTTGAATTATTTATAAGCTCGTCCGCCGTTTTCAGCAGCTGCTCCGTTATCTCGAGTCCGCCCATAATACGCGCGATTTCCGCCTTCCTGCCGGCTCTGTCAAGCAGGCGCACGACAGAGCGCGTTTTTCCGCCGCTCACCGATTTTTCGACCTTATAATGGCTGTCGGCAAGCGCGGCTATCTGGGCAAGATGGGTGACGCAGAGTACCTGCCGCGACACGGCGGATTTTTTGAGCTTGATGCCGATTTTCTGCGCCGTGCTGCCTGAAACTCCGCTGTCGACCTCGTCGTATATGACAGTGGAACAATCGGCCGCACCGCCGTTTAACGTGGTTTTGAGACAGAGCATTATTCTCGAAAGCTCGCCGCCCGATGCAATGCGGGAGATGGGGCGCGGCTCCAAGCCGGCGTTTGACGATATCATAAACTCGACGCAGTCGTAGCCGCTGCCGGTATATTTGTTGCCGCCGCGGGAGGTTTTGTTTCTTCTGATATCCACCCTGAATGTGACGTGCGGCATATCCAGCTCTTTCAGCTGGTCGCATATGTCTTTTGAAAGGCGGACCGCGCCCTGCTCACGCCGCTTTGAAAGCTCCGCCGCGGAGTGTTCCAGCTCCAAAAGAAGCTCACGGTACTCCGCCGTCGTTTTTTCCAGCTCCGCCTCGTTGTTTTCAAGCTTTTCAAGCTCGCTTTTATACCGCGCAAGCGCATCTATCGCCTGTGCCTCTCCGCCATAGCGGCGGGTAGCCGTCTCTATCGCGTACAGCCGCTCCTCGATATACTCGGGAGTGTAGCTGTTTTGCTCCAGACCCGATATCATTTTCCCGACGCTGTCCGACACCTCGCCAAGCTCCGCGCCGACATGCTCCAGCGTCTCAATCAGCGGCAAAACGCCGCTTTTTATTTCGCTTATCTTTTTAAGGCTGTCCAAAACTACGTCGATGTTTTCCAACACGCTCGGCTCCGCGCTGTTTAATATACTCTCCGCCTGATACAGCGAGGATGAGACAAGCAGGCTGTTTTCTGCGGCGGCGCGCGCCTTTTTCAGTTCCTCGTATTCTCCGGCTTTAAGCTTTACGCCCTCAAGCTCGGCTATTTTATAGCTGAGCGTCGCTGTTAAATCATCCATTTTGTTTTTGGCGTCCATAAGAGCGTCCAGCCGCGCCCTGAGGGCTTTTACTTTATCGTATTTTTCTCGGTATTTTTCGATGCTGTCGCCCAGCTTACAATATTCGTCAAGATACTCGATATGGGAGGCGGGGTTAAGTATTCTCGCTCCGTCGTGCTGACCGTGGATGCTGACAAGCAGCGGAGCGGCGCTTTTAAGCAGCGACACGGTCGCCGCGCTGTCGTTTATTTTGGTAAGACTTTTCCCGTCTTTTGAAATTTTGCGGGAGATAATTATATTCCCGTCCTCGTCGGGCTGTATACCAAGCTCGTTCAAAAGCGCAAGCTGACCATAAGACAGCGACGAAAAAACCGCGCTGACATAGGCAAAATCGCCGTGCGCGCCGATAAGCTCGCGCGAGCTTTTTCCGCCGAGCAGCAGGTTTATCGAGTCTATTACAATGCTCTTGCCCGCGCCCGTCTCGCCCGTGAGGACGTTAAAGCCCTCAGAAAACTCGACGTCGCTTTTATCTATAATCGCAATATTTTCAATATGCAGACTATAAAGCATATCTCTCCCCTTTTTCAGCGTATCTTTTCTACAAGCAGACTCCTTATGGCAAGGGCGGAATGCACGTCCGCCGCAGCTATGAAAATCGTGTCGTCTCCCGCGAGCGTCCCGACAAGCCCGTCAAGCTCCAGCCCGTCGATATAGACGCAGACGGCGTTTGCCATACCGGTCCGGCACTTGACGACAACAAGGTTTTGCGCCGATTTTACCGATATAATTGAATTTTTAAGCATAAGGTCTCCGCTGTCGCCGCCTGTCTGACTTTTGAGGACGTACTTATTCACGCCGTCTTCAAACGACTTTATCAGCCCCAGCTTTTTGATATCGCGGGAAACTGTCGCCTGCGTGACGTTATAGCCGTCGCGGTTGAGAATTTCAACCAGCATATCCTGAGTGGTGATATTAAATTCCAGCACAAGCTCCTTGATGCGGGTCAGGCGTTCTTTTTTCATTTTCGTTTGCCCCTCGATATAAATTTATTTTTAAGCACCGTGTAAAAGTCGCAGTCCGAAAGCTGTACGAGAAAAAGATATTTGTCATTCTTTTTAATGACTACCCTGTCGGTGTTTTGAATGTAAAAAACATGTCTTCCGTCGACGCTTATAAGCGAATTTACCGTTTTGTTGGCGTTTACCCTGCATTCAAGCGTATTTTCGGCATTGAACACAAGCGGGTGGGAGGACAGAGAATGAGGGGAAATCGCCGAGACGAGTATCGCCTCCATTGTCGGATCCATGATAGGTCCGCCGACGCTGAGCGAATAGGCGGACGAGCCTGTCGGCGTTGAAAAAATCAGTCCGTCGCAAAAGTAATCGGCGATAACGCCCGATTTTCCGTAAAGCTGAACGCCTATCGGCTTTAACACCGCGCTGCGGGTTATGACCGCGTCATTCAGCGCTGAGTATTCATATATCTTTCTGTCGTCGCGGTAGACGGACGCTGTAAGCATCATTCGCTTTTGCACAGAAAGCTCGCTGTTGAGTATTTCGGGGATACGATTTATCTCGCTTTTGTCAATCTGAGCAAGATAGCCGAGATTGCCGAGGTTTACGCCCAACAGCGCGACGCCGTGCCGCACCGCAAGGTCAGCCACGTTGAGAAAAGTTCCGTCTCCGCCCAGAGTTATCACCATTGAGGATATCTTAAACATCTCTTCAAGCGTCGTTTTGGTATACGGCAAGCCTTGAAATACATTTGAATACTCCTTCAGTATAACAGGCATACATCCCGCTTTGCTGACAAGCTGTGCCACTTGTTTAAATCTGGAAAACTTCGGGTCTTTTTTATTATTTACAATAATGCCTATGTTCCTCAATGCTGTCACCTCCTATTCTTTTGGCTATCAGGTCGTGCGGAAACGCAGCGTCCTGTTCTTTTATCATATAAACCATATATTCTCTGTTGCCGCTCTCCCCCATAACGCCCGAAAAGCAGACGTCCTTTACGGCAAAGCCATGCTCCTGTGCCGCGTCGACAACGCCGGCGACGGCTTTTATATGAAGTGCGCGGCTTTTCACAACGCCGCTTTTCCCGACGTTGGAAGGACCCACCTCAAACTGCGGCTTTACGAGACAGACGTACTCGCCGCCCTGCCGCAGTGTACGATAGACGGCGCCGAGCGCCGCTTTTGCCGAAATAAATGACATGTCGCCCGTTATGATATCAATTGGATATTCAAACATATCTGCGTTTATCAGGCGCGCGTCGGTGCGCTGCATATCAGTGACCTTTTGATTTTCGCGGATTTTCGGATGAAGCTGGTCTGTACCGACGTCGACCGCGTAGACGTGCGCCGCGCCGCCCTCCAGCAGTACCTCGCAAAACCCGCCTGTCGACGCGCCGATATCGACTGCCGTCTTGTTTTCAAAGCTTAAGCCGAAAACGGATTTTGCCGTCAGCAGCTTTTGCGCCGAACGGGAGACGTATATATGCCGCGGCGATATCTTAATCTCATCCCTTGCTCCCACATTCTGCGCAGGCTTTAGGGACAAAACGCCGTTTACCGTAACGCCGCCGTTTTCGATGAGTGCGCGCGCCTTACTGCGGCTTTCGCAAAATCCGTTTTCAAAAAGAAACAAATCCAGCCTCATAGCCGCATAAGCTCCCTTTTGATGCTCGCGCTGTCAAGACCAAGCCGCGCCTTAACCGACGGCAGCGGAGAGTGCTTTATAAATTCATTGTCTGCCGCCGCAATCTTATAAACGCCCTTGTAGCCCCTGCTAATGAGCGCGCTTGCCAAAAGCTCGCCTATGCCGCCTATGCGGTAACACTCCTCCGCGAAAAGCAGCTTTTCATAGCCCATAAGCCTGTCCAAAAGCGAGCTTTCAAAGCGATTGATAAGATTGAGCTTTATAACATCCGCGCCGAAATCCGCCGCGGCAGGCAAAACATCGTGAATCAGTCTTCCGTATGATATGACGGCGGTATTCGCGCCGTCGCCGGAAAAATCCCAGTCGGATGAGGGATTTTTGAATGGAAACTCAGTGTATGAGATACAACCGCCGCGCGGATATCTCACAGCGCAGGACAGCTTTTCAAGCTCTACCGCCCGCGTCAGCATTTTTTCAAGCTCGGTACCGGTGGATGGTGAAAAAATCAAAACATTCGGTATCGGCAGCAGCATGGGAATGTCAAACATACCCTGGTGCGTCTCCCCATCGTCGCCGACAATGCCCGCTCTGTCGACAGCGAACACCACCTTGAGGTTTTGCAAAGACACATCGTGAATCACCTGGTCAAAGGAACGCTGGAAAAAGGACGAATAGACCGCAAAGACAGGCAAATAACCGTTTTTTGCAAGCCCGCCCGCGAATGTGACGGCGTGCTGTTCGGCTATACCGACATCAAAAAACCGCTCGGGAAACTGCGCCTTGAACTGCGAAAGCCCACAGCTTTCGCCCATTGCCGCCGTTATCGCACAGATACGCTTGTCCTTTTCTGCAAGCCGCAAAATCGCGCGTCCGAATACGTCGGTAAAGCTAAGCTGGGTGTTCGGGTTGGAATTTCCCGTGCCGACGTCAAACTCGCCGACGCCGTGAAATTCCCGCGGCTTGTTTTCGGCGAACTGATAGCCCTTGCCCTTTTTTGTTTTGACATGGACAAGAACAGGGCATTTAAGCGACTTGGCACGCTCTAAAACGCGGCTTAAAAGCTCGATGTTATGCCCGTCGACAGGTCCTATATACTTAAAACCCATACTCTCGAATATATTTGACGAATAAAACAACGTTTTAACCGCGCTTTTCAGCCTGACAAGCCCCGAATACATAGGTTTGCCGACAAGCGGCAGGTGCATCAGGAAATTTTCAAAGCCGTCCTTAAACCGAAAATAGCTGCTCCTGTTTCTCATTCGCGTGATGGCTTTTGAGATGGCCCCGACGTTTTTGGAAATGCTCATATTGTTATCGTTAAGAACAACAACGAGGTTACAGCCGGAGTTTCCGGCGTTGTTAAGCCCCTCGTATGCCATACCGCCCGTCATCGATCCGTCGCCGATAACCGCAACGACCGAGCTGTCGTCCCCCGAAAGACGCTTTGCATAGGCAAGACCGAGAGCGGAGGAAATGGAAGTCGAGCTGTGTCCTGTTTTGAATATATCATGCTCGCTCTCCTCCGGATTCGGAAAGCCGGAAAGCCCCTCCTCCTGCCTGAGCGTCGAAAATCTATCGAAGCGACCTGTAAGCATTTTATGAACGTAGCACTGATGCCCGACGTCGAAAACTATCTGATCGACAGGCGAATTAAACACTCTGTGAAGCGCTATTGTAAGCTCCACCACGCCGAGGTTGCTGGCAAGATGCCCGCCTGTGCTGGACACGCCCATCAGCAGCGCGTGACGCAGCTCGTCCGCAAGCTCTTTAAGCTCCGTATCGGACATATCCGACAGCTGACCGGGCGATGTTAGGTTTTCAAGTAACGATAGGCTCATTATTTGGTCCTGTTAATAAAATAATCGCAAAGCTCTGTAAAAAACGGCGCGCAAATCTGCTCTGAAATGGATTTCGCCCTGTCGGAATATTCCCGCAAAAGCCGCTCCGACTGCTCCTTGCCAATAAGGCTTACAAACGTCGATTTTCCCGATTTTAAATCACTTTTTACAGGCTTACCGAGATGGTCGCTGTCCGAGGTTACATCAAGCAGGTCGTCTTTTATCTGAAACGCAAGCCCGAGCAGTAGCATAACATCGTCAAGCTTACAAGCTGTGTCATCATCAACACCGCCTGTTATACAGCCCATTTTAACGGCGGCGCGGAACATATCCGCCGTTTTGCGGCTGTGAAGCTGACGCAGAAGCTCAATGTCGATGCTGCGGTTTTCGCTCAGCTTATCTATCGCCTGACCGGCAAGCATTCCGTGTTCTCCGCATGCCGCGGCAAGAGCTTCAATGCAGTCAAGTCGCGCGCGCTCACTGATGCCGCGGATATTTGCAATCACCGAAAACGCCTTTGTGAGCAGCGCATCGCCCGCGAGCAGCGCCATATCCGCGCCATATGCTATATGGCAGGTCGGCTTGCCGCGGCGCATATCGTCGTTGTCCATCTCTGGCAAATCATCGTGTATCAGCGAGTAGGTATGTACCATTTCCAGCGCACAGGCGGCGTCAAGCGCGTATTCCGCACCGTTTTTTCCAAGCTGTGCCGTTTTGACAAGAATGAGTCCGCGCAGGTGCTTGCCGCCCGCCATAATCGAGTAGCGCTGCGCCTCCAGCAGCTTTTCATAGCTGCAGGAACTATAACGCGTAAGCTCGTCGAGTCTGCATTCTATAAGCTTTATTTCACCGGCGTATTTATTCATCGCCGCTGTCAAACGGCTGTGCGCCGATTTCTCCCGAGCTATCCTTTACAAGCTGCTCCACCTTCTGCCGTGCGTTTTTGAGATAACCCGCGCAGACAGAGGACAGCTTTATCCCCTTTTCAAAAAGCTTTATTGAGTCGTCCAGAGACGCATCTCCGCCCTCCAGCTCTCGGACAATGCTCTCAAGCTGAGAGAGCGCCGCTTCAAATGTTACTTTTTCAGCCATTTTTTATTCCTCAATTATGTTATTTACCAAGCATTCGGCGCGCCCGCCGTTCATACGAAGGCTGAGCGCATCGCCCCTGTTAAGCTCGCCGACGCTTTTTATCACTCTGCCGCTTTTGTCTGTCGGCACGGCATAGCCTCTGCTCATTATTTTGAGCGGGCTCATAGCGTCCAGCGTGGCGGACAGCCTGCCAAACTCCGTCTCGCATTTGATTAGCGGAACGTTGACCGACGTACACAGCCTCTCATAAGCATGGTCGAGCAGCAGTCTGTTTTTCTCGGTAAAATAGTCCGCGTCGGTGAAAATGCGGGAGTTTGTTACAGAGTTCAGTCGCTCCGTCCCCTGCTTTATCACTCTGTCAATCATCACTGACAGCCGCTTGTTGACATTGTCAAACTTAGCCAGAAGCTCCGCCGTGTCAGGTACCGCAAGCTCCGCCGCGGCGGACGGCGTGGGAGCGCGGACGTCCGCGACAAAGTCGCAGATGGTAAAGTCTATCTCATGCCCCACGGCGGAAATGACGGGGACTGTCATATTATATATCGTATGCGCGAGCTGCTCGTCGTTAAACGCCCAGAGGTCTTCAATCGAGCCGCCGCCCCTGCCGATTATAACAACGTCGGCAAGTCTTGTCCTCTCAAAATACTCCAGCGCGGAGATAAGCTGCGCCGCCGCGCCGTCGCCCTGGACGAGTGAGGGATAGACGTAGATATGCGCAAACGGGAAACGCCTGCCCGTCACGTTGATTATATCCCGCACCGCCGCGCCCGTAGGCGAGGTTATAACCCCGATGCTGCGCGGTATCTTGGGTATCGGCTTTTTATGCGCCGCATCGAACAGCCCTTCTTTTTGAAGCTTTAACTTTAACCGTTCATATGCGACATACAGGTCGCCGACGCCGTCGACCTCCATAGAGTTTACAACGACCTGGTAGCGTCCCGCAGGCTCAAATACGGTAATCCTGCCGCGGGCTATCACCTTCATACCGTTTTCCGGCTTAAAGCCAAGCCGCGCCGCATCCGAGCGGAACATAACGGCGTTTATGACCGCGTTTTCGTCTTTGAGAGCAAAATACAGATGACCCGTGCGATGAAGGGTGAAGTTCGATATCTCGCCCGACACGGTAAATCCGGACAGGTTTGCATCCCTTTCAAGAACGGAACGTATGTATTTTGTAAGACCGCTTACGGTAATTACATTAGCTTCAGCCATTAAACTCACCTCTGCCTGCCGCGCACATATACGCGGTTCCCATCGCATTGTCGACCGAATATGCGGGGTCTGAAAAATATATGCCGTCCCGCGCGCTTACAAGAGCTGCCGAGATTTTTGCGTTTGACATAACGCCGCCGGACATTATTACGGGAAAGTCCCCGTAAAGCCCGCGCATTTTATCGACCGATTGAAGCAAAAAGGAGTATATGGTATCAAGCACAAATCGGCAGACCTCGGCGGCGCTTTCACTCTCATACAGCTTTTGAGCTTTATTCTGAAATCCGGAGAAATTATAGTATCCGTCGCGGTCCGCAAGCTTGATTTTACCCGAAAGGTCGCCCTTTGCGGCTTTTTCGACCGCTTTTCCGCAAGGAAAATCAAAACCGAGCATAATTCCCGTTCTGTCAACAAGCTGACCGCAGCTTATATCCGCCGTACCGCCTATTTTACTAACCGAAAAAACGTCTTTTCCCGCCCGACAAAGAAGTATGTCCGTCGTGCCGCCGGAGACGTGATAAGCAAAAAAACCGCCGGCGGCAAGGCGGGTGTTTTTTGAGGACACCAGCGCAGCCATTATATGGTTTTTCTGGTGCGAGCAAAGATAAAGCGGAACAGAAAGCAGCGACGAAAGTGACGATGCGAAGGACACGCCGACCGTAAAGCAGGGCATATAGGAATTTTCCCGCTCGGACGGACAGCGGCTTGCCGCAACGCAGTCTATACCGCTTTTGGGTACGTCGTTAAAAAGAACGCCTAAATTTTTAACGTGGTGAAAAACCGCGTCGCTCTGCCGCAGTCCGCATTTTCCGTTATCGACGGGCAGCGGCAGTCTTCTCTCCCAAACGACGCCCTGCTCTGTGTCCAAAAGGCAGGCGGACGTTGTATAGTTACTGGTGTCAAACGAAAGTATCCTGCTCACTTTACACTTTCCGCGATTGCGCCGAGGTTGCCGTGAACAAAGGCGGCAAGCTCATCGTTATATTCCTTGGTAAGCTCTA
>CANQVN010000029.1 GCA_947627315.1 uncultured Clostridia bacterium | reverse complement strand
AGCCGCTTGAATTCAACGAGACTGTCGTCGTGCGCTTCAAGCTGAAAGTCGGCGATCAGAGCGAGTATTTCTACGTTTACTTCACGCGCCAGCTCAGCAACAAATGTGATCTTATCGCCGTTGGCGGCGCAGAGGCGAAAGACGAGAACACCTATTATGCGCATATATCGGGTCAGGTTCAGGAAATCGTGCTGACGCCCGAGCTTCCCGAAGGCGCGGAGTGCTACCTGTGGCGCGACACCACCGTTTACCCGATACAGGACGGCGCGTTCAGGCTCGTCGGCATCGCATCCGGCGTCAATGTATTCACGCTGGGCGTTTTGGCGGAAAATAAGATTGACTCAAAGCTCTATTCGTTAGAGATAGAAAAAGATCAGAACACCGAGGCTAAGGTTTATTCTGTCGAGGGTGCAACCGCCGAGGGCGACGGATTTACCGTCACCGTGAGAAACCGCTTTACGGTAAAGCCCACCGTTTCGACGGGCGCCACCTTCAAGGTTTATGCGGATGCAAGCTGCACCACCCTCATTGAGGACAACGTCGTTGCGGTCACGGCGGACAGAACGGTTTATATCGTAGTCACCTCCGAGGACGGCAAAACGATATCTAACCCCGTGCCGGTCGTCATTCACAAAAACGACGAGGGCATTTCGGTTGCAGGCGGTTCGTCCGACGCAGGACTCTGTGTTGTCCGTCTTGCAAACAACCTCACCGAGACCACGCTTGAAATCACGGCAAACAACGCGACCTATCAGCTCTATGCCGATAAAAAGCTTACCACTCCCGCAACCGAAACGGTCAAGCTTGACCAGGGCGCGACCTATGTCTATGCAAAGGTCACCTATACGGACGGCGAGACGGAGACGGTCACAATAAAGGTTGTCTCTCCGAGGACGTCTGTCAGCTATAAAGACGCGTCGTCACTGCCAAGTTGGAGCAAGAAGTATATCGACGCTCTCAATGCGGACGGCAGCGGCATAATCCGCGGCGACAACGAGGGCAAGTTCAATCCCTCCTCCAACATTACAAGATACGAGATAGCTGCGGTATCCGTTCGTCTGCTCGGCATCGATGCTACGCAGTATGCAAACGTGCAGCTCGGCTACACCGATAATATACCGGCGTGGGCGCTGAATTACGTCAAGGCGGTCACCAAGCTCGGTATTATGTCCGGCAGCAACGACCTGAGCGGCAAGCTCGTGTTTAACGGTCAGGGCGCGGCGACAAGGGCGCAGCTTGCAAAGATAATTGTCGAGCTTTCGTTCTTTGACAACGGTATGTCACAGACTGTCGCGCAGTATTACAGAGCAAACCAGCAGGCGGTCGACGCGGCATACGACGCTTATGCGTTTGCCGACGATGCGGCTGTTCAGAACTGGGCCAAGACCTACGTCAGAATGGCGGTGTTTGCCGGATATATCAACGGCAAGCCCGAAGGCAGCGTAAACTACATCAAAGGCAACGACAGCATCAGTCGCGCCGAGGTTGCGGCAATCGCCGCGCGTTATCTCGGTCTTGCCGAGTAAGGCGCAAAAGCATTTAAGTTCAACACCCCGCGAAAACACTTTTTCGCGGGGTGTTTTCCTTTTTAAATATAATGATAATAAAAAATTAAAAAAATATAAAAAAACGCTTGCTTTTTGCTTTTTTGCGTGGTATAATGGCGCTTGTGACTGATGCGTTGATGCGGGAGGTGGCTGCAAGGGCTGCTGACCCTATGCAGGGAATTTCCGCGGAGTATGTCCGATTTGTAAATCGGGCGCACACAGACAGGTGAATGCAGTCGGCGCTGCGGAACTGCCGGATATCGTCCGGTAAGCCACTAATCGGTGCGGATTTCGGGTTTTCGGCTTTTGCCGATATTTTTTCGGACGGTCGTGAAACACACGGCTATGTGTATTCAAAAATCTGTGGTCGACGCTGCCGTAAAATTATTTAAGGAGGCGTAAGCAAGCTATGGCGACAAAAAAGTCAGACAAAATCAGGATTAGAATTAAGGGTTTTGAGTCCATTCTGGTGGATCAGACCGCTCAGAAAATCATTGATACGGCTCAGAGAACGGGCGCGCAGGTCTCAGGACCGATACCGCTGCCCACCAAGAAGGAAGTAGTCACAATCCTTCGCGCCGTGCATAAATACAAGGATTCGAGAGAGCAGTTTGAAAGACGGACACACAAGCGTCTTATCGACATTACAAAGCCCACCGCGAAAACCGCGGACGCGCTTTCCAATCTTGAGCTTCCCGCCGGCGTTGATATAGAGATTAAGCTGTAGGCTTATTCATCGTCGGGGGTCATGTTGAATGAATTCAACCAATAACCTAAGGAGGAAAACAAATGAAAAAGGGAATCATCGGAAAGAAAGTCGGAATGACTCAGCTTTTTGACGAAAAGGGCAACGTCATTCCCGTCACTGTCATTGAGGCGGGTCCCTGCACGGTAGTGCAGAAAAAGACCGTTGAGAAGGACGGTTATCTGTCGGTACAGCTCGGCTTTGCCGACGTAAAGGAAAAGCATGTGACAAAGCCGCTGAAGGGTCATTTTGACAAAGCGGGTACAGGCTGCAAAAAGATTTTGAAGGAATTCAGACTTGACGACGCCGAGTCGCTGAACGTCGGCGACGTTATCGGTGTTGACACGTTTGAGGTCGGCTCCTGCGTAGACGTCACCGGTACTTCAAAGGGTAAGGGCTTTGCCGGAACGATTAAGCGCTACGGCGGCAGACGCGGTCCCACGTCGCACGGCGGCGGTCCTGTTCACCGCCACGCCGGTTCGATGGGCGCGTGCTCGTCTCCGTCAAGAATATATAAAGGAAAGAAAATGCCCGGTCATATGGGCGCCGCCAAGGTGACGGTTCAGAACCTCGACGTCGTCAAGATAGACACGGAAAACAACCTGCTCGTAGTCAAGGGCGCAATCCCCGGTCCCAAAGGCTCGGTCGTCACCGTCAAGAGCACGGTCAAAGCGGGTTAAGTCAGGAGGTAAAGATAATGGCTACTATTGACGTATTGAATATGAATGGCGAAAAGGTGTCTACCATGGAGCTTTCCGATGCGATTTTCGCCGTTGAGGTAAACAAGCCGGCAATGCATATGGCGGTTACCAATTACCTTGCAAATCAGAGACAGGGCACACAGTCCGCTCTCACCCGCGCCGAGGTGTCCGGCGGCGGCAAAAAGCCCTGGAGACAGAAGGGTACAGGTCACGCAAGACAGGGCTCGACCAGAAGTCCGCAGTGGACTCACGGCGGCGTTGTGTTTGCGCCCAAGCCGCGCAGCTATCGCTTTGCGATGAATAAAAAGCTCAGAAGGCTTGCACTCAAATCCGCGCTTTCAACAAAGCTTGCCGAGGGCAAGATGATAGTGCTGGACGGTATAACGATGGACGAGTACAAGACAAAGACGGTCGTCGGTATGCTCGATAAGCTCGGCGTTTCCAAGGCGCTTATCGTCAACGGCGAGCATAACGGCTTCTTTATAAAGAGCGCGTCAAACATCGGCGGTATTAAAACCGCGCTTACAAACACAATCAATACCTACGACATCCTCAAGTATGACAAACTCATTCTGACAGAGGACGCCGTAAGGAAAATCGAGGAGGTATATGCGTAATGAAATCGGTTTATGATATACTTCAAAAGCCCATTATTTCGGAGAAATCCATGGGCGGTATGCAGAATAAAACCTATGCTTTCAAGGTCGCGCTCGACGCGAACAAGATAGAGATTAAAAAGGCGGTCGAGGAGATTTTCGGCGTTCAGGTCGAAAAGGTGACGACGGTAAACTGCTCCGGCAAGGAAAAGAGAATGGGCGTTCACCGCGGTTACACCTCGAAATTCAAAAAAGCCTATGTCAAGCTCACAGACAGCTCGAAGACCATTGAGTTCTTCGACGGAATGATGTAAGGAGGGTGCGAGTATGGCTATAAAAACCTATAAACCCACTACCCCCGGCAGACGTCAGATGACAAACGTTGACTACAGCGTTCTGTCCAAAGACGCTCCCGAAAAATCGCTTCTCACACACGTCAAGAAGCATGCCGGACGCAACAGCTACGGCAGAATAACCGTTCGTCATCAGGGCGGCGGCAACAAAGTGAAGTACAGAATAATCGACTTCAAGAGGACAGGTAAGCAGGATATGCCCGCCACCGTCACCTCTATCCAGTACGACCCCAACCGCTCCGCGTTCATCGCGCTTATCACTTACGAGGACGGGACAAAGTCGTATATCATCTGCCCCGAGGGCGTCTCGGTAGGCGATGTTGTCGTCGCGGGCGCCGCGGCGGATATAAAGCCGGGCAACACCCTGCCGATAGAGAATATCCCCGTCGGTACTTTCATTTACAATATCGAGCTGCATCCCGGCAAGGGTGCGCAGCTTGTCCGCTCGGCGGGCAACTCCGCGCAGCTTATGGCAAAGGAAAACGGCTATGCGCAGGTGCGTCTGCCCTCAGGCGAGGTAAGGCTCATCAAGCTTAACTGTGTTGCGACAATCGGCGTTGTTTCAAACGGCGACCATTCCAACGTCTCCATCGGTAAAGCGGGTAAAAAGCGTCATATGGGCGTAAGACCTACCGTCCGCGGCTCGGTTATGAACCCGTGTGACCATCCGCACGGCGGCGGCGAGGGCAAATCGCCTATCGGTCGTCCCGGTCCTGTGACCCCGTGGGGCAAGCCCACTCTCGGGTATAAGACCCGCTCAAAGAAAAACAGGACAAACAAATTCATCGTTAAGCGCCGCAACGACGCGTAAGCCGGAAGGAGGAACAACACAATGGGCAGAAGCGTAAAGAAGGGACCGTTTGTAGATCCCAAGCTTTTAGCAAAAATAAAGAAAATGAACGAAACCGGCGAAAAGACCGTGCTTAAAAGCTGGTCGAGAGCGTCGACGATATTCCCCGACTTTGTCGGTCACACCATTGCCATTCACGACGGCAGAAAGCATGTTCCGGTATATGTGACAGAGGATATGGTCGGTCATAAGCTCGGCGAATTTGCTCCGACACGCACGTTCCGTGGGCATGCCGGCTCTAAGACGACAAAGTAAGGGGCAGGGAGGAAAAGTAAATGCAGGCAAAAGCACATTTGAAATATCTCAGAATTTCTCCGCGCAAGGTCGGCATAGTCCTTGACCTTATAAGGAATAAGCCCGCCTCATATGCGATGGCCGTTCTGAAAAACACCCAAAAGGCTGCCTCCGAGCCGCTTGCAAAGCTGCTTAAAAGCGCTATGGCAAACGCAGAGGTAAAGAATATGAACGTAGGAGAGCTTGTTGTTTCGGAATGCTATGTAACGCCCGGACCTATCCTCAAGAGGATTATGCCGAGAGCGCAGGGCAGAGCTTTCAGAATAAACAAGAGAACCTCACACGTCACCATCGTGGTAGAGGATAAGGAGGCGTAATATGGGACAGAAAGTACATCCTCACGGTATGAGAGTCGGGGTCATCAAAGGCTGGGACTCAAGATGGATAAGCAAGGACGCCGCAACGGGCGACCTTATACTCGAAGATTACAAGATACGCGAGTATCTTAAAAAGAAATACTACGACGCCGGTATCCCGAGAATAGAAATCGAGCGCAGCGCTGACGGCGGCAGCATCAAAATAATGCTGTCATGCGCCAAGCCCGGACTTGTTATCGGTCGCGGCGGCGTGGAGATTGACAAGCTGAAAAGCGAGCTTGTAAAGCTCACCGGCAAAAAGGTTGACATCAAGATAGTCGAGGTCAAGAACATCGACCTTAACTCTCAGCTTGTCGCCGAGAGCTGCGCCGCTCAGCTTGAAAAGAGAATGGCGTTCCGCCGTGTTATGAAACAGGCAATCGGCAGAACGATGCGTTCGGGAGCAAAGGGCATTAAAATAACCGTGTCCGGCAGACTCAACGGCGCGGAAATCGCGCGCAGCGAGACCTACCACGAGGGTACGATTCCGCTTCAGACCCTCCGCGCCGATATCGACTACGGCTTTACCGAGGCTAAAACCACTTACGGCAAGCTTGGCGTAAAGGTCTGGATATACAAGGGCGAGATACTCGCGGACGTAAAGCGTACACCTAAGAAAGAAGGAGGCGCGAAGTAATGCTGATACCTAAGAGAGTAAAGTACAGAAAGGTACAGAGGGGTCGTATGAAGGGCAAGGCGACCCGCGGCAACACCATAGCGTACGGCGAGTACGGTCTTATGGCGACAGAGCCGGCGTGGATAACCAACAACCAGATTGAAGCTGCCCGTATCGCTATGACAAGATACCTCAAAAGAGGCGGCAGAGTCTGGATTAAAATTTTCCCCGACAAGCCCGTAACGCAGAAGCCCGCCGAGACCCGAATGGGTTCGGGAAAAGGCTCTGTCGAGTATTGGGTTGCTGTCGTAAAGCCGGGCAGAATACTGTTTGAAATAGCAGATGTTCCCGAGGATCAGGCGAGAGAGGCTATGCGTCTTGCGATGCACAAGCTGCCTATCAAGTGCAAGTTTGTCTCCAGGGAGACGACAGCGCAGCCTGCCGCGGCGGAAAATTAAGCGCGGCGTTTTCACGAAACGTTTAGAAAGGATTTGTTACAATATGAAAGCAAGCGAACTCAGAGAGCTGAGCGCCGCCGAGCTTGAGAACAAGCTGAGCGACCTCAAAAAAGAGCTTTTCAATCTCAAATTTCAACATTCTACAAACCAGCTTGAAAATCCGCAGCGCATAGTGGCAGTCAAAAGAGACATAGCGAGAGTCAACACACTTCTCACCCAGCTTGAGCTGCGGGAAAGCAAGTAATTTTCTTGTAAAGGAGGAAAACGCAGATGGAGAGAACACTCAGAAAGACAAGAGTCGGCGTGGTGGTCAGCGATAAAATGGATAAAACAGTCGTTGTCGCCGTTAAAGACAATGTAAAGCATCCTTTGTATAAGAAAGTTATTAAGAGAACCTATAAGCTCAAAGCGCACGATGAGAAAAACGAGTGCGGCGTCGGCGATACGGTCGAGGTAATGGAAACAAGACCGCTTTCGAAGGACAAAAGATGGAGACTTGTCAGAATAATCGAGAAAGCAAAATAATCCAAAAGGTAGACTAAGGAGGACAAAATCGTGGTACAACAGCAGACATATCTTAAAGTTGCCGACAATACCGGCGCCAAAGAGCTTATGTGCATTCGGGTACTTGGCGGCACGAGAAGAAGATACGCAGGTATCGGCGATGTAATAGTTTGTTCCGTAAAGAAAGCGGCGCCGGGCGGCACCGTTAAAAAGGGCGACGTCGTGAGAGCGGTCGTTGTCCGCACCGTAAAGGGCGTAAAGAGAGCAGACGGCTCATTTATCAGGTTTGACGAGAACGCGGCGGTTATTATCAGAGAGGATAAAACTCCCAGAGGCACGCGTATTTTCGGACCGGTTGCCAGAGAGCTTCGTGACAAGGAATATACCAAAATCCTGTCGCTTGCTCCCGAGGTTCTTTAAGGAGGAGCTGAAAAATGAGTAAATTACACGTTAAAAAGGGCGACACGGTGCTCGTTCTGTCCGGCAAAAGCCGCGGCAGACAGGGCAAGGTGCTTGAGGTATCGCCCAAAGAAGGAAAAGTAATCGTTGAGAAAGTCAATATGGTCACAAAGCACGTCAAGCCCCGCCGTCAAGGCGAGCCGGGCGGCAGAATAAGCGCGGAGGGCGCGCTGTATGCCTGCAAGGTGCAGGTTGTTTGCCCCAAGTGCAAAATGCCGACGCGTGTAGGCTACACCGTCTTAGAGGACGGCAACAAGGTCAGGGTTTGTAAAAACCGCGACTGCGGCGAGACGTTTTAAGGGAGGAGCAGATAAGTATGTCAAGAATTAAAGAAATGTATACAAAAGATATCGCTCCCGCCCTTATGAAAAAATTCAGCTATAAGAGCGTTATGCAGATACCCAAGCTCGACAAGATAGTCATTAACGTCGGCTGCGGCGACGCCAAGGACAACACCAAGGTCATATCCAACGTGTGCGACGAGCTTGCGCTTATAACCGGACAGAAGGCAGTGCCCTGCGTTGCCCGCAAGTCGGTTGCAAACTTTAAGGTTCGCGCGGGTATGCCGATTGGCGCGAAGGTGACTCTGAGAGGCGAGAAGATGTACGAGTTTGTCGACCGCCTGTTCAACGTCGCTCTGCCGCGCGTCCGCGACTTCCGCGGCATCAACCCCAACGCCTTTGACGGCAGAGGCAACTATGCGCTCGGTATCAAGGAGCAGCTGATATTCCCCGAAATCGACTACGATAAGGTGGAAAAGATAAGAGGTATGGACATCATTTTTGTAACGACCGCCGAGACGGACGAGCAGGCAAAAGAGCTGCTTGCCATGATGGGCGCGCCGTTTGCAAGGTAAGGAGGGAATTTTAGTGGCTAAGAAAAGCATGATATTAAAACAGCAAAAGACGCAGAAATTCTCTACAAGAGAGTACAACAGATGCAAAATCTGCGGTCGCCCGCATGCGTACCTCAGAAACTACGGCATTTGCAGAATATGCTTCAGAGAGTTGGCTTACGAGGGTCAAATCCCCGGAGTCAAGAAAGCAAGCTGGTAAGGAGGAGCTAAAATGCAGATTACAGACCCTATTGCCGATTTGCTGACACGTATTCGCAATGCAAACGCGGCAAAACACGAAACAGTTGAAATCCCCGCGTCGAAAATAAAAACGGCGATATGTCAAATCCTTTTGGACGAGGGCTATATCAAGGATATGCAGGTCGTTGAGGACGGCGTTCAGGGTAAACTCCTGCTCACCCTCAAATACGGCGAAAAGAAGACGAGAGTCATACAGGGGCTCAAGCGTGTTTCAAAGCCCGGTCTTCGCATCTACGCCGGAAGCGACGAGCTTCCGCACGTTATGAGAGGTCTGGGAGTTGCGATTGTGTCCACCTCCAAGGGCGTTATGACCGATAAAGAGGCAAGAAAAGCCGGCGTTGGCGGCGAAGTGCTTGCGTTTGTCTGGTAAGGAGGTAAAATATGTCAAGAATAGGAAAAAAACCGATTACCGTTCCGGCAGGCGTTGACGTCAAGCTGGACGCGGAAAACGTTATAACGGTAAAGGGCGGCAAGTTTACGCTGACCCAGCAGCTTCATAAGGATATGAAGGTAAACGTAAACGGCGGCGAAATAACCGTCGAGCGTCCGTCCGACGATAAGCTGCACCGCTCGCTCCACGGTATGACCAGAACGATTATAGCCAATATGGTAGACGGCGTGACAAACGGCTTCAAAAAGGAGCTTGCGATAAGCGGCGTCGGTTACAGGGCGCAGCTCCAGGGCAAAAACCTTGTTATGAACCTCGGCTATTCCCACCCTGTCATAGTCGAACCGGTGGATGGCATCACGATAGAGGCTCCCAATCCCAATACAGTCGTAATTTCGGGTGCGGATAAGCAGCTTGTCGGTCAGTTTGCCGCAAACGTGAGGGCAAAAAGACCGCCCGAACCCTACAAGGGCGCGGGTATCAGATACGCGGATGAAGTCATCAAGCGTAAAGAAGGCAAAGCCGGTAAAACGAAGTAATATAGGGAGGAAAGAAATATGGTCAAGAAACCTAACAGTAAGGCTGCAAGGATTAAGAGACATAAAAGAGTTCGTGCGAAAATTTCCGGAACCCCTGAATGCCCGCGTCTTTGCGTATTCCGTTCCGCAAAGCATATATATGCACAGATAATAGACGATGTAAACGGCGTCACACTGGTAAGCGCATCCACGATGGATAAGGACTTCAACGGCTACGGCGGCAACAAGGACGCCGCGCAGACGGTCGGAAAGACGGTGGCTGAGCGCGCCAAGGCAAAGAACATCGAGACGGTAGTGTTTGACCGCGGCGGATTTATCTATACAGGTCGTGTCAAGCAGCTCGCAGAAGGCGCCCGCGAAGGCGGACTTAAATTCTAAGGTAAGGAGACGGAAAATATGGCAAATTTAATTGACGCGAGCACACTCGATTTGCAGGAGCGCGTTGTATCGCTCAACCGCGTATCCAAGACCGTCAAGGGCGGCAGAATAATGAAATTCTCCGCGCTCATCGTCGTCGGCGACGGTAAGGGCAACGTCGGCGCAGGCATAGGCAAGGCGGCGGAGGTTCCCGAGGCTATCCGCAAGGGTATTGAAGACGCTAAGAAAAACATAATCAAGATCAGCCTGAAGGACGATACAATTCCGCACGACATCGTCGGAAAGTACGATGCGTCTATAGTTGTTCTCAAGCCCGCAGCCCCCGGTACCGGCGTTATCGCCGGCGGCGCGGTTCGCGCGGTCGTCGAGATGGCGGGCATAAAGGATATCAGAACAAAGGCGCTGCGTTCGCGCAACAAGATAAACGTGGTTCACGCGACGATAAACGGACTCAAGGCGCTCGAGGACGCTTCTCAGGTCGCCGCCCGCCGCGGCAAGACCGTAGAAGAAATAACTGAATAGGGGAGGAAGTTTAATGGCAAGTATTAAAGTAACTCTCGTGAAAAGTCTTATCGGAAGAAAAGACGACCAGATAGCCACCGCAAAGTCGCTGGGGCTTCGGAAGATAAACGATACTTCCGTTCAGCCGGACAACGCGGCAACGCATGGCAAAATCACGAAAATTTCTCACCTTGTAAAGGTTGAAGAAACCAAATAAGGAGGTGCAACATAATGAATTTGAATGAACTTTCGCCCGTCGAAGGCTCAAAGACAGCCGCAAAACGCCGCGGCAGAGGTCCCGCCTCGGGCAACGGCAAGACTGCGGGCAAGGGTCACAAGGGTCAGAAAGCGCGTTCCGGCGGCAGCATACGCCCCGGCTTTGAAGGCGGTCAGATGCCGCTCCAAAGACGCTTGCCCAAGCGCGGATTCAACAACATATTCGCAAAGAAGTATGTTGTAGTTAAAGCGGGCGACCTCAACGGCTTTGACGCACGCAAGTTTGTCGATATAAACGCCGTTATAGAGGCGGGCATTGCAAGCCGCCCTATGGACGGACTTAAAATAATCGGCGGCGGGCAGGTGACAAAAGCCATAAAGGTGCGCTGCACAAAAATAACTGCGGGTGCGAAAGCAGCAATCGAAGCGGCCGGAGGAAAGGTAGAGGTGATCTAATTGTTCAGCGTGTTCAGAAATGCTTGGAAAATCGAAGACCTCAGAAAGAAAATCCTTTTTACCGCGATGATTATCCTTCTGTTCAGACTCGGCTCGGCTATCCCCGTTCCGTTTCTGAACGCAGACGGACTTTCACAGCTTTTCACACAGTTTCAGGCTGAAAATAACGTGTTCAGCTTCTTAAACGTTATGGCGGGCGGCGCGCTTGAAAGAGCGACCTTCTTTGCTCTTTCGATATCGCCCTACATCAACGCCTCCATCATTATGCAGCTGCTCACCTTCGCCATTCCGCGGCTTGAGCGCATGATGAAAGAGGACAGCGAGTACGGCAGACGCGTTATAGAAAAATGGACGAGATATCTCACCATAATCCTGTCTCTTATTTTGGGCTTTGGCTACTACACGGTACTCAAATATCAGGAAGGCTTCCAGATAGTCGATGACAAGGTCGGCGTGTTCGGCGCGATAGTCATCACAATGTGCTTTGCCGCAGGCTCTATGGTAATTATGTGGTTTGGCGAGCTTATCAACGCCCGCGGCATAGGAAACGGCATTTCCATTCTGCTGTTCGCGGGTATCATCGCGCGCGGTCCCTCCCTTTTGGGATATGCAAGAGCTGTTATCTCTTCCGGCGCTGTCGGCTGGATACAGCTTGTCTGCATAGTCATCGGCGCGATTGCCATGGTAGCGTTTGTTGTGTTTATTACAAACGGCGAGCGCAGGATACCGGTTCAGTACGCCAAAAAGGTTGTCGGGCGCAAGATGTACGGCGGTCAGAACACCAATATCCCGCTCAAGGTAAATATGACGGGCGTTCTGCCGATAATCTTCGCTCAGTCCTTTGTATTTCTGCCCGCTACAATAGTCGGCTTTTTCCCCAAGCTTTCAGACGGGTGGTTCGGCGCGGTCGTCAGGGCTCTCAATGTCGGCGGCTGGGTCTACACGCTGGTAATGTTCTTATTGATAATCGGATTTAACTACTTCTACACCATGATGACGTTTAACCCGATTGAAGTCGCCTCCAATCTTAAAAAGAACGGCGGCTTCATTATGGGCATCCGTCCCGGTAAGCCCACGTCCGATTATATCACCAAAACGCTCAACAGGGTAACGCTGATAGGCGCGCTGTTCTTGGGAATAGTCTCCGCCGTGCCGAGCCTTGTCGCGATGTTCAATTCGTCGCTGCGCGGTCTTGCGATAGGCGGCACCTCGCTCCTTATCGTTGTCGGCGTCGCGCTTGAAACGGTACAGCAACTCGAAAGTCAGATGCTTATGCGTCACTACAAGGGTTTCCTTGAATAGGTGAGAGTATGAGACTGATACTTCTTGGTGCGCCGGGCGCCGGAAAAGGCACCCAGGCTGAGAACATTTCAAAAAAATATTCGATTACAGCCGTTTCGACAGGCGATATGATAAGAGCCGCCGTGAAAAGCGGCAGTGAGCTTGGCAAAAAGGTCAAGTCGGTCATAGACGCAGGTCAGCTTGTTTCTGACGAGACGGTCATAGAGCTAATCCGTGACCGCCTTGAAAGAGACGACTGTAAAAACGGCTTTATCCTCGACGGCTTTCCCCGCACGCTTGCCCAGGCGGAGGCTCTTGATAAGCTTGGGATAGAGATTGACTTTGCTCTTTCCATCGAGGTGGACGACGAGCAGATTGTCAAAAGAATGTCGGGCAGAAGGGTCTGCCCGTCCTGCGGGAAAAGCTATCATACAGAGTATAAGAGGTCAAAGGATAATAAAACCTGCGACAGCTGCGGAGCTCTCCTTGCCGTCCGCGACGACGACAAGCCGGAAACGGTGCGCCGCCGCCTGAAGGTCTATCACGAGCAGACAGAGCCGCTCAAGGGCTACTATGAAGCGCGCGGCAAGCTTGTCACCGTGTACGGGCAGGAGGAGCTGAGTGAAACAACCGCTCTCACCTTTAAGGCAATAGAAGGTTTTATGAAATGATAATAGTCAAATCTGACAGCGATATACGGAAGATGCGCCGCGCAGGGCAAATCACCGCTATGGCGCTGCGTGTTGCGGGCGAATCGGTCAAAGCCGGTATGTCCACCAAGGAGCTTGACGGTATCATAGAGGACTATATACGCTCGCAGGGAGCCGTTCCGTCGTTCAAGGGCTACGGCGGCTTTCCGGGCAGCGCGTGTATTTCTGTAAACAACGTGGTAATACACGGCATACCGTCAAAAAAGATTATTATTAAAGAAGGCGACATCGTCAGCGTCGACGTAGGCGCGTATATCGACGGATTTCACGGCGACAGCGCGTATACGTTCGGCGTAGGCAGCATCCCCGAAAATGCGGCTCGGCTTATCGAGACGACAAAAAGCTCGCTTGCCGAGGCGGCAAAGATAATGAAAGCGGGCGTTCGGCTGGGCGATATCGGCAGCGTGATACAGCAGTATTGCGAGTCGCGCGGATACAGCGTCGTGCGCGACTTTGTCGGTCACGGGGTAGGGCGTAACCTGCACGAGGATCCGTCTGTTCCCAACTACGGCAAGGCGGGTCACGGTATGAGACTGCCCCGCGGCGCCACGGTTGCCGTCGAGCCGATGATAAACGAGGGCGGATATAAGGTGATAATCGACCGAGGCGACGGTTGGACCGTCACCACGGCGGACGGCAAGCTGTCCGCGCATTTCGAACACACCTTCTATATCGACGACGATTGCGCGCATATTCTTACACAAGCTGATTAAAGCGGGAGAGAGTATATGTCAAAAGAGGATATGATCGAGGTAGAGGGAAAGGTAGTAGAAGCCCTTCCCGGTGCCACTTTCACGGTAGAACTTGCCGGAGGTCATCAGATACAGGCTCATATATCCGGCAAGCTGCGTATGAACTATATCAAGATACTGCCGGGCGACACGGTAAAGCTTGAAATGTCGCCTTACGACCTTACAAAGGGCAGGATAATCTGGAGAGCAAAATAGTTAATTAAAGGAGGAGTTTACAATGAAGGTAAGACCTTCCGTAAAACCTATGTGTGAAAAATGTAAGATAATCAGACGACACGGCAAAATAATGGTCATCTGTAAAAACCCGAAGCATAAGCAGAAACAGGGTTAACAAAAAATTGGAGGTGCATTTACCAAATGGCAAGAATTGCTGGTATTGATTTACCGAGAGAAAAGCGCGTTGAGATAGGGCTTACCTATATTTACGGCATAGGCAGAACCAGCTCGAACAAAATTCTCGCGGCAGCCGGCGTCAACCCCGATACAAGAGTCAAGGATTTGACCGAGGACGACGTCTCCAAAATACGCGACGCGATGGAAGGCTATACGGTCGAGGGCGATCTCAGACGCGAGGTTGCGCTGGACATCAAGCGGCTTATAGATATCGGCTGCTACAGAGGCATAAGACATAGAAAAGGCTTACCTGTAAGGGGTCAGAGATCAAAGACAAACGCCCGTACAAGAAAAGGCCCCAGAAAAACAATGGCAAATAAGAAAAAGTAAAGGAGTGAATGTAAATGGCTGCAAAAACAACTAAAAAAGTCGGTACAAAACGCAGAGTCAAGAAGAATATTGAACGCGGCGCGGCACACATTCGCTCGTCGTTCAACAACACGCTGGTCACAATAACCGATGTGAACGGAAACGCAATCTCCTGGGCTTCCGCCGGCGAGATGGGCTTCAAGGGTTCGAGAAAGAGCACACCTTTTGCCGCTCAGATGGCGGCGGAGCAGGCGGCTCGCCTTGCCATGGAGCACGGTCTCAAGGTAGTCGAGGTGTACGTCAGAGGTCCCGGTTCGGGCAGAGAGGCGGCAATACGCGCGCTTCAGACAGCCGGACTTGAGATATCAATGATTAAAGACGTGACCCCCATCCCTCACAACGGATGCAGAC
>CANQVN010000028.1 GCA_947627315.1 uncultured Clostridia bacterium | reverse complement strand
GCACAGGACAAAACCGTATTCGGCAAAATTCTCTGTGCTCCGTCTCGGATGCGGACTCTGTCTGCTCGGCAGAATATGCCGCGACATCGGCATCCTGCTCAGCTTTGGCATTATCTTCAAGCACCGCTCTGATGGAAAGACCTATTTTTCTGGTCTCCATATTGATGTCAAGCACCTTGACCTCAACCTCGTCGCCCACCGAGACAACGTCTGCCGGTTTGTTCACGCGCTTGTCTGAAAGCTGTGAAATATGGATAAGCCCGTCAACGCCGTCGGTTATATTTGCAAACGCGCCAAACGGCATAAGGCTCACTATTTTCACCTTTATGACGCTGCCAACGCCGTTGTTTGCCGCAAAGAGCAAAAACGGATCGGCATCGGGATCTTTATACCCGAGCGAAATTTTCTTATTTTCAACGTCGACAGCCTTAACGTAGACGGAAATCTTGTCGCCGACGCTTACGACCTCGCTCGGATGACCTATCTTTTTCCATGAAAGCTCCGTGATATGAAGCAGACCGTCGACATATCCGAGGTCAACAAACGCGCCGAACGTCGTCAGCGATTTGACGGTACCCTCGTATCTGTTGCCGACCGCGACATTCTCCCAAAGCTCTTTTCTCGCCGCTCTTCTCTTTTCGTTCTCTATCGCTTTCATAGAGCCGATTATTTTTCTGCGTCCGCGGGTCTGAGAAAACTCTATAATATTAAAGCGTACTTTTTCGCCCTTCAGCGTTGTAAGATCAAAGGACGACGGCTTGCCTGTGAGCGAGCGGGGAATGAACACGCGGACATTATTAACCATAACGACAAGACCGCCCTCGGAAACCTCGCGCACCTCCGCCTCAAGCTCTGCCTTTTCCTCAAACGCCTTTTCAATCTCCTCATAGCCTTTAAGTGAGTCGACGCGCTTTTTGGACAGTGAAATAGTACCCTCAACGTCGTTTACTCTGAGGGCAACGCAGTCTATTTCATCGCCTATGTTTACTGCTGTCATCAAATCAACGGAAGGATCTGAGGAAAAGTTATCTTTGGTGACAAACCCCGATTGCTTTGTCCCTAAATCCACCTTTACCTCCGCAGGATTGACCCCCACGACGACGCCTTTTACTCTGTCGCCTGTGGTAATGACCTTCTCCATGGAGTTTTCCAGCATCTCCTCAAAGGTCATTTCCTCGTTGATCTGGGTTTGATTTATCGGTTCGGACATTTGACGTTTTACCTCCTTAATTACACAGCTCGGTGTTGATGCACCCGCCGTAATGCCAATTTTTCCAGAGCCTAAATATTTATATAAATCCGACGGAATTTCATCGGCATTTTCCACAAGATATGTATTTTCGCAATATCGTTTTGCAACGTCATAAAGCTTATTTGTGTTGGAGCTGTTTTTCCCGCCAACGACTATCATAATATCCGAGCGGGCGGCAAGCTGTGCCGTTTGTTCCTGCCTTAATTCTGTTGCTTTACATATTGTATCATAAATTTTTGCATTTTTAAATGATTTTTTAATAAATATATTGCATTTATGATTTTCATACAAATTAAATGTTGTTTGCCAAACGAAAGTGACATTTTTGCATAATAAATTCGGCTCATTTTCGACAATTTGCTCTAATTTTTTAAGATTTTGAAACACTCGCGAGAATTTCGCACGGCTTACTATGCCCCGAACCTCCGGGTGCTCGGCATTGCCGCCGACGAAAACAACGTCGCCCTCATCGCTGCTTTTTTTGACGATTTCGTGTATCTTTGCAACGTATGGGCAGGTAGCGTCGATAATATTCACTCCCGCATTTTGCAGCTTATCTATCTCCTCCAGCGTTCCGCCGTGGGCGCGGATTATAACCGTGCTGCCGCGCTGCGCTTTATCCGCATTTTCAAGTACGCGCACGCCGCGGGCGGTCGTTTTTGCAATAATATCGGGATTATGTATTATCTGACCGAGGGTGCATATGTTTTCCGTACCCGCGTCAAGCTCGTCGTACAACATTTTCACCGCGCGGGACACGCCGAAGCAAAAGCCCGCGTTTTTTATAACCTCAACCGACATTTACTCCCCCAGCGCGTAAATTCTTTTCATAAGCTCTTCAGAGGCGGCTTTATACTCCGCTCCCCTGCCCGCTTTAACGCCAAGCTCTTGTGTGGATACACAGCTTCCGACGTACACATCAGTCGGTACAAACAGCTTGAATCTGCCGCGCGGCGGCTTTATGCGGACGTAAAAAATCGGCGCGTTTGCCTTGTGAGCTATCATCATAACGCCCGGCATAGGTTCCGAAACCTTGCCGTTGATTATGCGCGTACCCTCCGGAAAAATACCGAGCACACCGCCGTCTTTGACAACGTCAATACAGCGGCGGATAGCCTTGATATCCGGCTTTTCGGTGTCTATCCCGAACGAGCCGAGCCACTTTACAAGAAGCCTCAGTCCCGCCGCGTCGGCATATTTTGTCTTGGCGACAAAGTGGATATGCCGCTTTGTGATTATCCCGAGATGAATTACATCCATAAAAGAGATATGATTTGCACACAGTACAACGCCGTCATCTTTCGGCATATCGTTCATATCGCCGTGAACCCTGACGGGATAAAACAGCCATGAAACGGATTTTACAACACCTCTTGCAAAACCGTAAAAGCTCATTGCAACCTCTCCCTTATGATATCCATTAAAAGCCGCTGCGACTGCTCAAGCTCAAAGCCCGTGGTATCGGCGACAACAGCGTCGGCGGCAGCGCGAAGCGGGGCGACGGCTCTGTTCATATCGCGGTCATCCCGCTCTATAACGTCGTGCAAAACGGTGTCATAATCGACGTTCTGTCCCTTTTCGACAAGCTCTTTGTACCTGCGCTCTGCACGGTCCTCCGCCGATGCGGTGAGAAAGATTTTTACGTCCGCATCAGGTAAAACGACTGTGCCTATATCCCTGCCGTCCATTATCACATTGTCGCTTTCGGCAAGCCTGCGCTGCGTATCAAGCAGAAAGGCGCGCACGGCGGGATATGCGCTCACCTTTGAGGTGTAATCGCTCACCGCATGTATACGGATATCGTCACTCACATCGCCGCCATTTAAAAAGACGCGCTGTGTACCGTCCACAAACTTAATGTCAATGTTAATATCGGAAAGGCTCGACGCGACCGCTTTCTCGCTGTCGGCGTCAATACCGTTTCTGTATACATACAACCCTATCGCGCGGTAAAGCGCGCCGGTGTCTATATAAATAAATCCGAGCTTTTTTGCCACCGCGCGTGACAGCGTGCTTTTGCCCGCGCCGCTCGGTCCGTCTATAGCTACCTTATAACTCATTGTTTCCTCCCATACACGACAGTCCGGCAAGACAGCCGGTTGAAAATGCAATCTGAAGATTATATCCGCCCGTAAGCGCGCTGACATCTATCACCTCGCCGGCAAAATACAGCCCTTTTACAAGCTTCGAGCCCATCGTTTTCGGGTCGATTTCCGACGTGTCGACGCCGCCCGCAGTAATAATCGCCTCGTCAAAGCCCGCCGCACCTTTGATTTCAAGCTCAAACGCTTTTATAGTACGCACAAGCGAGGCGCGCTGCTCTTTTGTTACGGAATTGACCTTTACCCGCGGCGGTATCCCGCTGCGCTCTATTATGGCGGGGATTATTTTTTGAGGCAAAAGGTCCGAAAGCGCGTTTTGAAAATCCTTGTTGACATATTTTTCAAAATCGCGTAAAATCCGGCTGTCAAGCTCTTTTTCGGTCAGCGCAGGCTTGAGGTCGATAGCCAGAGTAAAGTCGCCGCTGTCAAAATCAATAAGAGAGGAAGCGGTCAAAATGACAGGTCCCGACACGCCCTCGTGCGTGAACAGCATCTCGCCGAAATCGGAGTGGCGAACGCCAGTTTTATCATAGAAACGAACGCCCACGTTGCGCAGCGAAAGCCCGGCAAGCGGCGCGCAGTCCTCACGCCTTGAAAACAGCGGAACAAGCGCGGGGCGCGTTTTAACAATCTTATGATTCAGGCTTTTTGCAAAAGCATACCCGTCGCCCGTGCTGCCGGTTGACGGATAGGACATACCGCCTGTGGCGACAACGACCGCATCCGCATTATAAACGCCGCGGTCGGTTGTGACCGAAAGGTCGTTTGAAACGGACAAAACGCGCTCATTCAACACGAAAACGCCGCTTCCGCGCATATATTTTTCAAGCGCGTTGCGTATATCCGCCGCCCTGTCGCTTACGGGAAAGACACGGCTGCCGCGCTCCACCTTTAGCGGGACGCCCAGATTTTCAAAAAACGCGTAGGTATCATAGCTTCCAAACAAATTCAACGCGCTGTACATAAACTTCGGGTTGCCGCTTGTTATATTTTTTATAACGCAGTCATTATCACAGTAGTTTGTCACATTACAGCGACCCTTGCCCGTTATAAGAAGCTTTTTCCCGAGTATCCTGTTTTTTTCGATAAGCGTGACGCTGCCGCCGTTTTTCGCGGCTGTCGCCGCCGCCGCCATACCCGCAGCGCCGCCGCCTATAACAATTATCCGCTTACTCATTTTTTCGACTGATACACCTCATACTCCAGCCAGATGTTTTCAAGCTCGCTCAGTGCGGCGGGTACAATGCCCTTGTTTTTTCTGCAAGCGCGACTATAAGCGCGTTTATAAGGCTCAGCGGGGCTACAAGCGTATCAATAAATGAAATTACACCACTGCGGGCAATGAGCGTGATATCGGCGCATTTGGCAAGCGGAGAAGATGGCATATCGGTGATGGCGATTGTCTTTGCATTTTTGTCTTTTGCAAAACGGATTGCCTTTATCGTCGTCATCGAATAGCGCGGAAAGCCGATGGCGATGAACACATCGTTTTTGGATATTTTAAATATCTGGTCGAATATCCCGCTTGACGAATTGCTGTTGACATTTCTCACATGCTTGAACATATAGTTCAAATAAAACGTAATAAACTGGCTCAGCGCAAATGAGCTGCGTGTACCAAGCACATAGATATTGTCCGCCTCCGAAATAGCGTCAACCGCGCGGGCAAACTCCGCCCTGTCGATACTTTCCATTGTGGTGCGTATTCTGCTGATATCAAGGTTCATAACGCTTTGCAGAATATCGTTATCTTTAATTATGTTGTTTGTTATATCGACTCGCTGTAAAGTTGTAAGCTTGTTTTTAACCACGTCCTGGAGCGCTTTTTGAAGCTCGGGATAACCGTTAAAGCCAAGGCGAGCGGCAAACCTGACGACGGTAGACTCACTCACACCGACGCGCTCGCCGAGCATCGCGGCAGTCATAAACGTCGCTTTATCGTAGTTTTCGAGAATATAGGAAGCGATGCTTTTCTGGCTTTTGCTCATACTCTGCTTTTCGGTTTCTATTCTGCTTAATACATCCCCGTCGGTTACTGTAAGATTCATAGCCTGCTCCATAAAATCAATCTAACTAATTTTAATATTTTTTTCTATAAATTGCAAGCTTTTTGAATATAACTATTGATTTTTTTATTTTTTATGTTAAAATAATATCTGTTGTCATTAAAAATGCTACTGTGGCTCAGTTGGTAGAGCAGCTGATTCGTAATCAGCAGGTCGCCGGTTCAAGTCCGGCCAGTAGCTCCAAAAATCGGCAAGGCGTAAGTCTTGCCGATTTTTACTAACAGACGTATATATCCGCACGCCGGAGCAAAGCTTTCTTTGCCCCGGCGTTTTTTAATAGATATGAAAGCGCCCCGCAGGACATAGCCTGCGGGGCGCCGCGTGTTAATGCGTTTTGCCTCGGTTAATCAAATTATTCGGTATAGCCGTTATAATTTGCAAGTATAACCGCGATCTCCTGACGATCGATATTGTTGGCGGGGTTGACGTTAAGATTACCGTTATCCGCCGAGCCGTTCATCAGACCGTATTTTGCAACAGCAAGTCTCACATAGAGATCCGCCCAGCTGCTGACCTTATCAGCATCTGCAAAAGCAAATCCGTTATAGGTAGCGTCTATGGATTCCTTGTTGTCGTTATACAGCGCCTTGACTCCTTCCTCGTCCAGCGCATCGCCTCTTGCAATAGCAACAACGGTGGTTATTATCTTGGCAAACTCCTGTCTTGTGGTGTTCTTGCTGCCGCCAAACTCGTTTTTGCTGAGACCGTTCATTATGCCAAGCGCATAGCAGGTCTTAACAGAGTCGAGCGCCCAGTTGGGAATGCTGTCCTCAAACGGCACAGAGTAGTTTGCAAAATTCGTCGTGTCTATTCCGAGAACTCTAACGGCAAGAACCGCAATCTCAAAGCGTGAGGTTTTGTCCTTCGGACGAAGGGCGCGAGTATCACTATCGCCCTGGAAGTAGCCAAAGCCGTTGTTGTTAAGAAATTCGACTTCGCCGCGCGCCCACTCGGAGATATTTGCAGCATCGCTGTACTCTGCAGTAGGACGGTTGGAAACGATCGTGAGCTTGACGATTTCCTCATCCTGTTCTTTCTCATTACCCTCGGCGTCAAGAGACATTATCTTGGCGCGGATGTACAGCACGGTGTTCTTAGCTGAAATCTTAGCCGTGTATGTCTGATCATACGCGAGCTCCTCGGGCGAAACAACCATCTTATCATTGCAGCTCGGATCGGCAAAAACTCTGAACGTCGTGGCGTTATACGCGGGATCGTTAAGTTCTATGCCAATATCAATAGAAGATATATTATCCTCGGCATTTATCACAAAGCCGTCGTTTGTCGCCTCTGCATTTTTAACGGTGATATACCGCGTTGCGACAGGCTCGTCGGAGACTACGTTCGCGGTGGTGTGGAAAATAAGCGAGTAGACCTTGGAATTGGAGCCGTCCGCTGAGGTAATCTTGATGTACGCCGTATAATTCTTGGATTGAATATCGACGGTTGCATCGTTAAACGCATTGGTGCATTCCTTATCGGAATACACGCCGAAGGAGACGTTAGAGCCTATAAACTTCGGTATTACCTTGTATGTCGTTCCGTTTGTCCAAGTTTCAAACGAATACTCGTCTTTCTGGACAAAGCTGAATATCGAGTCAATACCTATTGACGAGGACTCTTTGGTGATATTAAGAGTGAATTTCTTGGAAACGCCGGCGTTTGTAACTGTAAAGTCTATTGTTACGCCGTCAAAAACGTTTTCAACGAAGTAGCGACCCTGTACCGGCTTCAGAATGTTTTCGTCGCGGTAAACATCAACCGTCGCGCCATCCGAGTAAGCTATTGCAAAGTCAAACCCGTTTTTGGTCGCCGGAATTTTCACTTCAAACTCAGTGTCCGAGGTCTTTTTCGCACCCTCGATATAGGTGAGCTCAGACTGCGGAGTTCCGCCGGGGACAATGCTGAACTGGTACTTCCTCTGCACACCGGTTTCGGACGTGACAAGAATGTACTTGATTACAGGCATAGCGCCGATATCGGTTATAGCGGCGTCGGTAAATTCCTGCGTGCAGTCCGCATCGTTATAAATCGCATATTCAGCGCCTGCGGTCACCTGTATTTCGGGAATCGTAAATGTGGACGTGCCGGACGGTACGCTTGCCTCGACGGCGTTGCTTGTGACCTTCCAGTTGCCAAAGCGCAGAATTTCTGCTTCTTCGTTGCGCTTACGACTGATTGTGGCGGTGTAAACATCCGAAACAGAGCCGTCATATGATGAGAACTTGAGATAGAATACGTTTTCGGAATTTTCAAGCCTGACAGGCTCAGAAACAGGCTGCGTACAATCGGCATCGGAATAAATTCCGTATTTAGCCTGTAAAGTGTTGAGTTTAATGCCAAAGTCATATTCCAAAACATCGGCATCAACGGTATCGGTATAGGTCTTGGCATTTTCATCTATTGTACCGCTGCCGTTTATGCTGTAATCGAGAGCCGTGTTGAACGTTTCGTCCGACGGCTGAGCATTAAGCTCGGTCATCTCGAAGTCCTTGTACCAGTAATCGCAGACCATACACTCTATATTGCTTACCGTGCTGCCCTGGAGACCGCCTGCCTTACCGCTTTCAATACTGGTTGCGTTGGCAAAATAGTTATAGTTCCAATCCCATCTTGTCTTCGGGTTAACCCACATCATACCGGGATCGGCAATGCCGTTTTTCAACAAGAAGCGGTTATGTCTGACGTAGAATTTATCTAAAACGTCGACTGTTCTGAGAGCCTCGTCATACGCCGCCTGGTCAATGATGTTGTTTTCACTGTCTAAATAATCTGTCTTCAGGAAATAGGATTTTCCTCTGAACCACAGGGAACCAGGTATTAACGACTTAGCCGTGGTGGAGTAAAACGTGTTGTTTGTAAGGGTGAGAGAATCTTTCGCGCCCGTCCATCTGACACCGAATACGCCCCAGCCGTAAGTCTCGACATCCCAGAACGTATTGTTTTCCATAACAACGGTATTGCTTGTGGTTTCGTCCGAATCCTGCTCATAGTGGTTGAAAACGATGAACGGTGCGGAGCTGCCTGTCGGACAGTCGATGAATTTGGAATTTCTTATTTCAAAGTACAAATTCTGACCCTTGGGGTGAGTTATTTCGTTTGACGGCGACGTGGTCAGCGGCGCATAGTTGTTCTCATAATAAATACCGTCGAGAAGAAGCGTCTCAAAATTGTCGTCGATAAGCCTTGTGTTAAGCTGAGAAACCATTCTCAGGTTCTGCACACGCAGGTCGATATGGTCATTTTTGTATGACTCGCTCCTGCCGCTTACGGAAATAACGTGGCTTATCGTAAACTGGATACCTTTTACGTTTACGCTGCCTACGCCCGCGGAGCCTTCACCATCAACAACTATATTTTTAAGGTTTGTAGTGTTGTAGGTGACAATCGAGCTGTCGCCGTGATCCATAAACGCGCCGCCCGGACCGAAAGTAATGCCGTCAACATCAAGCATTACATTAACCGCAAACGGATCAATCGCGATGACGGAGGAAATAATCGTCTCCTGATCTTTCAGCGAACGCTCGGGATTTATCAGCCAGTGCTCCGCCGGATTGGAATACTGCGGAATATTCGGGTTGATGCCGTGCTTTGCGCCGAGGAGGATTGTAGGTCTGCTGATCACTATCGGCTTATCATAGGTGCCGGCAGGCATTATTATCGTCGGCATCTCTTCACCTGCGGCGGCATAGATATCGTCAATTGTGGAGAATATGTTTTCGTTGACACGGAATCTGTATGACGTCTCGTCCCACGTTCTGTAAACTTCAGTTCCGGTTTCCTCGGAGGCTACGGACGGGTCGTACATATATGTATTGGCAATATCAAATTCGACCGCAAGAGCGGGATTCATCGTGGTAATGTATACGTCATACTTGAACTCATAGCCGGGAACCTTCGGCGAGGTACCTGTGGCACAATAGATGTTCTTGTCGTTGCCAGACACAAGCTTATGAGAATCAAGCTCGGTGACGACGTTCCCCTCATCGTCGGTAATAACATAGGTTGTATCGGGGTCTTCCGTCGCAAAATTGAACGTTGCAGACGTGCCGAATTCAACCGTACCCGACACTCTTCTGTTCCGATTGTCAACCCTGCTGTTTGAAATACCGGTAGTCGTGAGGTAGAATATGCTGCTCGAAACAGTCATATCCTCGTCATACCAGAAATAATCCCCGCTTATGTTTTCCGAGCTGGCATCCGACGGGAAAACGGGATCGTGATGATTACCGTCGGCGGCGGCATAATAGTTATAATTGAAATCAAATACGGATGATGAGGAGTTGCCCGTCGTATCGGGAAGCGTATAATAACCTATGAAGCGGTTATTATTCACAAATATCATATCCGTGACGACTACGGAACGGACGGTATCTATACAACTCAGCTTGATTGCGGAAACAGTACGACCGCTGACGCCGACAAAGATATTGTCGTGAACGTCAAGCTTGTTGCTGTCGCCGCATATCATATAACTTATAGGAGAGGAATTAAGCGCGTTCCTGTTTGACGACACATCGTCGCCGTCCAAAAAGCTGCACCCGTAAATTTCAAGCTTTGTAAGCGTGCGGGTGGTAGCATCGCCACTGTCGGTCCTTGAATGATCAACAACAATCGAGCTTGAAGTGTTGTTATAAAACATCGAGTCTTTAATGACATACGACGCGTTTTTATCCTTCTGCGCATCGGCGCCTTCAGTGACGCTGCCGACGGCGGGAGCTATCGAATCGGCATAGTAAAGACCGGATATTTCCAACTTATCAACGTCGGTTCCGACAATTCCGGCAGTTCTCATACCGGTGCAGCGGACATTTTCTATCTTAACCGACGTATCGGACGTTATAAAGCTTGCAAAGTAAATCTTGCTGGTAATGTTATCAAAGCCATAATAGCCGTTTGTCCGCTCGCCGGCTGTCATAACGGTGTTGCGAACAACTGCGGAAGTGGTCGTCTTGCCGGTAGTCGACGTGCCGTCGATATAGGCAAAACCGCCGTTAAACGTGACGCCGTCGAAAACAACTTCCATATTTTCGTTAACGGTCTTTCCGACTTCAATTATATTATTAAGTACAGCGTTATGAGTCCTTTCCGCCTCGCCCCAGGGCTGTTTCGGGTCTTCACTCACAACATTCGGGTTCATTCCGGCATAAGGACCGTAAAACTCAGCGGCGCCTTTAAGCGTAAGCTTTTCAGAATACCTGCCCTCGCACAGAATTATCTTGGGCTGCCTGTCACCCATGACATCGTGGCAGTATTCATAGGCGTCGTTCAACGACGAAAAGTGAGTGTCGGGAGAAAAGGTCTCTTTATACTCTTTGTCCCTGTAATAAAAAGTTATTTCGTCGCCTGCCTGCACGCTCCCCCACGCAGGGTTTACGATGACGGCGTCTTTTACAAGTTCATCGTAAAATTTATCGTCGCGCACAAAGTTGTTTTCCGCGAAGGTATAAACCGACAGCATGGAAACAAGCATGAGTACAGACAATAAAGCGGACATAATGCGTTTTGATTGTTGCTTCATAACTTTCTTTCCTCTCTTTAACTTAGTGAGATATGCTATTACTCACAATAATACGCTTTTATTATAGCAAACAAGTGTCGTAAAAGGCATATCTTTATGTTGCATATATACCACAAAATGCGGTATGATTGTGACTATGTAACAATATTTTATTTTTTGAAAAGGCAGGTATAGTCATTTAGAACAAAATATTCCCATATAATGTACGGCAACAAATAAATTTCGGAGGGAACAAGAGTGAAAACAAAAGTACTTGCCGTTATCACAGCGGCGGTGATAATGCTTTCCTTTTCGGTGACGGCACACGCAGAGGGAGCGGCAATCGAAATCGGCGCGCCGAGCGCAATCCTTATCGAAAAAAGCACAGGACAGGTATTGTACGAAAAAAACGCCGACGAGCGTTTAAGACCCGCATCGGTAACGAAAATTATGACGATACTCCTTATTATGGAGGAGATAGAAAGCGGCAGGCTGAAATACACCGATATCGTCACCGCCTCCGCAAACGCCACCTCGATGGGCGGCTCGCAGGTCTATCTGAAAGAAAATGAACAGATGACGGTGGACGAGATGCTCAAATGTATCGTCGTAGCCTCCGCAAACGACGCGTGCGTCGCAATGGCGGAGCATATCGCGGGCTCGGTGGAGGCGTTTGTGTCAAGGATGAACGAAAAAGCGGCAAGCCTCGGTATGAACTCGACGACGTTTATAAACTGCACCGGTCTTGAGGCGGAAGGACACCTGACGACGGCGCGCGACATATCGGTAATGTCAAGAGAGCTTTTAAAACATAACGATATTAAAAAATATACTACCATCTGGATGGACAGCATACGCGGCGGGCAATTCGGTCTCACCAACACTAACAAGCTGATACGGTTTTACGACAAGGCGACAGGACTTAAAACAGGGTTTACAAAAGAGTCGATGTACTGCATCTCCGCAACTGCGGAAAGCGACGGTATGGAGCTTATCGCCGTCATTATGAAATCCCCCTCCTCGGACGAGCGCAACGCGGACGCTCGCGCCCTTCTGAATTACGGATTTGCAAACTATGCCATATATAACGCGGACACGCAGCAGCTTTCGCCGATAAAGGTTATAAAAGGCAAAAAGGACAGCGTAACGCCGATAATGAACGGCATCACAAGCCTTGTCGTCGCGAAAGGGACAGAGCAGAATATAAAATGCGAAATTTCGGTCTGCGACGATCTTTTAGCACCGGTCGAGCAGGGTCAAAAGCTGGGTGAGGCAAAGCTCACACTTGACGGGAACGTGCTTGCTTCAAGCGACATAACGGCGGAAAGCGCCGTTGAAAAAGCGGGAATTTTTGATATATTTTCAGAGCTTGTTCATTATTTTTTAATAGTATGACTTGAATATGCCGCGAAAGTATGTTATCATAGATTTACAACTTAAAGGAGAAAAATATTCAATATGTCCTTAACAGTTAACAGAAAGTACGCCGACATATTTATAAGCGAGCATGAGAGAGAATATCTTCTGCCGTTTGTCGAGGTCGCGCACAACAGACTTCACTCTAAAAAGGGTCAGGGATCCGACTTTTTGGGTTGGGTGGATCTTCCGCTCAATTACGATAAGGAGGAGTTTTCGCGCATCAAAGCCGCGGCGGAAAAGATAAAAGCCAACTCCGACGTGCTTGTTGTAATAGGCATCGGCGGCTCATATCTCGGCGCAAGGGCGGCTATCGAGTTTGTCCACTCGCAGTTTTACAACAGTCTGCCCAAGGACACGCCGGACGTGTATTTTGCAGGCAACAACATCAGCGCGGATTATCTTCAGGATATCATAACTCTCTGCAAGGACAGGGATTTTTCAATCAACGTGATTTCAAAGTCGGGTACGACGACAGAGCCCGCCATTGCTTTCCGCATTTTCAAGGAGATGGCGGAGAAAAAGTATGGCGTCGAGGGCGCGCGCGATCACATTTTTGTCACGACCGACCGCTCCCGCGGGACGCTCAAGGCGCTGGCGGACGAGCAAGGGTACGAGACGTTTGTCGTACCGGACGACATAGGCGGGCGGTATTCGGTACTGACCGCCGTCGGACTTCTGCCGATAGCCGTTTCGGGCGCGGATATTGACGAAATGATGCGCGGCGCGGCGGAGGCGAGATGTGATTTTCTCACCGACGACAACGAATGTTATAAATACGCACTGGACAGAAACATTCTGTTCAGAAAGGGCAAGAATATAGAGATGCTTGTCTCATACGAGCCGTGCGCTCTCTACTTCGGCGAATGGTTCAAGCAGCTTATGGCGGAAAGCGAGGGCAAGGACTGCAAGGGAATTTTCCCGGCGGCGGCGTCCTTTTCGACCGACCTGCACTCGCTGGGTCAATACATCCAGCAGGGCGGACGCTTTATATTCGAGACGGTGCTGAAATCGCGGCACGTTAAAAACAACATAACGCTGGGCGAGGCGGACGGCAACATAGACGGACTGAACTTCCTTGCCGGGCAGACAGTCCAGTATGTAAACGACAACGCTTTTCTCGGAACGGTACTCGCGCACACCGACGGCGGCGTGCCAAACATCATAATCGAGTTTGACAAATATGACGAATACAATTTCGGATATCTTGTCTATTTCTTTGAAAAAGCGTGCGCGCTTTCAGGCTATCTGCTCGGCGTAAACCCGTTTGACCAGCCGGGAGTCGAGGCATACAAGAAAAATATGTTCGCGCTGCTCGGAAAGCCGGGCTACGAAAAAGAGACGGCGGAGATAAACGCGAAAATAGGAAAAAAGTAATCATTAAATCCGCGAAAGCGGCGAAAGGAGTTTCATATGATTAAGGTTATCATCGGAACAAAAGGCACAGGCAAGACAAAAAGGCTCATTGAGCTTGTAAACTCCGCAGTGGACACCGACAAGGGACAGGTCGTCTGCCTTGAATACGGCGACGGGCTTAAATACGATATCTCGTCGCGTGTCCGCCTTATCAACACCAAAGACTACGGCATTTCGGGATTCGATTCGTTTTGCGGCTTTATCAAAGGAATTTTCGCAGGCAACTACGACATATCGTCGATGTTTGTGGACGGCGCGCTGAAAATCACCGGAAACGATCTTGACAAGCTGGGCTGCGTGCTTGAGGATATCGACAAGGTGGCGGGTGAAGCGACGGTCACCGTCCTTGTCTCGGCGGATGCAAGCGCCGCCCCGGAGTCGGTTAAAAAATACATAATATAATTTCCCGTAACGGCAAAGCGGCGCGGAATTTCCGCGCCGCTTTTTATTTGTTTATAGTCCTGCATTCAAGGTAAAATCGCTTGTCGCAGGCATGCCCCATCGAAAAGGTTTTTCTCGGCAAAATGCCGTCATTTTTGATTACCTCAAAAAAGTCGTCTTTGCTTATGCCGCCGAAAATAAAGCCGACCCTGCGCTCCGATGATGCAAGAGCTTTGACAACGTCCTCTCCGTGTATATAGTCGGTGCTGCCGCCGTTTTTTGAAGTGAAATCGTCGATTATATCCTGAACGCTGCCGACTGTCACAGACGAGGTCGGCTTTTCAACGTGCATAACGCGCTTACCGCCTACGGTGACGACCGTAAACTGCATATCGCCTTTCCCCTCCCCGCAGCGGGATTTGAGCGATGATATCAGCTTTTCAGGCTCAACGTCGTATACGACGCGGTGGATAGGCTCAAACTCAAGCGAGTCGTCGTGCAAATTTACAAGCTCAACAAGCGCAAAGCGCGCCGGATGGTCTTTTGCGGCGTCGCCCATCGTCTTTTTAAGCTGCTCATAATACACCTTTGCGGCAGCAAGCGAATGGTTGCCGTCGCCCATGGCGTAAAGCATAATATTGTCGCCGCTTTGGCTGTCGTAAAGCGACTTTAACGCGGAGCGTACAAGCTCTGCCGCATCGCCATTCACGCGATAGCCCTTAACAGCGCCGCTTTGCTGCATAAGCTCAAAGTCATACAGCTTTTCAAGCTTATCCTTTATGCCCGAAAACTGCTCTATCACCGTTTTTTGCGGGTCGTCGAGCAGCATCATAATATGCGGCATTTCAAGAATTGCCTTTTTACGTATTTCGACCCGTGCGGGCAGGCGCGACTCGACTGTCGCCTCCGTCGGTCGGCAAAGAGCGCGGGAGCTTGGAGAAAAATCGTATATTTCAAGGTCGATAGCGCCCACAAGCCCGTATCTCACCCGCCCGTCGTGCAGGGTGCGCTCGACATATACAAAGCTGTCTTTAATCTCCCGAAACACGCCGCCGTTTACATACTCACGCATGGTCGCGTGTATTTTTTCGGTGCGCTTATTCACGTCGTCAAGATACGCCTCGGGCAGCATAAGCCTGAGTGTTGAAAGGCTGTCGCCGACAAAGCCTTCAACCTGCCTCCAATACTCCGGCTCGCTTGTGTACTGGTCGCAGGCAACACAGCTCCATTTTGTCATATCCGCGCTTGCCGGAATGAGTATATCCGCCGCGGCAAAACCCAAATTTTCCATATCAGCTCTCCAGAAACGCGGCAAAGGCACGCATTGTCTCGTAAACGTCCGCCTTCGAGCTGAGCTCAAACGGCGCGTGCATCGACAGTATCGGCACGCCGATA
>CANQVN010000027.1 GCA_947627315.1 uncultured Clostridia bacterium | reverse complement strand
CGCCCGGAAAGCCAGGCGGCCTGGTCGCCGGTAAAGCCGGTCTCACGGTAGCCGATGCCGTATTCACTTAGACTGCCGCATCCGCCGTTTATGCCGACGACGCTGTAAAGCGTGTCGTAAGGGCTGCCTGTGATGGAAAGCATAACGTCGCCCGTGCGAAGCAGACCGAACAGAGCCACGGTCAGCACATGCGTACCCGATATGAATTGAGGGCGAACAAGCGCGTCCTCGCACTCAAAAGCCCGCGCAAATACGCGGTCGAGCGCGTCCCTGCCGATGTCGGTGTAGCCGTAGCCGGTCGAACCGTGCAGGTGTGCCTCGCTTATTCGCTCCGCCGCAAAGGCGTTAAGCACCTTTTCGGTGCAAAAGCTTGATATCTCATCTATTTGTTCAAATTGAAAGTGGCACGCTTTTCTTGCGTACTCGTCCGCCTTTTTTATACTGTCCGTCATATTTATCCCTTTATTTCTTTGTTATTTAAGTATACTATTTTATGGATATAATGTCAATTATATTATATTTAAAAACAGACCGACACAGTTACACCCCGCAAACGCGCGTTTGCGGGGTGTGTTATTCAAAGCTGTTCTATTATTTTTTTGTATGCCTCGACGCCCACCTCAAGCAGCTGTTCGTCAAAATTAAAATTGCTCGAATGCAGCGGGATGCCTGTGCCTGTGCCGAGAAACATATACACTCCCGGTATTTTACGCTGGTACCAGGAAAAATCGTCCGCAATCAGCCGCGGCTTTTCAAGAATGTGCGGCGACAGCATTTCATTCAGCCTTGCCACAAGCTCCGCGTCGTTAATAACCGGCGGATATCCCTCGGAAAAATTCACGCTTGAAGTCGTGCCGAACCTTTCGTCTGTTCTGCGTGCCGCGCTTTTCACCGCGTCTTTCTGCGTGATAAAATCCTCATCGGAAAAGGAACGCATACTCCCGTAAATCTTGGTGTACTCGCTCACCGCGTTTCGCACCGTGCCGGACGTCATTTTGCCAAAGCGGACAAGCCTCCTGTTACCGCCGTGCAGTCCTGCTTCGGAATACAGCGACTGAATAAAAAATGTACCCGCCTCCAGCGCGTCGATACCGTTTTGATACTCGGTAATGTGTACGCTTTTGCCTTTAAATTCAACGGTCGTTTCGCAGCTGCCCGACATAAGCGCGCCTGATTTTGTAAAAAGCTGTCCTTTTGGCAGGTCGGGAATGAGGTGTATGCCAAACACGCATTTAACCCGGTAACGCTCAAAAACACCCGCTTCAACTATGTGCTTTGCGCCGCCTATCGTCTCCTCGGCGGGCTGAAACAGGGCAAGCAGATTGTACTTCGGCTTGATTTTGCCGCTTGCCATAAGCTCCGCTATGCCGAGCAGCATCGCCATATGCCCGTCGTGTCCGCAGGCATGCATCGTCCCGCTGTTTTCGGAAATAAATCCGCAGTCTCCCTGCTCCTGTATCGGCAGAGCGTCCATATCGGCGCGAAAGGCGACAGTCTCATTCTTTCCGGCGTCAAAAAACGCGCATACCGCGCTTTCCCACGGAAATGAAAGCTCACAGTTATACCCGCAAAGAGCGTTTTCTATGTATTTTCTCGTTTTGGGAAGATATTCTCCTGTTTCGGCGAGCCTGTGCAGCTCGCGCCTTGTTTTTTTAAGGTCCATAATATATCCCTCCGCCTGTATTTATTATATACCATATTTTATATATTGCAAGCGTATTTTCGGTATTTGTATTGACAAAAGAATCGCTTGAAATTATAATTATTATGTCAAAAAAGGGGTGTGAAATTATGGACGATATACTTACAATCGAGGGCGTTGCCGCCGACAGGCTTGCAAGCGCGCTCGGGACACCGCTTATCGTATACAGCGAGCGCGCGCTGGAGGACAGGCTCTGTGAGTTCAAAAGCAGCTTCAGGCACGCGGAGTTTGACACTCAGGTCATTTATGCGAGTAAGGCTTTTTCCTGCACGGCGATGCTGAAGCTTGTTGAAAACGCGGGCTGCGGGCTTGACGTTGTGAGCGGGGGAGAGCTTGCCGCGGCAGATAATGCCGGCTTTCCGATGGATAGGGTCGTTTTTCACGGCAACAATAAAACGCCGGACGAGCTTCGTCTTGCGTTAAAGCTCGGCGTAGGGAGCATTATCGTTGATAATCCGATAGAGCTTACCGAGGTGGAGCGCGCCGCAGCAGATTTGGGCGTATGCGCGCATGTTATTATCAGGGTAAATCCGGGTATAGAAGCGGATACTCATAAATATATTATAACAGCGAATATCGACAGTAAGTTCGGCGTTTCAATATACGAGCGCGACACTGTTTTTGAAATGGCGCGCCGCGCCGAAAACAGCCGGCATATGCGCTTTGACGGCATACATATCCATATCGGCAGTCAGATATTCGGAATAGACCCGTATATTGCCGCGGTGCGGGAGATATCTGAGTTTGTTTCGGAGCTTGAAAAAGAGGTATGCGGCGTTAAAGTGCTGGATTTGGGCGGCGGCTTTGCCGCAGCTTACGTCGACGGCGAAACGCCGCTTCCCGTAAGCGACGTCTGCTCGCAGATACTCGACGAGTGTTACAGACAGAAAAAGGCGCTCGGTCTTTCGGTTGAAAAAATTATGATAGAGCCGGGCAGGAGCGTTGTCGCCGAGGCGGGTACGACGCTGTATACTGTCGGCTATACCAAAAAAACGGCGAATAAAAAATATGTTTTTGTGGACGGAGGTATGTCCGACAACATTCGTCCCGCGCTTTACGGCGCAAAGTACAGGTGCGATGCGGCAAACAAGATGAACGCGCCGCGCAGCGAAAAGGTCTGTGTCGCGGGTAAGTGCTGTGAGAGCGGCGATATTATAATTGAGCAGACTCTGCTGCCGAAGCTTGAGCCGGGCGATTTGCTTGCCGTTTACACCACCGGCGCATACGGTTACAGTATGGCGAGCAATTACAACAGACTTCCGCTTCCCGCCGTGGCGTTTGTAAAGGACGGCAAAGCGCGCTGCGTTATTAAACGCCAGCCGTATGAGGATATGTGGCGTCTGGACGCCGACTTGACGGTAGATATATAAATTATATAATTTCAGGAGGCAGATATGGATATCAGGAATCTTACAGGATCAATAGTTGCGCTCATCACACCGTTTGACAGCGAAGGAAAAGTAAACTTTGATAAGCTGGGAGAGCTTATCGAGATGCATATTGAGCAAAAGACCGACGCCCTGCTTATACTCGGAACGACAGGCGAGTCGTCAACAATGACAAACGAAGAGGACGACGCCGTCTGCGAATACACCGTAAAGCGTGCGGCGGGCAGAATCCCCGTTATCGCCGGCAGCGGGTCAAACTGTACGCAGACGATGGTTGAAAAGAGCCTTTCATACCAACGTCTCGGCGTGGACGGACTGCTTATAATTTCGCCCTACTACAACAAGACAAACGAAGAGGGAATGTATCTTCATTTCAAAACGGTGGCGGACGCCGTCGATATCCCGTGTATTCTTTATAATGTTCCGGGGCGCACGGGCTGCGCGATATCCGAAAAGGTGGTGTCCCGCCTTTGCACGCATAAAAACATTATGGGTATAAAAGAGGCTTCGGGTAATGTCGGTTACACCGCGAAAATTGCGAAATATGTGAGCGACGATTTCAGGCTGTACTGCGGAAACGACGATGTCGCCGTGCCTACGATGGCGCTGGGCGGCAGCGGCGTTATATCCGTTTCGGCAAATATAATTCCGAGACAGACGCACGATATGATAGCTGCCTATCTCGAGGGCGATACAGCCCGCGCGACGGAGCTTCAGCTTAAATATCTCGACCTTATAAACGACCTGTTTATTGAGGTCAATCCAATCCCCGTCAAAGAGGCCATGAATATGCTGGGCATGGAGGCGGGGTCTCTGCGTCTGCCGCTTTGCGAAATGGAAAGCTCTCATCGTGAAAAACTGAGACAGACGCTTAAAAACGCCGGACTTTTGAAATAGGAGATGTGTTATGACTGCTGAGGAAATCATAAAATATATTGCTACGAGCGAGAAAAAAACTCCCGTTAAGCTCTCCGTTAAGGAACGCGCGCCGATTGACTACGGAAACGCCAAGGTATTCGGCGTAGGCGATAAAATCGTCTACGGAGACTGGAAAGAGCTGAAAAAGGTTGTAGAAAGCAACGCCGACAGGATAGCGGACATTGTGGTTGAAAACAGCTGCCGCAATTCGGCTATACCGCTGCTTGACATAAAGGAGATAAACGCGAGGATAGAGCCGGGCGCTATCATACGCGAGCAGGTGGAAATCGGCGACAACGCTGTCATAATGATGGGCGCGGTGATCAATATCGGCGCGATTGTCGGCAGCGGCACGATGATTGATATGGGCGCAATTCTCGGCGGCAGGGCTACCGTCGGCAAAAACTGCCATGTAGGGGCGGGCGCGGTGCTGGCGGGCGTTGTCGAGCCTGCAAGCGCAAAGCCGGTCGTTTTGGAGGACAACGTCCTTGTCGGCGCAAACGCCGTTGTTATCGAGGGCGTGCATGTAGGTAAAAACGCCGTTATCGCGGCGGGCTGCGTTGTTATCGAGGATGTGCCGGACGGCGCGGTTGTCGCGGGTGTCCCGGGCAAAATAATCAAAATGAAAGATGAAAAAACAGCGCAGAAAACCGCGCTTGTAGATGCGCTTCGCTCGCTGTAAAGTTACAAATCAACCCGCACCGTTCGGCGCGGGTTTTTCACTGTCTTCCGAAAACGGTTTTACCGTTGACATAAGCTTGTTTTTATTTTATAATATAACAAAATTAGGAAATAAATTTGTTATATTATGGAAATAGAATATCTAAACGTAAATGTATACGAAGCGTTTGTTGAAAGAATGAAATTTCTGTTCGAGGAGTTTGACAATATCTTTGTCTCCTTTTCAGGCGGGAAGGACAGCGGGCTTTTGCTTAATCTCACGCTTGACTTTCAGCAAAAATATTATCCGAATAAGAAAATAGGCGTGTTTCATCAGGACTTTGAGGCGCAGTATACCGTAACGACGGAGTATATTGAGCGTACCTTTAAGAGACTGGAAAACACGGCGGAGCTTTACTGGGTATGTCTGCCGATGGCAACCCGCACCGCCGTTAGCAACTACGAGATGTACTGGTATCCGTGGGACGATAAGCTTGAGGACATATGGGTGCGAAAGATGCCCGAGTTTCCGTATGTTATAAATCTTAAAAACAATCCTATGACCACCTATACCTACCGTATGAACCAGGAGAACCTTTCAAGACAGTTTTGCAGATGGTACAGGATATCGCACGGCGGGGGCAAAACGGTGTGCCTGCTCGGCAACCGTGCGAGCGAGTCGCTCCAGCGCTACAGCAGCGTTGTACATAAAAAGCACGGATACAAAAACGCCTGCTGGACGGCGGAGCTGTTTTATAACGTGTGGACCGCTTCGCCTTTATATGACTGGACGATAAGTGACGTCTGGCACGCAAATTATAAGTTTAACTACGATTACAACAGGCTTTATGATATGTATTATATGGCAGGGCTGAAGCCTGAACAGATGCGGGTCGCGTCTCCTTTTAACGACTATGCCAAGGACAGCTTGAACCTTTACAGGACTATTGACCCTGTGATATGGACAAAGCTGGTTGGCAGGGTAAACGGCGCGAATTTTGGAGCGATTTATTCCAGGTCGAAAGCGACAGGCTATCGCGACATGACGCTTCCCAAGGGTCACAGCTGGGAGTCATATACGAAATTTTTGCTTGACACTCTTCCGAAGCGGCTGCGTGATAATTATATTAAAAAGTTCAGAACGTCAATGATATTCTGGCATAGGACAGGCGGCGGGCTGGAGGAGGAGACAATAGCGGAACTGATTGACCACGGCTACAATATCCGGCGCAACGGCGTTTCAAACTACACCTTGATGAAAAAATCACGGGTGATTTTTCTCGATAGAATACCGGACGATACCGACGACATTAAAACGTCGCGTGACGTTCCGAGCTGGAAGCGTATGTGCTGCTGTATACTTAAAAACGACCATATATGCCGCTCCATGGGCTTTGGGATTACCAGCGAACAGCATCGTATGCTCGAGCAATTAAAGCGAAAATACAGTAAATTAGGTGAACAAGATGGAATATAAAAGCCCCGTTTATAACGTAATTTCGGTACCGATAGAAAAGGTAGAGCCGAATTCATATAACCCCAATACAGTGGCGCCGCCCGAAATGAAGCTTTTATATGAAAGCATCCGTCAGGACGGATACACGATGCCGATTGTCTGCTATTACTCAAAGGAGGACGACAAGTATATTATAGTCGACGGCTTTCACCGCTACAGAGTGATGCTCGAACATTCAGATATCTACGAGCGGGAGAAGGGAATGCTTCCCGTGTCGGTGATAGACAAGTCAATCGACAACCGTATGGCAAGCACAATAAGGCACAACCGCGCCCGCGGCAGTCATGACGTCGATCTTATGAGCAACATAATAAAGGAGCTTAACGAGCTTGGTAAAACAGACGCATGGATATCAAGGCATCTTGGTATGGACAGGGATGAAATTCTGCGCCTAAAGCAGATAACCGGGCTTATGACGCTGTTTTCCGACATTGATTTCGGACAGGCGTGGAAACCGATTGACAGCGCATTTGAGGACAGCCTGTGCGCGGATATTATATTTGAAAACGGAGACAGTAAACAAAAAGCCCCCGTTTAGAATGATATAAAAGACGCCCTTAAAAGGGCGTCTTTTTACATTACATAGAACAGTATACAGATAAAGTGGCACAGGCTGCCTAAAACGCAGAAAATATGGAACACCGAGTGAATATATTTGCGTTTTGCACCGATTGAGTACAGCACCGCGCCTATGGTATACAGTATTCCGCCAAGCAGCAGCCAGAACGTGCCGCCGAGGGTGAGCGCCTGTACCGTCGGCTTTATCACGGATATTATGCACCAGCCCATAACAAGATAGCATATTATCGAAAAAATCTTAAACTTTTTAAGGTCAATGGCATTAAGAGTTATTCCGAGAGCCGCCGCGCCCCATATCACCCCGAAAATAACCCAGCCGACAGCTACGTTAAACCCGCGCACGGTGCAGAGTGAAAAAGGTGTGTACGTCCCCGCTATAAGCAGGAATATCGCGCAGTGGTCTATTATCCGAAATACCTTTTTAGCTTTAAGGTCGGGATTCAGACCGTGATAGATGCTTGACATACAGTAAAGCACGATCATCGTCGCGCCGAATATCGCTCCGCTGACAACGCCGTATACGTTGTGGTGAAACGCCGCCATAATGACGCACAGCGGAACGACGGCTATGCCGAGCGCACCGCCCACAATATGCGATACCATATTAAAAATCTCTTCGCCGCGCGTATATTCGGGCAGGCTTCTGTCGCTGAGCTTTGTTCTTTTCATACGTTTCCTTTCGGTAATATAAAGCGGCGGTATGCCGCGGTGAATTTCATATCTAACAGTATAACACGGCTTTTTGGCGATTACAACTATTTGATTTTATATATTGAGAAATTCAGACATTTGTGATATAATTGCATCGATTTATTAAAAATAGAGGTGAAAACTGATGAACGACCGTGATTTTTCACGTGTTCTGTATACGGACGACAGCTTTGGACAGCTCGTTTTGTTTTTCAATATGCTGAATGGCGACAACATTGAAAGTGACGCTCAAAAGCTTGCCGGCAGGCTTTTGGATATCGCGCAGAAATATGGGTTTGACTATAATGCATGGCAGGGCGCGATAGCGCTGCTCATTATCACGGCGGACAATCCGTTTACGCGTATGTGCGAGCGGCAGAGTGTGAAGGACTGCACCGCCGTATATTTCGCGCGGCGTGATGCAGACGCGCTTTTCCGGCTGTTTAATTTTGATTTTTTGGAATTTGACAGGAAGCTCGGCTGGGATTGCTTTGAAAGACTTGAAAATTTCAAGGGCGGCTATGCCGCACTCCCTTCGCTTATGCAGGTGTCCGAGCGGCTTTGCGACTTTGTACCGCGGCTTCAGAGCTGCAAGACAAGCGATGAATTTTTCGACTGCATCTGTGCCTTTTACCGTGACTACGGTGTGGGAGACGTCGGGCTTAACAGGAGCTTTCACTTTTCATCGGTCAACGGTAAGATTGAGCTTCAGCCTATTGTCAGTCAGCGGCAGGTAAGGCTTGACGACCTTATAGGCTATGACAGTCAGAAAAAGCTGCTTTTGGACAATACCGAGGCGTTTGTTCACGGCAGACCGTCCAACAACGTTCTTTTATACGGCGACAGCGGCACGGGCAAATCGACAAGCATAAAGGCAATCGCAAACGCATTTTACCGCGACGGTCTGCGTATGGTCGAGATATACAAGCACCAGATAGAGCTTTTCCCCGCTCTTATGTCGGCGCTGGAGGAAATGAACTACCGTTTTATAATTTATCTTGACGACCTGTCGTTTGAGGAAAACGAGACGGAATATAAATATCTCAAAGCGGTTATCGAGGGTGGGCTGCGCGCGCTGCCGGAAAACGTTGCGGTGTACGCCACGTCTAACCGCCGCCATCTTGTACGCGAGACCTGGCAGGACAGGGGAGAGCTGTCGGAGCGCGCCGATGTTCACAGCAACGACACTATGGAGGAAAAGCTGTCGCTCGCGTCGCGGTTCGGGCTTACGATATACTATCCCAAGCCGAGCCGTGCCGAGTATATGTCGATTGTCTCTGCCCTTGCAAAGAAAAACGGTATAGATATTCCCGCAGAGCAGCTTGAAAACGGCGCGCGGCAGTGGGAGATGCACCACGGCGGCATATCCGGCAGAACCGCGGCGCAGTATGTGTCCGACTTACTTGGAAAATAGTTAAAAGCTCCGAACTGACGTTCGGAGCTTTGGCTTATATTTTATAGTTGTATTTGGTAAGCGCTCTGTACTGCAAAGCCTCCATAATGTACGCCTTTGTGATGATTTCGGATTTTTCAAGGTCGGCTATTGTCCGCGCGATTTTCAAAACCTTGCTGTAGCCTCTGCCGGTGAGGTTCATTTTATCAAAGTTTTCTTTCAGCGCCTTTTGAGCCTCATCGTCTGTCACGCAGAACCGCTTTATGAGCGCCGGGGTAAGATCGGAGTTTTTGTAAATGCCGGTACCCTTGTAACGATTGAACTGTAACCGCCTTGCATTGAGCACGCGCTTGCGTATTTCGGCGGAGCTTTCCGCTCTTTTGTCTGAGCTTATCTCCTTATATGCCACCGCGGGGACGTCGATATGCAGGTCTATCCTGTCAAGCATCGGTCCCGATATCTTTGAGCCGTATTTTTCAATCTGCGCCGGAGTGCAGGTACACTTTTTTGTCGGATGCCCGAGGTAGCCGCATTTGCACGGGTTCATGGCGCACACAAGCATTATATTTGAGGGGTAGGTGACGCTCCCGTTTGCGCGGGAGACGGTTATTTTTCCGTCTTCTAAGGGCGCACGCATACTGTCGATTGCGCGCGAGGAAAATTCGGGAAACTCATCCAGAAACAAAACGCCGCAATGTGACAGGGATATCTCTCCCGGCTTTGGATTTCTTCCTCCGCCGCACAGCGCAATATCGCTTACCGTGTGGTGGGGCGAGCGAAACGGGCGGTGTGTTATAAGCCCGCTTCCGTCCAGCTTTCCCGCGACCGAATAGATTTTCGTACACTCGACGGCCTCTCTGAACGTCAGCGGCGGCAGAATTGTCGGAATCCTTTTTGCAAGCATACTCTTGCCGCTGCCGGGAGGACCCACCATCAGTATGTTATGCCCGCCGGCGCAGGCAATTTCAATTGCGCGTTTCGCGGCGTATTGCCCCATAACCTCGCTGTAATCTATGTCGTAAGGCGTTTCGGAAAAGGAGCGAAACTGCTTTGTTTTTGCGGACTCCATCGGGCTTTGCCCGCTCAGATGTGCCAAAAGCTGTGTAACGCTTTCAACGGGGTAAATATCTATCCCGTCTATGTACTCCGCCTCGGCAAGATTTTCCTGAGGTATATAGATGGACTTTATTCCGATATCGCGGGCTTTCATCACCATTGACAGTATTCCGTTTGTCGGGCGGATTTGCCCCATAAGCGAAAGCTCGCCGACAAACGCACAGTTTGTAGTATCAACGCTTATGCTGTCGGACGCGCAGAGTATGCCGATAAGTATCGGCAGGTCAAAAGCCGCGCCCTCTTTCCTGATATCGGCGGGAGCGAGGTTTACCGTTATCCTTTTTGCCGGGAATAAAAACCCGGAGTTCCTGTACGCGCTTCTTACGCGCTCTTTTGACTCGCGGACAGCAGTGTCCGGCATACCTACAATTTCAAACGCGGGAAGCCCGCGTGAAACGTCCGTTTCAACGTCTACTACAAACGCATCTATTCCGCTTATTCCGAATGAGGTGATTTTGTTAACCATAATTCACTCACTTTTGTATATTTGTATTTCATTGTAATACATTTCGCAAATTTTTACAATATCACAGAAAAATTTTTGATGAAAAAAAGCTAAATTGGCTTTTTTTACTTTACATATCAGCGGTAAAGTGTTAAAATATTTATCGGAAATTTGAAATCCAATTTATCAAGGATTATAAAGGAGGAAAAATTCATGGCAAGAAAAAGAAAAACCATGGACGGTAACAATGCCGCGGCACACGTCGCATATGCGTTTACCGATGTAGCGGGCATATATCCGATTACGCCCTCGTCTGTCATGGCGGAGGTTACAGACAAATGGTCTGCCGAAGGACGCACCAACATTTTCGGACAAAAGGTAAAGGTGGTTGAGCTTCAGTCTGAGGGCGGCGCCGCCGGTACCGTTCACGGTTCGCTTGCAGCCGGCGCTCTTACGACGACCTATACGGCGTCGCAGGGTCTTTTGCTCATGATACCGAATATGTATAAAATCGCGGGTGAGCAGCTGCCCGGCGTCATCCATTGCTCGGCACGTGCGCTCGCGTCCCACGCGCTGTCTATTTTCGGCGACCATTCCGACGTTATGGCGTGCCGTCAGACGGGCTTTGCGATGCTCTGCTCAAGCAACGTTCAGGAGGTTATGGATCTTGCCGCTGTCGCGCATCTTTCCGCTATCAAGGGCAAAGTGCCTTTCCTCCATTTCTTTGACGGCTTCCGCACGTCTCACGAGCTTCAGAAAATAGAAGTTTGGGATTACGACGATCTTGCGGATATGCTTGATTTTGATGCCGTAAACGAGTTCAGAAAGAAAGCGCTTAACCCCGAAAATCCTGTGCTGAGAGGTTCTGCGCAGAACCCCGATATATTTTTCCAGGCAAGAGAGAGCTGTAATAAGTATTACGATGCGCTCCCCTCTGTTGTTGAGGAATATATGAATAAGATTAACGCCAAGATAGGCACGGACTATAAGCCGTTTAACTACTACGGCGCGGCGGATGCCGAGCGCGTTATCGTTGCTATGGGCTCTGTTTGCGACACCATCGAGGAGGTTGTCGACTATCTTAACGCACGCGGTGAAAAGGTCGGTCTTGTAAAGGTTCGCCTGTATAGACCGTTTTCTGTAAAGCACCTGCTTGCGGTTATGCCCAAGTCGGTAAAATCGGTTGCTGTTTTGGACAGAACCAAAGAGCCGGGCGCAATCGGCGAGCCGCTGTTTTTGGATGTTGTTGCCGCTTTTGCCGGCACAGAGTTTGCAAACGTCAGGGTTGTCGGCGGAAGATACGGTCTTGGTTCAAAGGACACGACCCCCGGAAATATCTGCTCTGTGTATGCCAATCTTGCGGCGGCAGAGCCGAAGCACGAGTTTACAATCGGCATAGTCGACGATGTTACAAATCTGTCGCTTGACGACGTTGAAGACCCCGATACGACAGCAGCAGGCACCGTTTCCTGCAAATTCTGGGGTCTCGGCTCGGACGGTACTGTCGGCGCGAACAAAAACTCCATTAAGATAATAGGCGACCATACCGACAAGTACGTTCAGGCATATTTTGCTTACGACTCGAAAAAATCCGGCGGCGTTACGATATCCCACCTGAGATTTGGCGACAGCCCGATAAAGTCCACTTACTTTATCAAGAAGGCTGACTTTGTCGCCTGCCACAACCCGTCGTATGTCGGCAAATACGATATGGTGACAGACGTTAAGAAGGGCGGCTCGTTCCTGCTCAACTGCCCGTGGTCGGTCGATGAGCTTGACAGCAGACTTCCGAACGACATGAAAAAATACATAGCCGAAAACGACATTCAGTTCTATATTATAGACGGTATCGATATTGCGGCTAAGATCGGTCTTGGCGGCAGAATAAATACAATTCTCCAGTCCGCATTCTTTAAGATTTCGGGAATACTGCCCGAGGCGGATGCCGTTAAGTATATGAAGGACGCCGCCACCGCGTCATACGGCAAAAAGGGACAGAATATAGTCGATATGAACCATGCGGCTATCGACGCCGGCGTAAAAGGGTTTACAAAGGTTGACGTTCCCGCGGCATGGAAAGATCTCACGGTCACCGAAACCAAAGAGACTGTTGAGACGGACAGGGATGATCTTAAATCCTATGTTGAAAATATCCTTATCCCCGTGAATAAGCAGGAGGGCGACAAGCTGCCCGTTTCAGCGTTCAGCGACTATGTTGACGGTCATATGGTACAGGGCGCCGCTGCTTTTGAAAAGAGAGGCGTTGCCGTCAAGGTTCCCGAATGGAATGTTGACAAGTGCGTCCAGTGCAACAAGTGTTCAATCGTCTGCCCGCACGCCGTCATTCGTCCGTTTGTTCTGGATGAAAAAGAGGTATCTGCCGCGCCGGCAGGACTTGCCACCAAGAAAATGCTCGGCAAAGGTCTTGACAAGTATCAGTTTACAATTGGCGTGTCTGTGCTCGACTGTACGGGCTGCGGCGTCTGCGTAACGGCATGTAAGACGGAAGCTATTACAATGCAGCCGCTTGACAGTCAGATAGGTAAGCAGAAATATTTCAATTACTGCGTGAACAAGCTCTCTGATAAAGAAGACGTATTCGACGCTGTCAAGCTTGAGTCTGTCAAGGGTTCGCAGTTTAAACAGCCGCTGCTTGAGTATTCGGGCGCGTGCGCCGGCTGCGGCGAAACTCCGTATGCAAAGCTTATGACTCAGCTGTTCGGCGACCGGGCGTATATCTCCAACGCCACAGGCTGTTCGTCAATTTGGGGTGGCAGCTCGCCTGCAACTCCTTACACCGTCAACAAGAGAGGCTTTGGTCCCGCCTGGGCAAACTCGCTGTTTGAGGATAATGCCGAGCATGGCTATGGTATGTATCTCGGCGCGACCCAGCTTCGCGACAAGGTCACCGCGCTTATCGATGAGCTGTATTCCAAGACAAGCGACGAGAACTATAAGGCGGCGGTCGATGCCTGGAAGGCTACCTACAACGACAGCAAAGCAAACCGTGCGGACGCCGATAACCTCATCGCTGCGCTTGAAAAAATTGACTGCTGTGAAAAAGGCAAGGCTCTTGCAGCCGAAATCCTTGAAAACAAAGAGTATATCGCCAAGAAATCCATCTGGATACTCGGCGGCGACGGATGGGCTTATGACATCGGCTTTGGCGGACTTGACCACGTACTCGCTTCAAACGAGGACGTAAACGTTCTCGTGTTCGATACCGAGGTTTATTCAAACACCGGCGGTCAGGCGTCTAAATCTACGCCGTCCGGTTCTGTCGCTCAGTTTGCCGCGGCAGGTAAGACGACAAAGAAAAAAGACCTTGGTGCGATTGCCCGCTCCTACGGCTACGTCTACGTCGCCCAGGTTTCAATGGGTGCAGATGACGCGCAGTGTGTAAAGGCGTTTGCAGAGGCGGAAGCGTATCACGGTCCGTCCATCATCATCGCCTATGCTCCCTGCATCAACCACGGTATAAAGGGCGGTATGGGTACATCGATGATTGAGGCGAAAAAGGCTGTTGAAGCAGGCTATTGGCAGCTTTACCGCTACAACCCCGCTCTTGAAAGCGAGGGCAAAAACCCGCTGACGCTCGATTCTAAGGAGCCTAAGGGCGATTACAAGGAGTTCATCATGAACGAGGTTCGTTACAACTCGCTCACACGCTCCTTCCCCGAAAGAGCAGAGGCTTTGTTTGAAGCCGCTGAAAAGAGCGCGAAGGAAAAACTCGAAAACCTTAAAAAGTTATCTGAAATGTAACCCTATTTTCAAGCGGCGGCAGTTGCCGCCGCTTGTTTTAATTTTTCAACAGGAGATTCATATGAAAAATCAAACCGTTCTTGTTCTGGATTTCGGCGGTCAGTATAAAGAGCTTATCGCCCGCCGCGTCAGGGAATGTAATGTTTATTCCGTTATAATGCCGGGAAATATTACGGTCGAGAAAATAAAGGAAATAGCCCCTATCGGAATAATTCTGACCGGCGGACCTATGAGCGTCTACAAGGACGACTCGCCCAAATGCGACCCGCGGCTTTTTGAGCTTGGTATTCCCATTTTGGGCATATGCTACGGCGTGCAGCTTATGTGCTATACTCTCGGCGGCAGTGTGGAGCCTGCCGATGTCAGCGAGTACGGTTTGATTGACACCGAAATAACCGTCGCGAGCAAAGTGTTTTCCGGGCTTGACAGCCGCCAGATAACGCTGATGAGTCACACGGATAAAATCACCGCGCTTCCGCAGGGCTTTGTTTCCACGGCGCATACGGCGGGCTGTGAAAACGCGGCGATTGAAAATGCGGATAAAAAGCTGTACGGCTTTCAGTTTCATCCCGAGGTCGAAAATACCAAAAACGGCAGACAGATGCTGCGCGGCTTTGTGTATGAAGTCTGCGGCGCTGTCGGCGACTTTACCATGGCGGATTATGAGGCGGAGCAGATAAAGCTGATACGAGACAGAGTAGGGGAGGACAGGGTTCTGCTCGGTCTTTCCGGCGGGGTGGACTCTGCTGTCTGCGCCGCGCTGATATCAAAGGCGGTGCCGGACAAGCTCACCTGTGTTTTTGTCGATCACGGATTTATGCGTAAGGACGAGGGCGACCAGATTGAGTCGGTTTTTTCAAAAATGCAGCTCAAATTTATCCGTGTCAACGCGGAGGACAGGTTTCTGTCCGCTCTCAAAGGAGTGAACGAACCCGAACGTAAGCGTAAAATTATCGGCAAGCTGTTTATTGACGTGTTTAACGAAGAGGCGGCAAAGCTGGGCAATGTAAAATATCTCGCACAGGGTACGATTTACCCCGACGTTATTGAGTCGGGCGCGAACAACTCAGCGAATATAAAAAGTCATCACAATGTCGGCGGCTTGCCGAAGGACATAGGCTTTGGCGGCGTTATAGAGCCGCTGCGCGGGCTGTTTAAGGACGAGGTGCGTAGGCTTGGCAGGCAGTTGGAACTGCCGGACCATATTGTTGAGAGACAGCCTTTCCCGGGTCCCGGGCTTGCTATACGCGTGATAGGCGACCTTACCAAGCAAAAGCTTGATATTCTGCGCGAGGCGGACAGTATATACCGCAGCGAGCTTGAAAACGCTGGCGTTAAGGCAGACCAGTATTTTGCGGTGCTTACAAACCTGCGCTCAGTCGGCGTTATGGGCGACGGCAGAACATATGATTATACGCTTGCGCTTCGCGCCGTGCGTACAAACGATTTTATGACCTGTGAGTATGTCGAGGTGCCGTATGACGTACTCAGTAAAATTTCGTCAAGGATAGTAAACGAGGTCGACGGCATCAATCGCATAGTTTACGACATCACCGGCAAACCTCCCGCCACCATCGAGTGGGAATAAGTTGAGAAGTCGTAAAAACCCAGTATTTATGCGGGTTTGCAGACTTTCGAGAGGTC
>CANQVN010000026.1 GCA_947627315.1 uncultured Clostridia bacterium | reverse complement strand
TATCGCATCGCTGAAAAATACGCTGATATACGCGGTTATCACGGTACCCCACAGAATGCCGGGCGTGTCAAGCAGCTCGATATCGGACGACAGCGTGACCCACTGACCGCCGCGGGTGACGCCGGGTCTATCCTGCGCGGTGACGGCGCGCCTTCCGCACAGCGCGTTAATAAGCGTGCTTTTGCCGGAGTTCGGCACGCCGCATATCATCATACGAATCGTCTTTTTCATACCCTTTTCGGCATATTTTTCAATACTGTCCGAAAGCAGCTCGCGGACGGTGGGAAGCACGTTTTTAACGCCCTTGCCGCTGTTCGGCGAAACGATAAGGCAACCCCTGCCCTGCGCCCGAAACCGGTTTAACCAGCGGGAGGTTATTTCAGGGTCGGCAAGGTCGGCTTTTGTAAGTATCATCAGGCGTTTTTTGTTTTTGAGCAGCCTGTCAAAATCGGGGTTTTGCGAGGACGCGACACAGCGCGCGTCCACCGTCTCGGCGACTATGTCAACAAGCCCGATATTTTTTTCTATATACCGGCGGGTTTTGGTCATATGACCGGGAAACCACTGTATGTTAAGCTCGCCGTCCATATTATTTCACCATGCCGAAGCGCGGGAACAGCCGAATAACCAGCTTGCCTAAAATCTCATTTTCGCTTACCGTTCCTATGCGCATATCGCGGCTGTCAAGCGAGTCGCCGCGATTATCGCCCATGACGAACACCCGCCCCTCCTCGACGGTATAGGGCATCGGCGTGGACAGCAGCCGGGTGTCGATGTCTCCTATATAGTCCTCGTCAAGCTCCTTGTTGTCCACAACAACACGGTAGTCATCGGTGATATCCACCGTCTGCCCCGCCGTGGCTATCACTCGCTTTACCAGCACCTCGTCGCGATAGTCGCTGTAAAAGCAGATTATATCTCCCTGCCGGGGCGTATAGAACATATCGGACACTATAAGCCGCTCGCCGTGCTTAAGCGTCGGATACATCGAGCTGCCGTTTACAACAAATATCCTGAAAACAAGAGTGAATATAACAAGCACGGCAACTGCCGATATTATCACAGAGTCAAGCATATCGTAAATTTCAAGCGCAAGCTTTGCGCGCCCCGATTTTTCCTCTTTCATCGTCTGCTCCTTACATTTTCATCAGTCTATTTTAATATTATATAATATTCTACGGCGTTTTTCCATAGTTTTGTAAAAAAATACGGGAGGATTAAAAATCCTCCCTTATATCTCCGTCAAATACAAACTCGGCGGCGCCTGTCATCAGCACGGTCTTGCCGCTGTAGCTTATATCCAGCGTGCCGCCGTTTACAAGCACCTTTACGTTTCTGTCGCACAGTCCCTTTTCGACCGCCGCGACAACGCAGGCGCACGCGCCTGTGCCGCACGCCATCGTTTCTCCGCTGCCCCGCTCCCACACGCGCATACGAACGGTATTTCGGTCTATGACCTTGACAAACTCGACGTTTGTACGGTCGGGAAACAGGTCGGTGTTGTTTTCAATACGGCGACCCGGAGTTTTAACGTCCATAGTCTCAACGCTTTCGGTAAATATCACACAGTGGGGGTTACCCATAGATATCTCCGCATACTCGAAGCCGAGCACCTGCCCCGACAGCGTTTTTACGGCGGGCGCGCCCATATCGACAGTGACGCTGCCGACGCCGCCGTTTATAACTGTAAGGCTCAGATGCTTTACACCCGACGCCGTCTCTATGTCAAGCTCAGTCCTGTCCGTTTTTTTCCGATCGTACAGATATTTACCGACGCAGCGAATGGCATTGCCGCACATCGCGCCCTCAGAGCCGTCCGCATTGAACATACGCATCTTGAAATCGGCGATATCGGACCGGCAGATAAGAACAACGCCGTCCCCGCCGACGCCGGTGTGCCTGTCGGAAAGCCGCGGGATGATATCCAAAACCCCCTGCGGCATACCTTCAAGACAGTCTATATAAATATAGTCGTTTGCACAGCCGTGCATTTTCGTAAATTTCATATTACAGCTCGATATACTGCTCCCGCTCGGCGCCAACCGAGATATATTTTATCGGGCAGCCCATCTTTCCCTCTATGAATTTTATATATTTTCTTGCGTTTTCGGGAAGCTCGTCAAAGCTGCGGCAGCTTGACACGTCGCTCATCCATCCGTCAAAATACTCGTAAATCGGCTTTGCTACATCTAAATCCAGCCCAGTTGGGAAGCTCTCGGTGCGGCGACCGTTTACGTCATACGCCACGCAGACGGGAATTTTTTCAAGATAGGACAGAATATCCAGCTTTGTTAGCGCAAGGCAGGTCGCGCCCTGAACCATGGTGCCGTAGCGGGACGCCACAACGTCAAACCCGCCGACACGGCGGGGACGGCCTGTCGCCGCGCCGTATTCGCCGCCCGCCTCGCGGAGCTTGTCGCCCTCGCTGCCGAACATCTCGCAGGTGAACGGTCCCTCGCCGACACAGCTTGAATACGCCTTAATTATGCCTATGCTCTCATCCAGTCTGACGTGCGGGATGCCCGCACCTATCGGCGCATACGCCGCGATGACGGAGGAGGACGAGGTATAAGGATAGATGCCGAAGTCGATATCGCGCAGCGCGCCGAGCTGTGCCTCGAACATTATCTTTTTGCCGCTTGCCGCGGCGGCGCCGAGATACTCTGTCGTGTTGCAGACGTACTTTGCAAACGGCATAGCGTACTTATTGAGCCACTCTGTCATCTCGTCTGCCGAGATGGGCTCGTGCTTATAGCCGCCAACGACGGTGAGATTTTTCCACTCGATTATGTCCTTTATTTTGGAAATCATAAATTCGGGATGGAAAAGGTCGCCCATGCGTATTGTCTTTTTCATATATTTATCGGCATAGACAGGCGCGATGCCGCGGCGGGTCGAACCGAATTTCTTATCGGCAAGCCTGTCCTCCTCAAGGCAGTCGAGCAGGCGGTGGTAGGGCATACAGATTGTCGCCATATGGCTTATTTTGAGATTGTCCGGCGTGATGGCAATACCGCCCTCGCGCAGCCGCTCTATCTCATGGAACAGATGCTCTGCGTCTATAACCATACCGGGACCCATCACGTTTACCGTGCTGTCGCGAAGTATGCCGGACGGGAGCAGGTTCAATATAAATTTACCCCGCTCGTTTACAACGGTATGTCCCGCGTTGTTGCCGCCCTGATAGCGACAGACGATATCATACCGCTCGGACAAAAGGTCTACCATGCGTCCTTTGCCCTCGTCGCCCCAGTTTATCCCTACTACTGCTGTCAACATTATGTTTTTTCCTCCGATAAATTATTTACTCTTTTTATTCAGCGCGGTACGCACAAGCTCTCTGAAAAGCGGGTGCGCCTTGTTCGGTCTGCTCTTGAATTCGGGGTGGAACTGAACTCCGATGAAAAAGTCGTTTCCCGCAACCTCCACCGTCTCGGCAATATAATCGTCGGGAGAGGTGCCGCTTATCGTAAGCCCCGCCGCCTCCAGCATGCCGCGAAACTCGTTGTTGAACTCATATCTGTGGCGGTGACGTTCGAAAATAAGCTCGCTTCCGTAGCAGCGATGCATCTGCGTGCCGGGCTTTATCTTGCAGGGGTATGCGCCGAGGCGCAGCGTGCCGCCCTTGTCGATATTTGCGTGCTGGTCAGGCAGAAAATCTATCACCTTATGCTTTGAAAGCTCGTCAAACTCGCCCGAATTTGCATCGGTCATACCGCAGACGGTGCGCGCAAACTCAATGACGGCTATCTGCATACCGAGACAGATTCCCAAAAACGGAACGTTGTTTTCGCGGCAGTAGCGGGCGGTCGCAATCTTGCCCTCTATGCCGCGGTTGCCGAACCCGCCGGGAACTATAATCCCGTCGCACTTTCCTATTATCTCGGCGACGTTTTGCTCGGTAACGGTCTCCGAGTCTATCCACTCGATATGCGTCTGCGCGCCGTTTTCGTAGCCCGCGTGACTTATCGCCTCGGCAACCGAAAGATATGCGTCGTGAAGCTGAACGTACTTGCCGACAAGACCGATTGTGACTTCCTTGTCACGGTTCTTTATGCGCGTCAGCATCTGGTTCCATTCGGTAAGATCGGGCTTTGGCGCGTCTATATTAAGCTCGCGGCAGACAATATCCGAAAAGTTGCTGCGCTCCAGCATTATCGGCGCTTCGTACAGCACGGGCAGCGTGATGTTTTCTATGACGCAGTCCGGCTTTACGTTGCAGAAAAGCGATATTTTTTTGAAAATCGACTCCTCCAGCGGCTCGTCGCAGCGAAGCACGATGATATTCGGGCTTATGCCCATGCCCTGAAGCTCTTTTACCGAATGCTGGGTCGGCTTTGACTTATGCTCCTCCGAGCCGCGTATGTACGGCACAAGCGTCACATGTATAAACAGACTGTTTTCCTTGCCGACCTCCAGACTCACCTGACGGATAGCCTCCAAAAACGGCTGGCTTTCAATGTCGCCCGTCGTACCGCCGATTTCGGTTATAACGACGTCGGCCGAGGTCTTTTTGCCGACGCGGTAGATAAATTCCTTTATTTCGCGGGTGATATGAGGAATGACCTGAACGGTCTCGCCGAGATACTCGCCGCGCCGTTCCTTATTCAGTACGTTCCAGTAGACCTTACCGGTGGTGAGGTTGGAATACTTGTTCAAATCCTCATCGATAAAGCGCTCGTAATGCCCGAGATCCAAATCGGTCTCCGCGCCGTCCTCGGTCACATACACCTCGCCGTGCTGATAGGGGCTCATCGTCCCCGGGTCGACGTTTATGTACGGGTCGAGCTTCTGCGCCGCGACCTTAAGCCCGCGCGCCTTAAGCAGTCTGCCGAGCGACGCGGCGGTGATGCCTTTACCGAGTCCCGAAACGACTCCTCCTGTTACAAAAATAAATTTGGTCATTTTTCTAATCCTCATATGTTTTAATTATTTTTTCAGCGACCTCGCGGCGCTTTATACAGCTGTCCATGGCGGTCTTTTCAATATAGCGGTGCGCCTCCGTCTCGCTCATTTTAAGCCGCTCGACCAAAATCAGCTTGGCTCTGTTTACAAGCCTTATCTCCTGCATTTTAGTCTCCAGCGTCTCGGTGCGCCTGCGATAATCGTGCAGTCTTGAAACGGACGCCGCAAGCAGATGCAGCGCGCGAATGACGGACGCCGCCGAGGCAGGCTTCGGCACAGTCAGCACGCCCGCCGTCTCGACCTTGTCGCATATTCCCTCGTAAAGCTCGCCCCGCACAAGCAGCAGCACGCCGGACGCGCTGTCCTGAGAGATGCCGACGGCAAGGTCTGAACCAAACTCGTCTTTAAGCGGCGCGTTTATTATAACCGCGTCCGCCGGATTTTCCGCAAACTCGCGGCGTGCATCCCCGGCGCTCAAGGCGACTGTCACCGGTCCTATCCCCGCGGAACGGAGCAGGGACAATATGCCCTCGGTCATTTTTTCATTGGCGGACACTACCATGACGCTTTTAAAATCCAAGCTCACTCATGCTCCCCCTTTAACCGCCCGGCGTCAAATTATAAGCTCGTCGGGCAAAACCGAACGCACAAACCTGCTTTCCAGCGCGATGCGCTTAGCCTCCGCAAGCGACTCCGGCAGGCGGGTAAGCTTTGAAGCCAGCGTATCGTCCGCATTATACAAATCGACGTTGACAGGCGGCGGCGAAGTGAGTCCGCGCTCGATTCCGTCAAGCCCCGCGTAAATTATCGCGGCAAAGGCGATATATACGTTTGCCGCAGGGTCGGGCGAGCGAAGCTCTATGCGCCGATACTCACCCTTCGCGGCGGGTATTCTTATAAGCTGAGAACGGTTTTCGGGCGACCAGGTGACATATTTCGGCGCCTTAAAGCCGCCAAGGCGCTTATACGACTGCTCCACGGGATTTAAAAAGCAGGTTATCTCCCTGATATGATCCAAAATCCCCGCCATAAACGACTCGGAATAATCCGCGCCGTCGTCCGAACGAATAGATATGTTGACGTGCATTCCGTTGCCGCTGAAGCCATCCAGCGGCTTTGGCGAAAAGTCGGCGCAAAGTCCGCTGTGCATCGCCGCCGTTTTTACGACGGTGCGCAGCGTCAGCGCGTTGTCCGCCGCGTTTAACGCATCGCTGAAGCGAAAGTCTATCTCGTTTTGCCCGGGACCCTCCTCGTGGTGAGAGCTTTCCGGCTTTATGCCCATCTGCAAAAGGTTGAGACATATCTCGCGGCGAATGTTCTCGCCCCTGTCGTCAGGCGCGATATCCATATACCCCGCACGGTCAAACGGCTCGGACGTCTGCTCTCCGTTTTCATCTATATGGAAAAGATAAAACTCCACCTCGGGACCGAAAAAGCAGTGTATGCCCCTGTCCGCCGCGGCGGCGACCGCCTTTTTGAGTATTGCACGGCTGTCCCGCTCGAAGCCTGTCCCGTCGGGATAGCGGATGTCGCACAGCATACGCACAACCCGCCCGTTTGACGGACGCCATGGCAGCACCATCAGCGTCGAGGGGTCGGGATGCAAAAACAAATCGGAGCGCAGCACCGTGCCAAACCCGTCTATCGCGGACGCATCTATGGACACTCCGTGTTCAAAGACGCGTTTAAGCTCATCGGGCATAACCGAAATGTTTTTCTGCACGCCGTTCACGTCGCAAAAAGTAAGGCGGATGAAAGAAACGTCCTCTTCCGCGCAGTAGGTCATAACCTCATCGTATGAATACATTTTCACCACTCCCGCCCAAATCTGTTTTAACTAATATATTATAATGGTTTACACCGCCGTTTTTCAAGACCTTTTTTAATTTTGAGCGTTTTTATTTACCGACACCGATTTATTATTGACTTTTTACTGTTGAAAGTATAATATGTTATTTATGTTATAAAACGGTATAATAACTTCAAGGGGGCAAAAATGGCATATATAGATCCCGGCACAGGCAGCATGCTTTTCACTATTCTCATCGGCGTAATCGGCGCCGCTTTTTACTCGTTTAAAATGCTTTGGATAAAGCTGCGGTTTCGACTTAGCGGCGGCAAGGTTAAAGAAAACGATAAAAAGCTGCCTTTTGTCATCTTTTCGGACGACAAGCGTTACTGGAATGTGTTTATGCCTATTTGCAGAGAGCTGAACCGCCGCGGGCGGGACGTTTTTTATATGACAGCCTCGCCGGACGACCCCGCGCTGCAAGCCGATTTTGAACATGTAAAAGCGGAGTTTATCGGAAAGGACAACAAGGCTTTTGCCCGTCTCAATTTCTTGAACGCCACCGTTGTACTTTCCACAACGCCGGGGCTGGACGTATACCAATGGAAGCGCTCCAAGGGCGTTGACTGCTATATTCATATCCCCCACGCCGCAAGCGAGATTATACTGTACCGGATGTTCGGCATAGACTATTACGACGCGATAATGCTGTCGGGCGAGTATCAGGCGCGCGACATAAGAAACCTTGAAAAGCTGAGAGAGCTTCCCGAAAAGGAGCTGGTGCAAATCGGCATACCCTATATGGACGAGATGCAAAAGCGGAAAGACGGCGCGACCCCTCCTCCCCACCCGCCGACGGTGCTGCTTGCTCCGACATGGGGATCAAGCTCGATTTTCAGCGTTCACGGCGGCAAGATACTGGACGCGCTGCTTAAAACCGACTATCACATAATCGTGCGTCCGCACCCGCAGTCTTTCAAGTCGGAAAAGGAGCTTCTGGACAAGCTGATGGCGCAGTATCCCGAGTCGGACAGGCTCGAATGGAACAGCGACAACGACAATTTTGACGTTCTGCTGCGCTCGGACATACTGATTTCGGATTTTTCGGGCGTTATATTCGATTTTACGCTTATTTACGATAAGCCGGTCATATACACCGACCCCGATTTTGACGTCGGTATGTATGACGCGTGGTGGCTGGACACGCCGTTGTGGACAACGTCCGCTCTGCCGCGGCTGGGCGTTCAGCTGACAGACGAAAACATAAACGACCTTGAAAACGTGATTAAGTCCTGCCTTACCGACCCGCGCTATGCCGAGGGCAGGCGGCAGGTAAAACAGGAGACCTGGGCAAACGCCGGACGGGGCGCGGAGCTTGCCGCGGACTATTTAGAGCGCTGCTATGACAGAATTATCAGCGAGAAAGGAGAACAGGCAGGATGAGCTTTCTTTCAATACTCAGCACGCTTCTTATCGGTCCGCTTAAGCTGATATTTGAAGTCATATTCGGGTTTGCAAACAAGTTTGTAGACAACCCCGGACTTGCAATTATATTTCTGAGTCTTATAATGAACATTATGGTTTTGCCGCTTTACCGCAGAGCGGACGCGCTTCAGGAGCAGACGCGCGACACTGAGGCAAAGCTCCACCGCGGGGTCGCCCACATTAAAAAGACCTTCTCGGGCGACGAGCGCATGATGATTTTGCAGACTTATTACAGGCAAAACAACTACAAGCCGACAAGCGCCTTGAACGGCTCTGTCTCGCTGCTTCTGGAAATACCGTTTTTCATAGCGGCGTATCAGTTTCTGTCAAACCTGACGGTTCTGGACGGTGTGTCGCTCGGTCCGATAAAGGATCTCGGCGCGCCGGACGGGCTTATCGTGATAGGCGGGCTTACGCTCAACCTGCTTCCGATACTGATGACGCTGATAAACGTGATTTCAAGCGCGCTGTATCTCAAGGGCTTTCCGCTTAAAACAAAGGTTCAGCTTTATGCGATGGCGGCGTTTTTCCTTGTCTTTCTCTACTCGTCTCCGGCTTGTCTTGTGTTTTACTGGACGCTGAACAACCTCTTTTCGCTTGTAAAGACGATTTTTTACAAGCTGAAAAATCCGCGTCCTGTGTTAAACGTCATCTGCTGTATCGCGGGGCTCGGCATACTCTTTTATGACTTTGCCGCGTTTTCCGCGCACTCGCTCAAGATGAAGCTGTTTCTGGCGCTTGTTGCCATAGCGTTGTTTGTCCCCGCGCTCACACCATATATTAAGGCAAAGACGGGCGGCAAATCACCTCTTGACAACATACGGTCAAGTAAGAAAATGTTCTATACCGGCGCAATATTTCTCACGGTATTTATAGGCGTGTTTATACCGTCGGTGTATATCGCCGCGTCCCCGCAGGAATATATCGACATCACATATTTTCACGACCCGCTGTGGTACATCGCAAGCTCGCTGTGCATGGCGGCAGGCACCTTTTTGGTATGGATGCAGGTGTTTTACAGGCTGGCAAGCGACAAGGGCAAGATAGTTTTCGATTACCTTGTGTGGGTAATGGGCGGCGTTATGCTTGTAAACTATATGTTTTTCGGCACAAAGCTCGGCGTTATCTCGTCCACGCTCCAGTATGAAAACGGCATGGATTTTTCAAGAGCATACAAGTTTATTAACCTGCTTGTTATCGTCGTCGTCGCCGCTGTTATGTGCTTTATAGCTTACAAGTGGAAGCGCGCCGCCGCCGGCGTTTTAACCGTCGCGCTTATTGCCGTAATCTCACTGTCCGCCGTCAATACCTTTCGGGCAAACGCGTCTATTTCCCGGATAAGAAACGGCAACATCACCGACGAGAGCGAGCCGCATTTCACACTCAGCAAAAACGGAAAAAACGTAATCGTTTTGATGCTTGACAGAGCCGTAGGGCGGTTTACGCCGTACTTTATGAACGAAAAGCCGGAGCTTATGGAAAAGTTCGACGGCTTTACCTACTATAAAAACACGCTGTCCTTCGGCGCGTGCACCAATTTCGGCATGCCCGCGCTTGCGGGCGGGTATGAATACACGCCGGTTGAGCTTAACCGCCGCAGCGACGAGTCGCTTGCGGAAAAGCATAACGAGGCGCTCAAGGTTATGCCCGTTTTGTTTGACGACAACGATTTTGACGTTACGGTGTGCGATCCGTCATACGCCGGCTATCAGTGGGTTCCCGATCTCAGTATTTTTGACGAGTATCCGAATATTTCAAAATATATAACAAAGGGCAGATACGGCTTTACCGACGCAAAGCAGGCGGTCATAGACGGAAATATGCGCAACTTTTTCTGTTTCAGCATAATGAAAACGCTGCCCGTCGTGCTTCAGCCGACAGTATATGACAAAGGACTGTACCTGAAATACGGCGAAAATACTGATGATACGGATGAAGCAATACCCGCCAATCAGACAATTGATAACATCTCTGTCGCAAACGGCATAAATCACGAGTTTATGGAGACATACCAGACGCTTTTGAGTATGAACGGCATAACCAACGTATCGGACGGCGCGAAAAACTCGTTTCTGTTTATGGTAAACGACATGACCCACAACCCATGCCTGCTCAGCGAGCCGGATTACACGCCCGAAAATAAGGTTGACAATACAAGCTACGACAACAAAAACGCCGACAGGTTCACACTTGACGGCAAAACGCTTGAAATGGACGTCGAGCAGATGAGCATGTATCACGTCAATATGGCGGCGATGATACGACTGGGAGAATGGTTTGACTATCTGCGTAAAAACGACGTCTACGACAACACAAGAATTATCATTGTCTCCGACCACGGCTGGGGAACGATAAACGAGGAGCAGATAGACAGATTTCATCCCCTGCTCATGGTGAAGGACTTCAACGCCAAGGGCTATACCGAGTCGGACGAGTTTATGACAAACGCCGACGTGCCGACGCTTGCGGTAAAGGGACTGATAAACGACCCGAAAAACCCGTTTACCGGCAAGGCGCTTGACAGCTCGGAGAAAACGGCGCACGAGCAGTACGTCATCCTGTCAAGCGAATGGGACGTTGCCGTCAACAACGGAAACACGTTTCTGCCCTCCTATTGGGGATGCGTCAAGCCTACGGATATGCTGAACGAAAGCAACTGGACGTTTTTTGACAAAGAGGCAGTTTTGACGGAAAATTCCGCACCGTAAAGCAAGCGAGAAAGCAGCAAAACAAAAGCCCCGCTTAGGCGGGGCTTTTTCATTTTTTAAAACCGTTGACAAATGAACAAACGACTGCTATACTGATGTCATAGGATTTTCAAATCCGCTTTTATTTGTTCAAAACACCCCAACGCGATCCCTGTAATATGAACACGGATCGTTTTATTGCGTGAAAAATCGAAAAATCGGCAATTTTTATTTTCAATTTTTGTGATTGTCAATAAAAAAATGAACGGAAAAACACGGAAGGAAATATTCAAAGTGATAAAACAGCTGACAAAAAACCAGTTTGAGGTGCTGGCGGCGCTCGCGACGGCGCGGGAAAAGCTGAAACAGCGCGATTTGCAGGCTGCGGTAGACAAGTCGCTCGGAACGGTTAACAAGGTCTTAAAGGAGCTGACGGAGCTTGGCTTCGTTTCGGACGGAGTCATCACTCAAAATGGCATCGAAGCTCTTGAGCCCTATCGGGTTAAGCGGGCTATATTCATCGCGGCGGGCTTCGGCTCACGGATGGTTCCGATAACCTTTAACACGCCGAAGCCGCTGGTGCGCGTACACGGCAAACGCATAATCGACGGGCTGATTGACGCATGTCTTGGCGCGGGCATAAACGAAATATATATCGTGCGCGGCTATCTTGCGGAGCAGTTTGACCAGCTTTTATACAAATATCCGATGATAAAGTTTATCGAAAACCCGATGTATAACGACGCCAACAACATATCGTCCGCCATGGCGGCGCGGCATATGCTTTCCGGCGCGTATGTGCTGGAGGCGGATCTTTTGATATCCAATCCTAAAATAATAAAGCCGTACCACTACAGCTCCAATTTTATGGGCATAAAGAAGGAGCGCACCGACGACTGGTGCGTAACCGTCAAAAACGGTATTATAACGGAGGAAAAAATCGGCGGCGGCGGAGACGACTGCTGGCAGCTTATCGGAATATCCTACTGGGACGAGGCGGACGGACACAAGCTGTCGCGGGATATAAAGGAGATTTACGAGTCGCCCGGCGGCAAGGAGAGATACTGGGATCAGGTGCCGCTGCATTATAAAAAAGAGCGTTACAGGGTTGCTGTCAACACCTGCTTTGACGAGGATATTGTCGAGATAGACACATTCCGTGAGCTGAAAGCGATTGACAAGACCTATGACGTATAAAATTAAATTGTAGGAGGAAATCACAATGAAAAGAAAACACAGTCTTTTTTGCAGGCTGACGGCAGTCGTTATTCTGTGCGTTATGCTGCTGCCCATGTACGGATGCAGCGGCAGCGGCTCGCAAAAAATCGTCATTTGGACGAGCGGCGAGGATTATAAAAACGAGTTTTACCTCAACTCGCTGCGTGAAAAGTTCCCCGATTATGACATAACGCTTGAATATATGACTTCAAGCAATATCGCCGCCAAGATCAGCGAGGAGGGTGATAACGCGCAGGTCGATATCGTCTGCTCCGAGGAGTACGGCTATCTCTATATGATTGAGGATAAGCTGGCGGCGCTTGACGACTTTGACTTTTCGGTATTTCTTGACGACATCGTACCCGAAAGCAAAAAGTTCACGCCGGAGGTTAAAAACGGCGGCTGCATAGTTATCAACCGCAAGGTGCTTGAGGACAAAGGCGTACCCGTGCCTGAAAGCTATCAGGATCTGCTTGACCCTAAGTATAAGGGACTTATCTCAATGCCCAGCCCCGCGTCGTCCGGCACGGGCTATATGTTCCTCCGTCAGCTCGTAAACGAGTGGGGCGAGGACAAGGCGTTTGAATATTTTGAAAAATTCTCGGAAAACGTGCTTCAGTACACGTCGTCCGGCTCCGGTCCCGTCAACGCTCTGGTTCAGGGCGAGGTCGGCATCGGGCTCGGCATGATATCCCAGGCGGTCGTTGAGATAAACGAAGGCGTCCCGCTTGAAATACTGTTCTTTGACGAGGGCGCGCCATACAGCATGTACGGCAACGCTATGCTCCAAAAGAGCGCGTCGCGCCCGGAGGTCAAAGCGGTGTTCGAGTATCTTGCGACCGAGCTTTGCAAGCAGGACAACGAGCGCTACTTCCCCGATCAGATTTACAAGGACTACACGCCCAAAGTGGAGGGCTTCCCCGCCAGCGTCAAATATGGCAATATGGCAAATGACACTCTTGAGGAAAAGGAGCGGCTTCTCCAAAAATGGATCTTTTCGTAAACAAAAAGCTTGAGGTTACCGATATCTGCAAATCTTTCGGTTCTCAGGAGGTTTTACGCGGCGTCAGCTTCGACGTGTTCGACGGCGAGTTTCTCTCGCTGCTCGGACCGTCCGGCTGCGGAAAAACTACGCTGCTGCGCATACTAATCGGACTTTTGGACCCTGACTCGGGCAAAATCGCAAAGGACGGAGAGAATATCACATCCGCCCGTCCCGACAAACGCGGCATGGGCATAGTTTTTCAAAACTACGCCCTGTTTGAGAATATGACGGTACTCGGCAACGTGGAATACGCGCTTAAAAAGAAAAAGTCGACAAAGTCCGACGCAAGAACCCGCGCGCTGGAGATGCTCGAGGTCGTGGGACTTTCGGAGCATTCAAACAAAATGCCAAAGCAGCTATCCGGCGGGCAGCAGCAGCGGGTCGCCATCGCAAGGACGCTCGCGCTCAAGCCCGACATCGTGTTGTTTGACGAGCCGATGTCGGCGCTGGACGTCGACACCCGCCTTTCGATGCGCCGCGAGCTGAAGCGGCTTCAGCAGCAGTTCGGCACGACGATGATATACGTCACGCACGACCAGGAGGAGGCGTTTGCCCTGTCTGACAGGATTATGATACTCGACAAGGGCGACATAAGCCAGCTGGACACGCCGGAGAACATCTGCGCCCATCCGGCAAACGACTACGTCCGCACGTTCGTGCTTGACAATCTCAAGGCTAAGGTGGACTCGCTTGCACGCTTTACAAGGAGCATTGCAAATGAACGGTAAAATGCGCGGCAAAACGATAGTCAACGTCTGCATTACGCTGTTTTTTGCGGTGAGCGTGCTGCTGCCGATAATATCAATGTTCACGCGGATTACACCCGCTTCGGTCAGCGGGCTTATTCACTCGCCGCAGTTTTCCGCCGCGCTGAAAAATTCGCTGCTGACGTCGCTCACCTCGACCGTGATTTCAATGGCGCTGGCGCTTGCGGCGGCATGGTGCATCGAGCGAACGGGCGTGAAATGCAAGTCTATACTGAAAATAATATTTATACTGCCGATGCTTATTCCGTCCATCTCGCACGCCTTCGGGCTTGTGACGCTGTTCGGTTCAAACGGCATACTTACCAATCTTTTGAGACTCAAAAGCGGGATATACGGCTTTGCCGGGATTGTGACGGGCTCTGTAATGTACTCGTTTCCCGTTGCGTTTTTGATGTTCGACAGTATTCTGTACTACGAGGACGGACTGCCCTATCGTGCGGCGGACGTGCTTGGAATATCTAAATTCAACCAGTTTACCGCCATCACGCTTCCATATCTGAAAAAGACGCTGATTTCGGTGTTTTTTGCTATCTTTACGCTTACTATAACCGACTACGGCGTGCCGCTGCTGATAGGCGCAAAGACGGTGACGCTGTCGGTGCTTATGTATAACAAGGCGGTAGGTATGCTTGACTACGGTACGGGCAGCGCCATAGGCGTTGTGCTTCTTGTTCCGGCTGTCGCGGCGTTTTTGGCGGATATGCTGAACCCGGACAACGGACAAAACTCGTTTATCGCAGAGCAGGTTCAGCCGAAAAAAAGCATGGGCAGAGATATTATTTCGTCCGTTTTCTGCGTGATACTCAGCATCTGCGTGTTTTTGCCGATTTTGGCGTTCTGCGTGATTGTACTCAACACCAAATACCCGATTAACACGACGCTGACGTTTGCGCACATACAAAACACCCTCAGCCGCGGCGCGGGAAGATACCTTGTAAACTCGCTTATCTACTCGCTCGGCACGGGGCTTTTGGGTACCGCAGTCGCGTTTATCTGCTCGTATATGACCTCCCGTGTCAAGGGCAGGTTTTCAAAGGGGCTGCATCTGCTTTCGCTCACGTCGATGGCAATTCCCGGTATGGTGCTCGGTCTGTCTTACGTTATATTTTTCTCCAAAAGCGGCTTTTACGGCACGATGGCGATTATCTTTCTGGTCAATTCCATCCACTTTTTTGCCTCGCCATATCTGATGATGTATAACACCCTTTCCAAGGTCAACGAAAATCTTGAGTCGGTCGGCGTATGTCTCGGCGTGAGCAGGATACGGATTATTTTTGACGTTATCCTGCCCAAGGTCAGGCACACGATGTTCGAGATGTTCGGCTACTTTTTCGTAAACTCGATGATGACAATATCCGCCGTTTCGTTTTTGGCGCCGCCCGCGCCAAAGCCGGTCGCACTGATGATAAATCAGTTTGAGGCACAGCTTCTTATGGAAAGCGCGGCGTTTGTCTCGCTGATGATTCTGGCGGTAAACCTTTTGCTTAAAGGAATCGTCCAGCTCGCGGAAAAGAGACTTTCACGCGAAAAGGATTAGGAAAAAACGCCGTGGGCAGCAGCCTATGGCGTTTTTAATATTTTTGGATTTTTTATCAAAAAATGCTTGACAAATCCGCACGGCGGGGTTATACTGACATCATAAACGGCAATGATGTCGCAAAACAACAGGTTTTGTTATATCATTGCTTTTTTATATTCATGTCAGCGGCAAAGGCGTCACTGTGTTTTTCACAGTCGTTTTGCCGCATTATTTTTTATGGAATGAGGTAAAAAGCATGAACAAGGTGACAGAGATTTTCGCTTCAAACGTATTTGGCGACTCAGTTATGAGAGAGCGGCTGCCGAAGGAGACCTACAAGCAGCTCCAGCGCACCATCAAAATGGGAAAGCATCTTGACAGCAGCGTTGCCACCGTCGTTGCAAACGCGATGAAGGACTGGGCGATCGAGAAGGGCGCAACCCACTTTACCCACTGGTTCCAGCCGATGACGGGCGTCACCGCCGAAAAGCACGACAGCTTCATCTCGCCGACGGACGACGGTAAGGTTATAATGGAGTTTTCGGGCAAGGAGCTTATCCAGGGCGAGCCGGACGCTTCCAGCTTCCCGTCGGGCGGTCTGCGCGCGACGTTTGAGGCGCGTGGCTACACCGCGTGGGACCCCACCTCCTATGCGTTTATAAAGGACGGCGTACTCTGCATACCTACCGCGTTTTGCTCCTACGGCGGACAGGCGCTTGACAAGAAAACGCCGCTGCTGCGCTCGATGGAGGCGATAAACAGGCAGG
>CANQVN010000025.1 GCA_947627315.1 uncultured Clostridia bacterium | reverse complement strand
AACCGGATTACGAGCCTGAGACCGAACCCGAACCTGAACCCGAGCCGGAGCCTGAACCCGAGCCGGAGCCTGAACCCGAGCCGGAACCCGAACCCGAGCCGGAGCCGGAGCCGGGACCTGTTTTGTCCGAAACGCCTTTTAACGCGCCGGGCGACGTTATAACAAAGATTAACGATATCCTCGGTACGCTTACAAGCGAGGTTACGGACGCATCGAGCGCGACCGGCGTCAAGGACGAGCTGATGGTCGGCAGAACCGTCACCCTTGCCCTGCCCCACGCTTTATCCGCCGAGCAGCAAGACGGTATACAAGCTATTGCCAACAAGCTTAATATGACAATCAAGGTCGAGTATCCCGAGGGCAATATGGACTATGAGAAGTGGCTTCGCCGCTCCGTCCTTACGGGCGAGAAAAAAGACCTTATGTTCGTAGATCAGGAGTCCTGGGGCTATTCGCAGCTCTTTACTCAGGATGTTTCAAAGTTTATCAACTTTGACATTGCCACAAAGCTTGATACATTCTCACAGGCGCTTTCAAAGAAGTTTAACGTATACTCCCCCACAACGGGCAACAAGTATATGGTAGTCTCCGGTATAGGCGCGCCTTACCTTCTCACCTACAACAAAAACAACATAGCGGTGCCGGAGGGCGTCGTCATCCCCGCCGACGAGGAGACGGGCGCCAAGGAAATAGCCGTTACCGACCCGCTTACCCTGTATAACGACAACAAGTGGGGCGTAAGCGCCTTTACCGAGATACTCAAGGCTTCCACGTCAAACGGCAGAGTCGGACTCGGCTCGCTGATAGACGACGACAGAAATCTTGACATCTGGATGGGTATGGAAAACAACGCCAGCATATCTGTCAACTACAACAGCCATGCGGCGTCCGTTTCGACGGCGGTCATCGGCACAGAGACGATGGACACGGTCGCTTCCAATATGGATCTTATCCAGTCCTGGTACTGGACGCTTACCGGCAGCGACAATTCAAACTACGTCGCGGCGTTCACCGGCGACATTTCCGACTGGGACAATGCCGAGCACAGCGCCATAGACAAAGTGCTTGGAATTTACACCGGCAGCGACTTTATAAATTCCTATTCGTTCTTTGCCGCGGATCTTGAACAGTACAGGCAGCTCAAAGACAAAGCTGCGGCAAACAATGTGGATATCGACTTTGTGCCTGTCCCCTACGGTCTTGTAACAGAGCAGATTATCCGCACCTCCACGCCGGACGAGAACGGCGTCATATACGACTCTACAAACGAGCCGGTCAGCCCCTGGGCTGCCGGTTGGGTAAACGGTTTCTCGGTTCTTAAAAACTGCGAGAATCCCGCGGTTGCGCTTCGCGTCGCGGAAGAGATTACAAAGAGCTGGAAAGAAAACTACGAGAAGCCCATTGTCAACACTATGACAGCGGAGCAGAAGGCGAGATACGAGACGATGAAAAACAACATCGGCGTCTCTTTCTATCGCTCGGTTGTCAAGCATGCGGAAACGGCATACGCCAATTACGGCTCCGAGCTTGCGTCAAAGCTTGCCACCGCCAACCGCAACGCCTACAACGCGCTGCCGATGTTCTCGGGCGAAGCCAAAGGCTCGCTGACACAGCCGATGTACAGAAAGAATACCACGCTTGGCTTGTACGACGCGAATTTGTTCAACACCTGGAGCGAGTTCTATCTGGGTAAAAAGTCAGAGGAGAACGGCACGACCACTCTGGCGTCGTCAATACTTCCGATATTGTCAGCAGCCTACATCCCGCCGACAATGCTCTTTACCGACATTCCCCAGTAAATCGAAGCTTTAAGTTAAACCAAGACGCCACGATATCCGAAACGGTATCGTGGCGTTTTTACTTTTAAATATGCATATTATAAACGGGCGGGTTTGACAATATAATAAGATTGGGAAAGTGCAAAAAGGGGGCGATGCTTTTGAAAACGAACGGACAAAACGACGATATAAACGTCGTTATCCTGCGCGGAATATCGGTGTCGATTGTTTTCGGGCTTGCCGTTTTGCTCATAATTGCCGCGCTGTTTATGTTCAACACCCGCGGCGAGTTTGTCGGCGCGCTGAACGGGGAAATCCGCCCGTCTCTTTCCTTTTACCTGTATGCCGTCGCCGTCGTTTTTGTCTCGTCGATACTGTTTACCCCTTTTTCGTTTGGGATATCCTATTATTTTATAAACGCGCAGGCGGGACGCGGCAGGTTTTTGCAGGTCTTTTATATGTTTTCAAAGCCGCGTCTTATGCTGCGCGCCGTGCTTATGAACGCGCTCAAAAAGCTGATATTAAGCTTTTGGCGGCTGCTGACGCTTATCGCCGCCGTTATCGCCGAGTGCGGCGTGTTTGTGATAAGCGTCGAGCTTGCCGGCGAGAATATTTTCGACTACGAGCAGGATTTTCTGTCCCACGTCGCGCTTTTTATAACTCACGACCGCTTTTTTATAACGCTCACGGTTATCGAATGGTGCGTCGTGCTGGTGATTTTCATAATGCTCAATTTCCGATTTATAATGTGCAAGTACGCGCTGCTGCGTTACCCGTCTCTCGGCGCTGTCGAGACAATACGTGTCGGCGTGTTCTCCATTCGCGGAAAGCTGTTGAAGACGGCGCTGTTTTATCTCAAATATCTGTCAATATACATTTTTACCTTTATTACAATGGGGCGCGCGAAGGTCCGGCGGGACAGCTTTTCGGGCTATGCCGTAAGCGTTGTGGAAAAGGGCATCGAGGGCTATTATTCAAAACGAAGCTGAGTTATTAAATTTTGCTATACTATTGAAAAAAATCCCGTTTGTGATATAATGACCTTATAGATTGTACAACATTGTTTCATCTGCGGAAGGAATAAATAATGCTTAGAAAAATTGTTGCAAATTGGATACGCAGGCACGAGGCAAAAGCCGCCAAAAAGGCGGAAAAGGCAAGAGTGAAGGCGGCACAGGCGACGCAGGCGGAAAATACCGCCGAAATTTCGGACGTTCAAACGCCCGAAAAGCCGCTTAAAAAGCCAAGCCTTGTCCGCCGCGGCGTTTGGGCAGTGTTTTTGACCATGGTGCTGACAGGCGTTTTTACAGCCGGCGTCTTTCTCTGGTACGTCTTTATTTACGTCGACGGGGTTTTCGACCTGTCCTACCTTAATAATTCGCTTGATTACACCACGGTACTGTATGCCAAGGAGGACGGCAAGGATATCGAAATAGAGCAGCTTCACGGCACCGAAAACCGAATCTGGGCGAGCATCGACCAGATACCGCTTAATATGCAAAACGCGGTCATTGCCATCGAGGACGAGCGGTTTTACAAGCACAACGGCGTTGATATGAAGCGCACCGCCGCGGCTGTGCTCAACTTTTTCAACCCGAAAAGCTCGAGCGACTTCGGCGGCTCGACCATAACGCAGCAGCTTGTCAAAAACCTGACCGAGGACGACGACCACACGATAACGCGGAAAATACAGGAGATGCGCCGCGCCTGGTATCTTGAAAGTCAGTATAAAAAACCGCAGATATTAGAGGTGTACCTCAACACGATTTACCTGTCGCAGGGCGTTTACGGCGTGCAGACGGCGGCGGACACATATTTCGGCAAGGACATAAGCGAGCTGACGCTTGCAGAGTGCGCCTGCCTTGCCTCCATTACCAAGTCGCCCTCCTATTACGACCCCGTGACAAATATGGAGCATAACAAGGAGCGCGCCGCGACCGTACTCAACAAAATGGTCGAGCTGAAATTTATATCAAAAGAAGAGGCGGAAGCCGCCAAGGCGGAAACGCTGACCTTATCGTCCGGCGGCGGGCAGAGCGCGTCAAAGGCGGAGGTCAAAAGCTATTTCGTGGACGCTGTGACAAACTCCGTTATCGACGATCTTATAAACATCAAGGGCTACAGCAAGGTATACGCCGAGACGCTTGTCTACTCCGGCGGACTTCAGATATACACCACCATGGACTCGAGCGTTCAGGACTGTGTTGACAGCGTTTACAGCGACCCTGACAACTTCCCGAACATTTCCGCCAAGGACAAAAACGGGAACAGGGTCACGCCGCAAAGCTCGATGGCGATAATCGACAACTCGACGGGCGCCGTAGTCGCCATTGCGGGCGGCATCGGCGAAAAGACGACGGCGCGCGGGCAAAACCGCGCAACGATGACCCTGCGCCAGCCGGGTTCGAGCATAAAGCCGCTTTCCACCTATGCGCCGGGTATTGAATACGGCGTGTCGGTCGACGGCAACAACGCGCTGTCGCCGTCCTCGATGATTTACGACTGGTATATTGACGAGGCGAACGAGTACCCGAAAAACCAGTCCCGCTACCAGTCGCACCAGCGCGTGACGCTGCTGGCGGCGGTCGCACAGTCGCTCAACACCGTGGCGGCGCGGGTAAACGTCGCGGTCGGCTTTAAGCGTTCGTTCAATTTTATGACAGACAACCTCGGCTTTACCTCGCTTGTATCGTCCGAGCAGGATCGCGCGCATAACGACGAGAACGTAGCCTCCCTCGGACTCGGCGCGCTTACAAAGGGCGTCAACGTCGTCGAAATGGCGGCGGGCTACGCCTCCTTCCCCAACGGCGGAACCTATACAAAGCCCTATTTTTACACCAAGGTCGTCGACCAAAACGGCAGGGTTCTGCTTGAAAACAACGTCGAATCTCACACCGCGATGTCGCCCGAAACGGCAAGCACCATAAACCTGCTTTTAAGCTATGCCGCGACAAACGGCACCGGCACTCCCGCAAACTTCGGCACGACGGAAATCGCGGGAAAGACCGGCACCACGTCGTATGACTACGACCGTTGGTTTGCGGGCTATACCTCCTACTACACCGGCGTCGTATGGTACGGCTACGACTACAACTCCACCATTTACTACAGCGGGCTTAACCCCGCCGCCGTGACCTGGAAAAAGGTAATGTCAAAGGTTCACAGCGGGCTTGCTTACAAATCGCTGTCAAAGCCGACGACACTTGTGACAGCGGAATACTGCTTCGACAGCGGAATGCTGGCAACGGAATTCTGCCCCAACAAGGCGACGGGCAGCTTCCTGCCGGGCGGTGCGCCGACAGAGCCGTGTACCGTTCACACCGCACCCACCGAGCCTGTGCCGGAAAACCCCGACGCGCCGACAGAGCCGACAGAGCCGGAGCCAGCCGAGCCGGAGCCGCCGGACACCCCGACAGAGCCGACAGAGCCGTCGGACACCACGCCCTCCGAGCCGACAGAGCCGGAAAAAGAGTCTGATAAAAACGCTACAAATCCCTGGTGATTTGAAAAACCAATCTTGTCAAAGAGCCGAAAGCACGGCTCTTTGATTTTAAGGGAGCAAAAATGGTAAAGGCAAAAACCGTAAAGATGAGTCCTGCCGTAAGCGCGCTTGTCTGCGCCGCCTGCGCGCTTTGCACAGAGCTTCTGTCGCTTTATATACAGCCCGGGCTGTTCCGGCAGACGCTGTATGACATAGTCACCCGCCCCGCGCTGATACCGCTCAACCTGCTGCCGGTCGCGGTGTTTACCGTCATAGGCTATTTTGCTTTCGGCAGCGTGTTTTGGGGAGCTGCGCCCGCGGCGCTTGTCTTTCCGCTGCTGTCATACGTCAACCTGCTTAAAATAGAGGGCAGAGAGGACGCTTTTGTTCCGGCGGATATCGGGCTTATCCGCGAGGCGTTAAGCTCCGCGCAGGGCTATTCGCTGAACCTGCACCTGTGGCTGCTTATAATAATTATCCTGTATGCGGCGGCTATCGTAATACTCGGCTTTTTTATAAAATCGGCACGCCCGCGCCTGCTGATACGCGCGGCGAGCGTCGTCTGCGTCTTAGCGGCGTTTCTGCTTTCCGTAAAGCCGATTTACGGAAGCAAAAAGCTGTTTGACAGCTTCCCAGTGTCGGATATGTATAACATTCCGTATATGTTCAACACCCTTGGCTTTAACTACTGTTTTCTGCATAACTTCAACCTCTACCCGATAGACAAGCCGGAGGGCTACGACAGGGCGCAGGCGGAAAGCTTTCTTGAAGAATATGAAAAAGAGGGCGAAATCCCCTCCTTTAAGCCGAACGTTATCTTTGTGATGGGCGAGGCGTTTTCGGACATCACAAACGGCGACGCTTTTGAATACGAAAGCGCGGAGCAAAACCCGATATGGAGATTTAACGAGCTTGTAAACAGCCCGCGCGCGGTGTCGGGACACATCGCCGTGTCAAACGTCGGCGCGGGAACCGCCAACACCGAGTTTGACATAATGACAGGCACTCCGACAAATATGATAAGCGATATGACGACCTCCGCCTTTCGCGTGATACACAAGAAAACGCCGTCTGTCGCAAACCTGTTTGAAAACGCGGGGTACAACCGCTTTTTTATGCACCCGGGCGACAGCTGGTTTTACAACCGCAGCAGCGTTTACAGCTATTTCGGAGTTACAGACCAGGTGTTTTCCGAGGCGTTTGACCCCGAAAAGGACAAAAAGGGCAACCTTATATCGGACGCGGCGTTTTTACGCGAAATCAAAAGCGACATCGAAAGGCGGCGGGGCGTGCCGCAGTTTATGTATACCGTTACGCTCCAAAACCACCTGACCTACAACTATGGAAAATACGGGTACGAGCCGGCTCTGCCGCCGGTGAAGACCGAGCTTTCCGACCGTGCGCGGGAATACCTTTCCGTCTACTGCGAGGGGGTTAGGGACACGGCGGACGCGGTTTACGAGCTTGCACAGTATCTTGACGGTGTGGACGAGCCGACGCTGCTTGTCTTTTTCGGCGACCATCTGCCAAACCTCGGCGAGGATTTTCTGACCTACCGCGAGCTTGGCTGTGAGATAGGAAAAACGGGGTCGGTCGCCGAGCGTCTTTCCGCCTATGAAACGCCGTTTGTCATTTACGCAAATAATTCTTTCTGCCAAAGCCGCGATTTTGAAAAGGATGCGGCAAAGCTCGGCATCGACGGCAAAACCATAAGCGACATCTACCTTGGCGCGGCGGTGTGCGAGCTTATCGGGTTTGACGGCGTCGATCCGTATATAGATTTTCTGAACGACGCGCGGCGCGTCCTTCCCGCCTTTAACGAAAAGGACGATATCTATGTACAGCCGGACGGCAGCGTGCTGGATAACGCCGCAGATAAGCAGCGGGAGATATTAAAAAAGCTGGATATTCTGCAATATTACAGATTAACGGAATAATAAAAAGCCTTTCCGAAAGGAAAGGCTTGAGACTGTCGAAAAAGGCACAGACCGCAAGAAAAGCATTAAACTATAAAAAAATAACATAGTTTACAGACAACAAAAAAGATTTCTGATTTTATTTTGTGTCAAGCGGCATTGAGCCGCTTGACACAAATTTTCTTGCTATCGGCAAAAACGCTCTCTACCGTACCTTTGTACGCCGACGAGAACGTTTTCACCGATTCTGCACTCTTTTTCGTTCGTCTCTCAGCGTGTCAAGCGGATTTTTCATCCTTTTTCCCGCGGCGGGCGATACAGGCACGGTATATCCCCGCGGCGACCAAAAACAGCGCCGCGCAGAAAAGCGCCTGAAGTGAATTGAACATAACTCCGTTTTTCACCGTCTCCATAACGCCGCTCTCCCCGCCCCGCAAAAGGAAAATCACAACGTCCGCCGCCGTGTAGCCGACAATTGTCAAAATCCCCGAAAGGCAGATAAGCGCGTCCTGCAAAATCGGGTTTTCGCAAAGCCGCATAAGTGAGCGCGCGCAAAGCACGAGCAGCGGCTTTAACACAAGCGTCGGCAGAATATAAACGGCGCTTCCCAGCGTCATATCCGCCGCGGCGCAGCCTATGGCGGATACCAGCATAGCCTGCGGCAGCGGCAGGGCAAGCGCGGCAAGATATACAAGCGCATCGCCCGCGTGAATATACGCGCCGCCGCCCACCGGAAGCCATGCGCCGGTGAGAGTAAACAGCCATATCAGCACGCAAAACAACAGCGCGGCGAGCAGGCTTTTAGGCTTTACCACTTTCATTCAATCACTCCCATAGATATTTGAGCTTGTCCTCAAACATAACCCCGTATAAGACGCCGCCGCCCCGCCGCTGTGTGTCCTTGACGCAAAGAGAGGTGAAGGACGCGGCGCGGCGCACCGCGGCAATAAGCGACATACCCGAGGTGAGCGCGCCGCAAAGCACGCTTGCAAACAAATCGCCCGTGCCGCAGTAGTTGACGGGAACCCGGCTCTCGCCTATAAGCGTGTATCCGCCGCCGCTGCATACAAGGTTTGCAACGCCGCTTTCAAGCTCGGGGAAAAGCTCGGGCGTCAGTCCCGTCACGACGATGTCGCGGACGCCGCCGCTTTGAAGCGCGGCGCACATATCCTTAACGTCGCAAAGCTTTGCTCCCTTTTCCGGATAATCGCGCCCCGAGAGTACGCAAAGCTCGGTGAGATTGGGCGTTATCACGTCCGCCGCCGCGACAAGCCGCAGCATATGCCGCTGAAGCTCGCTGTCGCAGGTGGCGTAGACGCTGCCGTTGTCCCCCATAACGGGGTCTACCGTCTTTATCGCGTCTTTTCCGAACCTTTTAATAAAATCAAGAGTTATATCAATCTGCCGCGCCGAGCCGAGAAAGCCGCTGTAAATCGCGTCAAAATGCAAATCAAGGCTCTCCCAGCAGTCGATATACTCCGGCATTTTGTCGGTAAAATCGTAAAACGTGAATTTTTCAAACCCGGTGTGATTTGAAAGCACTGCGGTGGGCAGGGCGGCGCACTCATGCCCCATCGCGGACAGCACCGGCAGCGCGACTGTAAGCGAGCATCTGCCGACGCCCGAAAGGTCGTTTATCAGCGCGATACGTTTCATATAAGCACACCTCCCCTTTTGCCCTCCGCTTTTTATTTAACTACTATATAATAGCACACCGGTTTTGGTTTTTCAATATCAAAATCCCGCCTTTGCGTTTTCGGCGTACTCGCGCAGCACGTCCTCCGAATAGCCGAGAATTTCGGGAAAGCTGTCGTCGTACACGCCCTTACCCAAAAGCTTCCAGGCAATATCCGCCATATCCCCGTTGTCCGCCGCGCGCTTGAGCTGGCTTGGGTCAAGCCCTAAAATATCGGCAAATTCGGGGCTGTAGTAGCCGTTTTTGATAAGGGTCAGCACGTTGTTCATCTTTTCCTTGCTTGCGGAGGACGCGGCGCTCTGCGCGCTGCGCGCGAGGCTTGCCGCCGTCTGCTGACGCTTGTACTCAAGCTCGAGCGCGTCCTTTTTCTGCTTATATTCGCGATCCAGCCTGTCCTGCTCCTGCCGATAGGCAAACTCCCGCTCTCTGTAATCGTCGTCCGCGCTGTCGCGCTGTTTTTGGTATTCAAACTGCTGATTGTCAAACTGCCTGTCCAGCGCGTCCTGCTCGCGGGCGTATCTGGTATTGTCCGCGTCGGTCATACGGTCCGCACGCTCCAATGCCGCGCCGTACTCAAACTCCGCTATGTCCTTGCCGCTGTCATAAGCCGACTGAGCCGCAAGCTCAAAAAGCTCGCGCTTGGTATCCGCGACGTCGCTCATTATATCCTCGCGAAGCTTGCCGTAGCTGTTGTCATACGCCGCGCGTGTGCTCTCGCTCAGCCCGCCCGTTATGCCGGCGGCGCGCATCTGCTGATCCAACCCGAGCTTATCGCGTATGCTGTTCATATACGCCTGACGCAGTCGCTCCTTTCCCGCCGCGTCGGCGCTTGCCATACCGTTTTGGTATTGCCGCTGTCTGTTGTTTTCGGCAGCCGTAACGGCGTCGGAGTAGTCTTTTACGCTTCCGGACAGAACCGAAAGCGGCATATCCTGCGGGTTATACTCACTGCCGTCCGCGCCGCCGCTGTAGCCGTAGCTCTGGCGGATGCTCTCGGCGCGGGCATGCAGCATATCGCGCAGGGCGCTGTCGTCGGTATTGCGCCATGCGTTTTCTATTTCCTCCAGCTGCTCCAAGTCCTTGCGGCTCATAAGCTGTCTGTCAAAAATACTTGCCATATTTTTCTCCTTTACATTATAGTGTATTGCGCGGTGAATCCGCCCAGCGCGAACGACTGGTCGGGGCGCGAGTTTTCAAAGCGCAGCTTGAGCGTTTTACAGCGTTTGTGATACAGCCGCCTGTAAACCTGAAAGCTTTTGCCCCTGTCCGCATAGGTAAAATACGGATAGCAGATTTTTGAGTAACCGAAAGCGGACATATTGCCGCTGTACCCGTAAACCTCGCGCCAGTCGTCGTTATCAAACCGAGCGAGTACACGCACGTCTGTGTCGTAAGCTCTGCCGTCGGGCGATATCACCTCCGCCAGCCAAACGCCGAGCAGGTCGAAAAACTTGTTTCGATGAAAGCTTGCGCAGCGTATGGGCGGCGTTTCCCAATACGCCTCTATCGGATACGCGCCGTCGGCGTCGGTGTCGTGCATAGACCCGCTTTCGTACTTATACACGTTTTGCCCGTCCGAAAACCACAGCTGTCCCTCTTGAACCCACATATACTTTGCCGCGGCGCCCTCCCAAATGTAGCCGTCATACTGACGGTAGGAAAATGGCTCGTCGCCGCTTACCGAGTAGTTCTTTGAGTCGAGAAGATACAGCCTTCCGGCGCGATTGGACAGGACAAGAAAGTCGCCCCAGGTCAGCATTATGCAGTCGTTCAGATTTTCGTTTGCAAGATGGGCGTTTATATACGCCGAGCGTATCTGACAGCACCGCTCGTCCAAAACGCCGCTTGCCGTTATCGCGGCGACGCCGTTTTCGGTGAGGTACACCACCTCGTTGTCAAAAGCCTGCGGCAGAACAAACTTTATCGGTTTCGGGGTGTTGAAAATCCCCGTTATCAAAAACTTCGCGTCATTCTTAAACGCAAGGCTGCTGTCCTCCCCCGCCGAGCTGCCCGACACCATATAGACGCAGTCGCTGCAAATGACGGCAAGGCGGGTGTCCTCGCCCGCAAGCGCCGCGACCTCGGTGCCCGAGCTTCCCACGTTCAGGTAGTTGAGGTCGGGAAAATACAGCCCGTCGTCCATATCGGAATAAAAAACAGAGGATGGCTCTTTATCACAGCCCGAAAGGAAAACTCTGTCCTTGTATCCGCCGACGCCGAACATAGTCATACAGCGACAGCCGGCAAGCTTGTAGGCGGTTTTGTCAAACCCCGCGCGCTTATAAATTATACGGACGTTGTCCTCCCCTTCGACGTACGGCTTATGGGGCGGATATACGAAGGTTACCGTCCTTTTGCCTTGATAAAACGACGCCGTGTTGTCCCAGCCGCCCGACTGATTTTTGACAAACGTCTCAACGCATTCGCGGCTTTCTATATCGAAGTGTACCGTATACTCGTTTGTCGAGCCGTCCGCCACAAACTGCTCGCAGACAAACGGGTTGAGCAGATTTACAGGCTCGTAAGCCTGCCCTACGCCGGACGGGGTACAGCCGGCAAACACCGTCGGCATACGAATAAGCCCGTCCATATCGTAGTAGCCGTCGACGCTCGTGCCGCCGTCGCTTTTGATATAGTAGCTTCTGCCGTCGCTCACACGGTAAATGAAAAGACAGCTTCCGTTCATAAAATACATACAGTCGGATGACTGTGAGGCGCGGCAGTTGTCAAAGCTCTCGGGAAGCGGTACGCTTTTGCTTTGCTCTCCGTCTCTTACAGTCATACTGTCGCCCGTTATGTAAAAGTTTACCTCCCGCGCCTCGGAGTGAAAGGCGAATACCCCGCCTATTCCGTTTTGAGCGTACTGAAAGGTATAGCCCTGCCGCCTTGACACAACGCCCGTCTCGGAGCGTATCATATTGAGCATTCCCGCGCGGCGGCTTTTGCCGTATGAGCTGAAGCCGTCCGCCCGCGACAGCCCGACGGTCGCTCCCGTGCCGTCGATGCCGTGCAGTCCGTCGGCGCCGACAGAGCCGCTGCCGGTGACCGACGCGGAACGCAGCCTGTGTGGTTTGAAAATCATTGTATCTCCTTTGCCGTGACAACGGTCATCGCAGCCATATCCCTGTCCGCGGCGACGATATTGGACAGTATGTTGTTATATGTGTCGATAAAGGCGTAGTAGCGGCGCATATCGCTGTCGGAAAGAACAGAGTACGCCGCCGCAAAATAGGGTATCGCGCTCTGCGCCTCGGCTCTCACCTCAAACTCCGTATCGTCGTCGGTATTGCCGTCGATTTGCGCAGGGTACGCAAGGTAGCGCACCGCAGCGCTGCCGCTGCCCGACAGTATAATGTGGTCGTCGTCAACGCGGCGATAGCCCGCGTCGCTGCCCGCAAGGCGGTACAAATCGGACGGAAGCCTGCACAGCCTGCCGCACTCGGCGATAAAGCTGCGGCGTATCGGCGCGGCGGTGGTCGCTATCTGACGCTGGGCTATGTCGTAAAGCCGCGCGAGGTCTTTTTTCATATGGCGGTAGTCGTCCTCGCCTATCAGTCCGCGCACAATGTCGTCTGCCTGTCGTATAGTCATTTCACACCTCCCGTAAATCGGGAGAGGACGCTTGTCCTCTCCCCTTTTCCCTTAAACCAAATCAGGGAAGCTCAATTGCGGACGCTTTTACCTCCGCGTCGCACTTCAGCACGACGCAGCCGCTGTTTTCGCCCACAGTGTGCATATATTTGCCGCTTTCAAGCACTATCGCGTAGCTGCCTTTTGCTTCAAGGCTTACCGAAAGCGGGTTTACGCCCTGAATACCGTCGCCCGCCTCGACGGTGACGGTCTTTTCTCCGCTTGCCGTGTTTTCGAGAAGGACAAGTATGCGGATATCCTCCTTGTTTGAAAAATCAATTTTGGCTCCGCCTTCCGCGTCGAACGCGGCAGGGGTGGGCATTTTCTGAGCCTCGTTAAAGGCAAGAGTCAGGTTTTCAACAGTAGTTATAGCCATATCGTTCTCCTTTCTTACTTATGCGCCTTGATGACGTAAAGCTCTTTGGGTCGGATTATTCTTCCGCCGTACACGTTAAGCCCTTTTACCGCATCGGCAAAGAAGCTCTCGGGGCGGTACGCCTCCGTTTCGTCGATGCCGCCCGCGAACGCTATCGCGCGGTTGGTACGCACCAGCATATAGTCGTCCGTGCCGTCGTTATAGAGGTTGTTGGACATTTTGACCTTGCAGTTGTCGTACATACCGGCAACGCCCTTGCTGATAAGCTCGTCGTTGTTGGTCTTGATTTCGGTCAGCGCGTCGCGGAAAAGCTGATAGAAAAACGGCGACACGGTGATAGTGACGTTGTCCTCAACGTCCACGTCGTTTTCCCTGAGCGCAAGCAGCGCGGCGTCGACAAGCTCCTTCGCCTTGGCGGCGTTTTTAACCTCGGTCGACTCGGACATAAGGTCGGCTCCCTTTGCAAGCTCCGCGACAAAACGGTCGCGGGTGCGCGCCATTTTGGCGGTAGCCTCCCTTATCAGCACCTCCATAAGCCCGTTTGTGGACTGTGCCTTGTCGATGTCGTCAATCATAAAGTTAAAAGCCTTTGCCTGGTCGATGTCGAGGTGGATGCTTGTCCCCTCGACGGCGACCGGAGCGGGAATGCCCGTTCCCGGAACATAGTCGAATATCTCGGGCGCGCCCACGCCGATTATTTTAACGCGCGCGCCCTGCTTCGCCTCGCCCTCGAACTGCGTCCAGCAGTCTTCCACCAGCCTGCACTTTTTTTCAAGCTCGGTCTGAATGAATTTAGACCAGATAACGGATTTGAAATTTGAAAATGCCATTTTTACTCTCCTTTACAATTTTTTAAGTGACTTTAACGCTTTTTTGAAAATCAGGGGATTTTCAAGGTCGCGCGATGTGAGCCTGTCCAGCTCCTTTGAGGTGAAAAACTCACTCTGCGCGCTTTCCGTAACGCCTATCGACCCCGTTTCGGGCGGGAGCGGGCTATGCTTGCCGTCGCTTGCTGTTTTTACGGCTAAAAACGCGGTTTTGGCGTCTATGCCGTTTTCAATCAGCCGTATAAAATCCCCGCCGATTTCTCCAAGGTCGTTAACGCTCGGATCTATTGCCTTCACCGCCTCAAGATCCGCCGCCATGCGACTCTCCGCGAGCTTTTGCAGGCATATGTCGCGCTGGCGGCGGTAGTTTTCGGCGTCGCCCGTTCCCGAAAGCTTGCTTTTAAGCGCTTCTATCTCGCGCCTGAAGCTCTCGTTTTCGAGTCTGAGCTTGCGAAAGCGTGCGTTTTCGGCAGCCGTCTGAGTACGGGGGGTGATTCCCGTTTTCGCGGCGGATGAGGGCGTCCCCTCACCGCCGCCACCGTTTTTTTCCGGACTGTCTGCTGCAGGCTCCACGACCGCCTGCCGTGTGTCGTTTACCACATTTAAGTTTTCCATTTTTTATCCCCATCTTTCAATCAAGCGTGATATTATAACCGCCATTTCCTGGCGGGTAATATTTCCGTTCGGGTTGAATTTCCCGTTTGTATCGCCTATCATAATGCCAAGCTCGCTTACCTTTTCGACTGCGTCTTTTGCCCAGCCTGATATTGAGCTTTCATCGCTGTAGCCCTGCATACTGTCCTCCTTTTCAAGAATAAAGCTGTCGCTGTAATAGTCGCCTTTTTTGTTCGGGATACCGAGGTATGAGCTGGGGTCAAGGGCGCTGTTGTTTTTGTCGTGCAGCTCGAAATGGAGATGCACGCCGGTAGCGTTGCCTGTCTTTCCCATTTTTGCTATAACGGTCAGCCTGTCTACTCTGTCGCCCTCCGTTATGTTGATGCTCCCCTGCTGAAGGTGGCAGAAAATATGACGGCGACCGTCGCTGTCGTGAATCGAGATATACCAGCCCCAGCCTCCCTCGTCATACGCTATCACCTTTACCGTTCCGTCGCATGTGGCGTACACCTCTTTATGCTCCGACACAAAGTCGATGCCCTTGTGTCCGCTTTTCCAGTAGCTGCCGCTCTGACCGTAGGTTGCGGTTATGCTGAATTTTCCCGTAATGGGCAGATTTGTCATTGGCTGTCCCCTCCTCTGTCGATATCATCCCGCGCGGTGCGCAGCAGCTTTACAATCCACTCGGGCAGCGCGCGGTTGTTGCAGCGGTAAATGTTTTCTATAACGGAGATACACTCGGTAACCGTTATATACACGCAGATAACGCTTGAAAACAACATACTTTTCGGCGTGTCCAGATTCACCGCCTGCGCCGCGTATGGCAAAAACGCATCGAGAAAGGTGCCGAATCCAAGTGCCAAAAACAGCACCGCCTTTTTGATAACGCCCTTATACGCCCGCTCGCTCGAAAGCCCCGTGCCGTCCATAACAGACGCCAAAACGCCGGTTATGATGTCAAACAGCACCGCTATCGCGACAACAGTGAACGCTATGCCGTACAGCCGAAAATAGCTTAGCACAGCGCCGCAGACAACCGAAAATATATATTTTACATAACTCATTTTTTAAGACTCCTTTGCCGCAGCCTACATTTCATTATATGTTCTGTTTTTTTTCATAGACATTGTCCGTACCCTCTTTATTTGCCGCTCTGCTCTTTATTATCTGTTCCAGCCGCGATTTCGGCACCGAGCTGTCGTCGTCCAGCGCCGAGACGTATTCCTCAAGGGAAAGCTGTCCCATACTGAAAAGCTGACTTAGCGACTGTTCTCTCGCGTATTTGGAAAAGGGGCTTGCGTTTGATATGTCTACCCGCACCTGAGGCTCGATAAGCTCAAGCTCACGGGGGGATACCACCGTTTTATCGGGCAGCTCCAGCCCGTCGGGGTTATACACCATCCACTGCCTGTACCAAATCCTCGCGATGTCCTCCGCAAGCTGTTTGAAGTCCGCCGTCTGCTCGTTGAGCGGGATTGCCGCCTGGTCGCGCACCGCAATTATCGCCGTGCCGGAGGCGCGGGTGGGGTCGATGCTGCCTAAAGACGCGTCGCCCGCGCCGGAAAGCTGGCGGGAGTTTACAAGCAGCTCGTCGCTGAGCGCCTTGGCGTCGGGCGACATAGGCGACGGGGTCAGGTAGTTTACCGCGTCCTTCACCGGCGACACACTGCCTCCCTCCACCTCAATCGCGCTGCCCACCTCGGTCAGCGCCTTCGGGTTTGAAATCCTGTCCGCCGCGTATACAAGCCGCGAATATGCCGTAAGCTTTGCGTTGATTATTCTGCGGGCAAGGTTGCGGTTTATCTCAATCTGATTGGGTATCAGCGGACAGACCTCGCCTATTCCCCTTGCCGTGCCGCGGCGGCGGGCGCATATAAGCCGCGCTATCGGGTAGCAGTTCAGCCCCTCAATCACCTGCTCGGGACCGTAAACCACGCTGCGGGTTGACCTTGAAAAGTGCAGATTCCCGTCTTTAAGCGACATACGCAGAAGACTTATGCACTTGTCGGGGTTGAACTCGTCCGCGTCCGCGTCAAAGTACATATCGGCGAAGTTGGTCAGTCCGCCGGCGTTCCAGGTGGAATAGATGCCGTAGGAACGGGCGATCTTGTCGCAGAGGGCAAGCCCGCCCTCCGCCTTCATGCGCTCCCGCTGGGCCTCGTCGGCTTCCATGCGCTCCCGTTCCGCCTGGGAAACGCGCAGATATTC
>CANQVN010000024.1 GCA_947627315.1 uncultured Clostridia bacterium | reverse complement strand
GGTATCTCTCGGCAACGTCGTAAAATCGCTTGACACCGCCGACGACTTTTTAAGCTGCCTCAAATATATGAACACGCTGACGGACGGCAAAATACCCGTCCTGTTTATCAGAGGTGAAAACGAGACGAAGGGCGACTTTGCTCCATTTCTTTCGACCTATATCGACAACTACGCCTACACCGAGCAAAACGTAATCGGAAAGTTTTATCTTAATACAAAGATAGGCGATAAGTCGCCGGATCCGGTTTCTATTGTCGGCTTTGACGCCGTGACAAATCGTGATTACGGAATCAGCGGCTACAACGCCTTTGATTTCATCCGCGCTGAGCAGGCGGAGTGGGCAAAAGCAATACCTGACACGTTTAAGGGAAACTGCAACATAGTTTTCGCCCACGACGATAATCTTGTCGAATTTGAGGAAAGCTTCGGCAGCATCGCCGCCGACCTTGTCGTTACCGCGGGTAGCGGAGAAGCGTCGTTTGCAACTATTTGCAGAAGCTATTCGACAGCGTCCGTCGGCTCGCCTGACGGCGACGGCACCCTCGGGCTTTTGATAAGCCGCGCCGGCGGCAAAATCACGGTTTCAAAGCTCGGGGAGGACATAACGGAGCTTGGGATTATAAGCGATACCGCCAAATCCGGCGCGGAGGTCGCAGGCAAGGAGCACAAGTATACCGAAATTCCCGACGATGAATATAAAAAGTCGGACGCGACTTGTACAAGCCCCGCGGTTTATTACAAATCCTGTTCCGTGTGCGGCGAAAAGAGCGATGAAACCTTCACATACGGGCAGGTTGCCCACAGCTGGGGCGAGTGGAAATATAACGGCGACGCGACGCTTGATGCGGACGGCACCGACACGCGTACCTGTACGGTTTGCGGCGCGACCGAAAACCGCACCGCGGAGGGGACAAAGCTCACGCCGAAACCGACAGAGCCGGACACTCCCGATACACCCGACACACCCGACACACCCGAAATCGTAGACACGACCAAGGTGTTTTCGGATATCCCCGCCGGCAAGTGGTATACCGAGTTTGTAAACTACGCCTACAGCTACGGCTTTTTCAAGGGCAAGGACGGCGGCAAATTCGAGCCGCAGAGCAACATCTCCCGCGCCGAGTTTGTGACGGTGTTGTCGAGAATTGCGGGCGTTGCGGAAAATAACAGCGTTTCCACCGCGTTTTCCGACGTCAAAAGCGGCAGATACTACGCGGGCGCGGTCAAGTGGGCAAGCGACAGCGGCATTGTCAACGGTATGAGTGCCACCGAGTTTGGCGTTGATAAGGACATCACCCGCGAGCAGCTCTGCACCATGATAACCCGCTTTGCGGAGCATATGAATATAACGCTCACGGCGTCCGTTCCCGCGGTAAGCTTCGCGGACGACGGCAAAATAAGCAAATTTGCAAGGGAGGCTGTCGCCGCCTGTCAAAGGGCGGGCATTGTCAACGGTATGAACGAAAACGGCGCGACGGTATTCAAGCCGCAGGGCAGCGCCACCCGCGCGGAGGCGTCCAAAATCCTTACCGTATTCCACAGAGATTTTATGAGCTGAAATAAAAGCAGACAGGCGCAGCCTGTCTGCTTTTTTTGTTAAATTATTGACTATTTTGCTGTTTTATTATATAGTATTATACATGACTAACTACAAACAAGAGGTGGAAAGATGAAAAAGAGACTTTTGTCGGCGGCTTTGGCTGTGATGATGGTCATCTCACTGTTTTCGGGTTTTTCCGTTAATGTGTCTGCCGCCGGCCAATTTACAGCATCCGTTTATACCGGTCCTGTTGTTTACATCAGCGGCATTGATGAATACAACATCTTGTGGCAGACCTGGGGAGGAGAAAGTAATATAGGCTCTATAGGCTATGTCACTCTGAAGGTCGACGGAAGCGACTACACATTTTACGATAACAGCAACGGCGTACCTCGCGTAGATAAATTCCATACCGTCAAGGTACCGATGAGTATGCTTGATAAGGCCGGCAAATATACGGTGTATTCCGTCGCCGTAAAATCGTATAACGGCGGCAAGCTTGTCCTCAGCAATAATACAGCCGATAAAATAAGTATCGAGAGAAGCTTTACGGGTTATCACAATCAGCAATTTGTCAAATTCGGCGTTATCTCGGATACTCACCTTACTCATGACGATAATTCCAAACTGCACGGCAGCGAATATAAATATACGAGCGGGCGTCTTACGTATGCGGGTACGATTCCGTCTCAATTAAACGGGAAAGACGGAAGCAACGAAGGGCTCAGGAAAATATGGAGGCAAAAAGACAGCAGGGATATCGACCTGCTTATCCAAAACGGCGATATCACCGATAGCTGCGGCACAAGCGTAAAAGAAAGCAACAGAACATCGGCTTCGCCCCATCAGGATCTCGAGCTCATTCTCGAAATAGCCAATAGAATTACCAAAGGCAGTCTGCCTGTCGTATATGTCCGGGGCAACCACGAGTGCCGCGGCGCGTATTCCTATCAGCTTTCAAGATATCTCGGCTATTCAAACGGCGAGTTTTATTCAAGGTGGCGTTACGGACCGATTTCTGGTATAACCATCGACACCGGCGAGGATAAAAAAGACGACAACACCTCCTATGCCGGACTTACCGACATGAAAAACTATTATACGCGTCAGCTTGAATGGCTTAAATCTATCGACGGGTACTATACGGATGAAAGCATAGGCTACCACCTTCTTCTTTGCCACGACAGGTTTATTGTTAACGGTGAAGCTGACGTTGACGGTTTACAAAAATCTTATACAGATATATTTAATAATTCCACCGGCTACGAAAGCGACCTGCAAATCAGCGGTCACACCCACGGTCAGGCATTTTTCACCGTCGATGAGGTTGTCGGAAATAACGCGTCGGGAGGTAAGAGAATCCCCCTGCTTATCGACGGCGGGAAAGGCAAAGTAAAAGGAAGCTATACGTTAAATGAAAATGACCGTCCGGGGGACAGGTCTGAAAATTCAGCCAGCATGAGAACGTCTACCGTCACCTTTGAAAACGGTAAAATCAGAGCGTGTGTTTATGACGGGGACACAAGCGGCAAGCTTTTGATTGATAGGACGGTCGACAGTAAATCGTATAAAAAATCCGCGGGGACCGCAAACCCGCAGCAAACGCAAATTACCGCGGCGGCGGTGTCGACAACGCCGGGCGCTTCGACAGATGAGCTTAAATTCTCGACAAATATAATATCCATTACGACAAAACCCGTTGTGTTTGACTGCGGCAAGTACTATCGCGTTGTTTTCGGGACGACGCCCGGAATCTATGCGGCAGGTTACGTTGAAGTGGACGGCAAGACGTATATGGACAGCGATTCGGGCAAGCTGCGCCCCGACTGTATCCACTCGGTATTGGTTCCCAAGGAAAAGCTTGACGGAAAGACGTATAAAGTAAAAGCCTGTTCGCTTAAAAATTACACGATTTTCGGTACAAATGACCTCGAGGGAACAAACAAACAGAGTTACGGCACCGCCGTTTACGGAAGCTCGATTCCTTTTGTCGACAGCTCGCATTCAGACGTTATTGACGATTCCCAAAACGCTTATGACATACTTGTTATAGGCAACACCAACGGCGAAAACAACGCCGCGGCGGTCAAGAAATCCGTAAGCGCCCGCAAGCTCTCGTTTGTGGTATCTCTCGGCAACGTCGTAAAATCGCTTGACACCGCCGACGACTTTTTAAGCTACCTCAAATATATGAACACGCTGACCGACGGCAAAATACCCGTTTTGTTTTACAGAGGTGAAAATGAAACAAAGGGCGCCTTTGCCCCCTGCCTTTCGACCTATATTCACAATAACTCTTACTCTAAACAAAATACAAGCGGAAAGTTTTATTTTGATACAAAGATAGGCTCCATCTCCAACGACCCCGTTACGATTGTCGGCTTTGACGCCGTTAAAAAGCAGGACTACGGAATCAGCGGCTACAACGCCTTTGATTATATCCGCGCCGAGCAGGCGGAGTGGGCAAAAGCATTAAAGCGCGGCTTTAGGATAAACTATAACTATAACATAGTTTTCGCCCACGACGACAATTATGCCGAGTTTGAGGAAAGCTTCGGCAACATCGCTGCCGACCTTGTCGTCACCGCGGGCAGCGGAAAAGCGTCGTTTGCAAACAGCTGCGAGGGCTGTTCGACAGCGTCCGTCGGCTCGCCCTCCGACGACGGCTCTCTCGGGCTTTTGATTAGCTGCGCCCAAAACAAAATCACGGTTTCAAAGCTCGGCACTGGCATAACGGAGCTTGGAAGTATAAGCGACATTACAAAATCCGGCGCCGACGTCGAGGGCAAAAATCACGAGTATACCGAAAATCCTATTGATAAATATAAAAAGGAAGATGCGACCTGCACGCGCGGCGCGGAATATTACAAGAGCTGCAAAGTTTGCGGAGAAAAGGGAACGGAGACATTTACATCCGGCGCGCCCGACCTTAACAGGCACCTAAACACCGAAAAGCACGTCAGGGTGGAGGCGACCTGCACCGCACAGGGGCATAACGAATATACAAAGTGCAACGACTGCGGCAAGGTAATATCCGGCTCTGACACCTCTATAGCCAAAAAGCCGCACAGTTATATCGAAAAGGCTGACGACAAATATAAAAAGTCGGACGCGACCTGTACAAGCCCCGCGGTTTATTACAAATCCTGTTCCGTGTGCGGCGAAAAGAGCGATGAAACCTTCACATACGGGCAGGCTGCCGGACACAGCTGGGGCGAGTGGAAATATAACGGCGACGCGACGCTCGATGCGGACGGCACCGACACGCGTACCTGCACGGTTTGCGGCACGACCGAAAACCGTACCGCGGCGGGGACAAAGCTCACGCCGAAACCGACAGAGCCGGACACGCCCGATACTCCCGACACACCCGACGCACCCGAAATCGCAGACACGACCAAGGTGTTTTCGGATATCACCTCCGGCAAGTGGTATACCGAGTTTGTAAACTACGCCTACTCATACGGCTTTTTCAAGGGCAAGGACGGCGGCAAATTCGAGCCGCAGAGCAACATCTCCCGCGCCGAGTTTGTAACGGTGCTGTCGAGAATCGCGGGAATTGAGGAAAACAACGACGTTACCACCGCGTTTTCCGACGTTAAAAGCGGCAGATACTACGCGGGCGCTGTCAAGTGGGCAAGCGACAGCGGGATTGTCAACGGTATGAGTGCCACCGAGTTTGGCGTTGATAAAGACATCACCCGCGAGCAGCTCTGCACCATGATAACCCGCTTTGCGGAGCATATGAATATAACGCTCACGGCGTCCGTCCCCGCGGCAAGCTTCGCGGACGACGGCAAAATAAGCAAATTTGCAAGAGAGGCTGTTGCCGTCTGTCAAAAGGCGGGCATTGTCAACGGTATGAACGAAAACGGAGCGACGGTGTTCAAGCCCAAAGGCAGCGCCACCCGCGCCGAGGCGTCCAAAATCCTTACCGTATTTCACAGAGATTTTATGAGCTGAAATAAACAACAGACAGGCGCGACCTGTCTGTTGTTTTCTGAAATATTCTTTTCAATCTATTGACAAAATAAGGCTTCGGTGATAGTATAACAATGTTAATACGGGATATAATTTTTGATTTGCGTTTCATTTAAGGATGGAGAGGCTTTAAGCGTTTAAGCCGGGCAAAAGGTACAAAAGCTGCGGGCGACCCGCTTTCTTTGAGCGCCCGGGGAGCAAACTGATAAATATGATGACGCTTGCCGCGTAAGCGGCAGGCGTCGTTGCGAAAATAATAAAGAAAGCGGCAAACAGATAATCGGTAAGCTTATAAAATAAATCCCCGAGCGGCATTCAGCCGCGTGGGGACTTATCCAATCATACGCATGTGTGGCGGAATTGGCAGACGCACCAGACTTAGGATCTGGCGGTTTAACCGTGGGGGTTCAAGTCCCTTCACATGCACCACGTCGGAGCAAAGTACGCTTTGCTCCGACGCTTTTTATTGCCTACGGCTAAAAAAGCGTCATCCGCCCGCTCCCTTGCTCCTCCTTTTCCCCACAAAGTCTTTCGACTTTGCGGGGACCCCGTTTTTGTAAGTCCTTTTGGTTCGCCGCGACTTACTTTTTGTAGCGGGTCCCCACGGAACATATGTTCCGTGGGGTGTTAGTCACGGCTTCACTTTACGGATTGCCGCTCCTTTTCCGCGAAATGCTCACTTCGTTCAAGCATTTCACGGTTTTTACGCCTGCGGCGCAGGGCAAAGTCCGCTTTGCTCCGACGCTTTTTTATGATTCCCGCACAGCAGGCGCGGGGTTTCACGCCTTTGACAGAGTGGGACAGATAAGGGTATATTCCTCATTTTCGGGCATAATAACCGTCGGAGGCGAGAGGATGAATTCTATTTGGCTTAAAACGGTTGAAATGCCGCGATTTTACAGGCTTACGGAGAATATAAAGACCGACGTTGCGGTTATCGGCGGCGGCGCGGCAGGGCTGCTGTGCGCATATATGCTAAAGCGCGCGGGCGTGGACTGCGTGCTGCTTGAAGCAAAGAGGATTTGCAGCGGGGCAACGGGAAATACCACGGCAAAAATAACGACGCAGCACGGTCTTATCTACGATAAAATGATACGAGCGTCGGGCGCGGAGCGCGCGGGGCTGTATTTTCGCGCAAACCGCGCCGCTTTGGATGAGTATGCAAGGCTGTGCGATAAAATCGACTGCGATTTTGAGCGGCGCGATTTTTACTTATATTCCATCTCAAACGCAAAAAAGCTGGAGTCGGAGCTTGGAGCGCTTGAAAAGGTCGGCTGCCGCGCGGAGCTTACCCGAAATCTCCCGCTGCCGTTTCGGACGGTCGGCGCGGTGCGGGTATACGGGCAGGCGCAGATAAACCCGCTGAAATTTTTCGCCAACATTTCGCGGGAGCTTAAAATTTACGAGAATACAACGGTGTATAAGCTTCGCCCCGACTGTGCGGTGACGTCGGGCGGAAAGGTATATGCCAAAAAATTTGTCGTAGCCACGCATTTCCCGTTTATGAACGGACACGGGAGCTATTTTCTCAAGCTGTATCAAAGCCGCTCCTATGTTGTGGGGCTTGCCGACGCTTTTGATTTAGGCGGTATGTACGTAGACGAAGACAAAAACGGGCTTTCGCTGCGAAACGCGGGCGGGCTTTTGCTGCTCGGCGGCGGCTCTCACCGTACCGGCAAAAAGGGCGGCGGCTTTTCGGAGCTTGAGCGGCCGGCGCGCAGTTATTACCCAAGCTCGGTTGTCGCCTGCCGCTGGGCGGCGCAGGACTGCATTTCCCTCGACGGCGTACCCTATATAGGCAGATACTCGGCAAATACCCCGAATATTTACGTTTCGACGGGGTTTAGCAAGTGGGGGATGACCGGCTCGATGACAGCGGCAATGCTGCTGTCCGACCTTATAACGGGCAGGGACAATCCGTATGCGAGGCTTTTCAGCCCGTCAAGAAGTATGCTTCATTTTCAGCTTGCGGCAAACGCCGCTGAGTCGGCTGTAAGCCTTGTCACGCCGACCGTCCCGCGCTGTCCGCATATGGGCTGCGCCTTAAAGTACAACGCCGCCGAGCATTCGTGGGACTGCCCCTGTCACGGCTCGCGCTTTACGGAGGACGGCGCGCTTATCGACAACCCCGCCGCCCGCGGCATTTGAAAATGCCACTTGAAAGCGGCGCGCCAAAGTGGTATTATATAATTAGTTAAAATGAAGGGGATAACGACAAAAAACGGAATAATCGATGCGGCGGCGCGCTTTTTGCGGCGGGAGTCGGTCTGCGTCCTGTCGGTCGCGGCGGCGGTTATAAGCTGCTTTTTCGTCGCGCCCGACAGCGGATACATAGACTATTTTGATTTTCGCACGCTCGCGCTGCTCTACGCGCTGATGGCGGTGGTTGCGGGGCTTTCCCGCGCGGGGTTGTTTACAAGGCTTGCACGCCTGCTGTGCGTCAAGGCAAGGTCGGTGCGCGCCGCCGCGATAATCTCGGTATTTCTCTGCTTTTTCTGCTCGATGCTCATTACAAACGACGTCGCGCTGCTCACCTTCGTCCCGTTCACCGCCGCGCTTTTTGAGCTTGCCGGCGCGCGCGGGTGGCTGCTTCGCACCGTCGTTTTGCAGACTGTCGCGGCAAACCTCGGCAGTATGCTCACCCCTGTCGGCAACCCGCAGAATTTATATCTCTACTCATATTACGGATATTCCTTTGTCGGATTTTTGAAAGAGACGTTCGCCGTATGGCTTATATCGGGCGCGCTGCTGCTTACCGCGTGCTTTATGCTGCCGAAAAAGAAGCTTGAAAGTCCGACCGCCCCGCGCGAGCCGCTTGATTTTCGCGCGATTGCGCTGTACTTTGCCCTCTTTTTTGTCTGTATGCTCACCGTGACGCGGGTTTTGCCCTGGCAGATAATGCTGGCGGTTATCCTTGCCGTACTGCTTGTTTTTGACAGACGTGCGGTGCTGCGGGCGGACTTTATACTGCTTTTGACCTTTGCCGCGTTTTTCGTATTTTCCGGCAACCTGTCGCGTATCCCCGCAGTGAGCGGTGCGCTGGGCGCGCTTATGGAAAAGCAGGCGTTTTTCACCGCCCTTGGCGCAAGTCAGGTGATAAGCAACGTACCCGCCGCGCTTTTGCTGTCGCCGTTTACCGAAAATGGCGGCGCGCTGCTGCTCGGCGTCAACATCGGCGGGCTGGGTACGCCGGTCGCCAGCCTTGCCAGCCTTATAGGGATAAAGCTTTACGGCAGGCAGGTCGGCGCGCGCCCGCTCCGCTTTATCTTAGAGTTCGAGGTCTTGAACATACTGATGCTCGGGCTTTTGATACTGTTTTATAAGCTTTTTAACTGAAGCTTAAATAAATATAAAGGAGATGGTCGAAATGGGCGATACCGGTTCGGAAAAGGTATTTGAGTTTTTCAAAGCCATATCGGAAATACCGCGCGGCTCCGGCAACACCGCGGCGATATCGGCATACTGCCGCGACTTTGCCGCGCGGCGCGGACTTGAATGCTTTTCCGATGAAGTCGGCAACGTCGTCATTCTGAAAAACGGAAGCCGCGGCTACGAAAACAGCCCGACGGTTATGCTTCAGGCGCACCTTGATATGGTTTGCGAAAAGCGGGCGGACTGTAAAAAGGATATGTCGCGCGAGCCGATAACCGTCGTTAGGGATGGAGATTTCCTGCACGCAGACGGCACGACGCTGGGCGCGGACAACGGCATAGGCGTTGCCTACATACTTGCGCTGTTGGACGACAAAAACGCAGTCCACCCGCCGCTCGAGGCGGTGCTGACGGTGGACGAGGAGACGGGCTTTGTCGGCGCCGCCGCGCTGGATCTGTCCCGCCTTACGGCAAAGCGGATGATAAACCTCGACGCGGACGGCGAGGGCAAGCTCACCGTGAGCTGTGCCGGCGCGGCGCGGATTACGGCGTCAATACCGATGGAAAGAGAGCGGGCGCATGGGCTGAAAGCCAGACGCATAGACATAAAAGGGCTTATCGGCGGACATTCGGGAATTGACATAGGCGCCGGACGCAAAAACGCGGCGCGGCTGATGGGGCAGCTTTTGTACCTTACGGACGCGCCGATAAAGGCGGCGGGCATATCGTCGGGCGGCAAGATGAACGCCATACCGAGGGAGGCGACAGCCGTCGTCTGCTTTGAAAAGGGAGTTGATTTTGACGGCGCGTTTGAACGCGCGAAGCGGGCATTATGCGAGCGTATTTGCAGAGGAAAGCATATTGAAATATCCGCAAACGAAATAAAAACGCCCGAATACTGCTTTGGCGAAAGCGACACCCGCCGCGCCCTGGCTTTTGCCTCGCTTATGCCAAACGGCGTTCTTGCGATGAGCGACAGCGTGCCGTTTCTTGTTGAGACCTCGTCCAACATCGGCATTCTTGAGCTGAAAGAGGGCGGGCTTGAAGCGGGTATGATGGCGCGCTCCAACGCACGGTACGGTCTTTTTGAAACGCTCACGCGCATACGCTGCCTTGCGGATATGCTGGGCGGCAAAATCTCCGTCTCGGGTGAATATGAGGCGTGGGAGTATAAAAAAGACTCGCCGCTGCGGAAAAAAATGGTAGAAGTTTACAGGCGTATGTACGGCAAAGAACCCGAAATCTGCGCGATACACGCGGGGCTGGAGTGCGGGATTTTTGCAAACGGCATCGAGGGGGCGGACATAGTGGCGATAGGTCCCGATATGTACGACATACACACGCCGGACGAGCGGCTTGATATAAAGTCGGCCGTGCGCTGCTTTGAATATCTCACGGAGGTTTTAAAAGGTCTTAAAGACTGAAATAATCATTAAAAAAGGAGAGGAAAAACATGATTAAAGACGGATTTATGTACATAGCCGCGCTTGTTTTTATCGCCGCGCTGCTTGTATGCCTGCCCAAGATTTTCAAGGGCAAGGTCGCGTAGAAAACTTTCAAATTCGCCCCGCCGATAGTCCTTATCTATCTCGGTCTTATGCTGTGCTGTACCGCTAAGGTCTGGAATTTGGACGCTACGGCGGAGGCGTACAACGCGCTCAAAAACCCGATATTGTACGCGATGCTGTTTATCATGCTGCTGCGCTGCGACCTTAAAAAGATAATCCGGCTCGGTCCGAAAATGCTCATCGGCTTTTTCTCGGCGACGCTGTCGATAGGGCTGGGCTTTGTCGTGGCTTTTGCCGTGATGAAGGGGCTTATCGGCTCGGATGCCTGGCAGTCTCTCGGCGCGCTCTGCGGAAGCTGGATGGGCGGCGGCGGAAATATGCTTGCCATTCAGGCGGCGCTCGACGTGCCGGAAAACGCGATGGGCTACGCGCTGGTGATGGACTCCATCTGCGCGACGCTTTACGTTATGTTTTTGCTGTGGGCTATTAACTTTTCCGAAAAGTTCAACAAATGGACAAAGGCGGACACAAAGCTTATAGACAGCGTCGGCAAGGCGCTGGAGGCGGAGGCGGCGGCAAACACAAAGCCGCTGCTGTGGCAGAACATAATGATTTTGGTAGGCTCGGGGCTTATTGTGTCGGCGGTGTCTCAGAAGCTGGGCGAGCTTATAAACGGTTATCTTTCGTTTTTTGACAAGGCGACCTGGACCGTGCTCGTCGTCACCGTGCTGGGGCTGGTGTTCGCGCTGACGCCGTTCGGCAAGCTGAAAGGCACCGAGGAGGTGTCGAACGTGATGCTGTATACGGTAATCGCGCTTATCGCCTCCCGCGCGGATCTGTCCGCTATGGGCAACGCGCCCGCATGGCTGCTCACGGGACTTATCATCCTTGTGATACACGTCGTTATTATGATACTTCTGTCGAAGCTGCTTAAAATCGACATTTTCACGGCGGCGGTCGCGTCTCTTGCCAATATCGGCGGCACGGCGACGGCGCCTGTGCTTGCCGGTGCCTACAGCAGCGCGCTGGTGCCTGTCGGCATCATTATGGCTCTGCTGGGCTACGTTATCGGCACGGGCGGCGGACTTGTCGTCGCGCACCTTATGAGCCTTATAGCATAAATCTCGCCCCGCGCGGCGTTTGCCGCGCGGAGATACCAAAGCAGCCCGCGAAGCGCAAGCTTTGCGGGGCTGTTTTATGTCGGTTGGTTTTGCAGTATTTCAAGCAGGCGGTCGTTTGAAACGTCGTTTGTCATATTGTAGCGGCAGAGCGCGTAAAGCGACTGCTTTAACCCGCGCACAAGCGTGTTGCGGCGGTCGGTCTCAATCGAAAAGGTGACGGTAAAGCCCGCTTTTTTCGCCTCCACCTGCGTCTGCTCGGTGTAGCTGCCGCCGGGAAACGACAGCGCGGAAAAGCTGTGACCCAGCTCCCTTTGCGCCTCGGCGTTGTACTTTTCAGCGTCCGCCCTGAAAGCCTTGGCATAGTCCTTTTCGCTTTCATCCAAAAGCGGCGCGGCGTTTATTCTTACCGTATCGCCCTTTTCATAGTCCGCGTTCTGGTGCATATCGTAAGTGTGCGACTGAATTTCAATTACGCCGCTTTTTTCCATCTCACGCGCCTGCTCGTAGTCAAAATGGGGGATTATGCCGATATCGGTGTCCTTATATTCGGTATGCCCCACCGACGAGCCTATCGCAAATATCGTCCCGGAAAGTCCGTATTTTTGTAAAATCGGAAAGGCTGACTCATAGTTGCTCAAATACCCGTCGTCAAAGGTGATTAAAACCGGCTTTTCGGGAAGCGCGCCGCCATGCAAAACAAAGCCTTCGATATCGCTTATCGTCACGGCGGTATATCCGTTTTCAAAAAGACAGCGCATCTGCCGCTCAAAGCTTGCGGCGGATATGACAGCGTCGTTTCCCGTCTCGTCCGATATGTGGTGGTATAAAAGCACCGGAAGGTCGGTCGTGTAGTCGGAAAGCTCCGGCTGCGGCGGGTCACGGTACAGACTGTCAAGGTAGCTTTTACAGTCTTTTTCCGTCACAAGCCTGCCGAACCTGTCAGGACAGCTTATATTTTCGTTTTCAAAAATCCTTGCCAGCACCATCGACCCCACGTCGTTTCTGAAATGGGTCGAATCGTAAAAATAGCGGCTGTCGTACGATATCGGCGTCAGGCTGAAATCCCAGTAATCGCAAACGCCCGCAAGCTTTGTCTTATACTCGCGCATTTTGCTCTCGTCGCACGTCCGCCACTGCCCGATATACACGGGCGAGCAGATGACGGTGAGATTTATCCCGTTTTGTTCGCACATCTTTTTGATGTCCGAGACGACCGAAACGCATTTATCTATATACGGCATCTGTTCTGCGGGCGCGGCATAGTTAAAGTCGCTTTCGTGTTCGCTTTGGTACGCTTCCGCGTCGCCTATCTTTTCAACGTCTCTTACCCGCTTGTCGTAGCAGCCGGAAAGCGGCTCGAACACGTCAAACCGCTGCGGCAGGTCGGTGTCCTTCATCTTGCTCGACAGCTTATCCAGCGACTGGCGGGTGGACAAAAACGCGTATTTGAGGTAAAAGAGCGGCAGACTTTTCCCGTCCGCCTTTGCGTGCATACTGCCCTTTAACGGGTCGTCCTCCGCGTCGTAGGTGTTGGTCTCGTTTACCCCGAGGTTCAAAACGAGGTTTTTGACGGTGTGGTTTTCAATAAGGTACTTTGCAAAGTCGCGGTAGTCACCTGTGTCACAGCCGTAGACAAAGAGATTGTAAAAGCTCGCGTCAAAATATTCGTTCAGCTCCTCGGTGTTATAGGACGCGGCGGATGACGAGCCTATCACATACGAGTCGTAATTATCGCCGTTTTTTTCAAGCCATTCGAGCTTTGCAACGCGCGGGTTATTTGTCTCGTTATAGCCGTACCAGTTAAAAATGCGGTCGCCAAACACGCCAAACGGGTCTACCGCCACGTTGAACGCGCCGACAAGAAGCAGCGCTGCAAGCGCGCAGAGCGGCAGCATAATAAGCCATTTTTTAGAGGACATATTACCTCCTAAATATTTTCGTATACATAGGCGGCTGTCGAAAATCCCGCCGTGAAATAACCGAACACCAGCGCCATTGCCAAAATGAGCAGCAACGCTTGAAATGCGGGATGCGCCCTGCTTATCCGCTCACGCATCTTAACCCCGCGCTCCTGCATAAGGCTTACCGTAAACAGCACGCCCGCCGATACCGCAACGACAGCCCAGCTGCCGGCGCCGAGTACAAACGGGTGCGCGCCGGCGGTAAATGAAAACAGCGTGCGCCTCATCATACCGAATGACTGAGAAAGGCTTGACGCGCGGGAAAAATACCTGCCGATAACGACAAGCATAAAGGTGCGCAGGGTGCGAAAAACCCGCATGGCAAAGCTGCCGTCGGCGCGACCTATTTTCTCGCGGAATTTTGCAAACGCCGGCTCCATAATCATCGCTCCTGACATCAGCGCGCCGTTCCACAGCCCGTAGGCTATGTTTGCAAGCCCGGGACCCTGCCATATGCCGATTACGACAAAGACGATAAAGGTCGAAACGCAGGGGACAAACAGCCTGCCGCTCCGCCCGCCGCCGCGGCGCAGTCTTTTGGCGACGCGGTTTAACGGCTTTGACAGCGCGAGCGGGTAAAACAGGTAGTTTTTCATCCATTCGCCCAGCGACATATGCCATCGCCGCCAAAACTCGTCGATAGAGCGGGCAAAGTAGGGACGGCAAAAGTTTACCTCCATCTCAACTCCGAAAAGCCCCGACGCGCCGCGCACAAGGTCGACCCCGCCCGAAAAGTCGCAGTAAAGCTGGATGCAGTACATAACGACAGCCAGCAGAATCACCGCTCCGCCGCACTCGTTAAAGTTATCAAAAACGTCGGTGACGGGCGTTACAAGCGTGTCCGCTATCAGTATCTTTTTAAGCATGCCCCACAGCATCAGCCACACGCCGTTTCGTATGTTGTCGGCGTTAAAATCGTTTCCCTGTATAAGCTGACCGTGCAGCTTTTCAAACCGGTTTATCGGTCCCTGGACAAGCTGGGGAAAGTAGCTTACAAAAAGCAGAAACTTGAAAAAATTGCGCTCGGGGGCGACCCTGCCGCGGTAGCAGTCTATAAGATAGCCCAACGCCTGAAAGATGTAAAAGGATATCCCGAGCGGCATCAGCAGAATAAGCGGGCGGGGCAGAAGCGGCTCGCTTATCCTCGCTATCCACCCGCTTAAATACTTGAATACCGCCAGCATCGAAAAGTTGAGCAGCAGAACAAGCAGGAGCAAAGCGCGCCGTCTTCGCTGCCACCGCTTTTTGTCGGCGGGGGTTTCGGAGCGTTCCCTTTCCCTTTTCCGCAGCGCGCCCTGCGCCAGCGCGCCGAGATACACGCTTGCCGCAGTAAATAAAAGGCAGAGCGCGGCGCGGGGGCTGTATGACAGGTAAAAAAACGCGCTTGCCGCAAGCAGTATGAGCCAGCGCGCTTTTTTCGGAACCGCGTAGTAGACTATTACCGAGACTGTTAAAAACAGCAGAAAAGCCGCGCTGTTTATCGACATACCTATCCTCCGAGCCGGACGATAAGCTCATTTATCGCCGAAAGCGAGTTGAAGTTTTCGGGGACAAGGTCGTCCACCGTTATCGAGACGGAAAACGCGTCGTTAAGCTCGCCCACCAGCATGACTATGTCAAGCGAGGTCAAAACGCCGTCGTCGATAAGCGCCCGCCCGTCGTTAAAGTCAACGCCGGGGAAAAGCTGCGTCATAATTTTTTCAAGCCTGTCCATATAGTTCCTCCGATTATCCGATGTATTCACGCCGCAGAGCGGCGCGGTCTATCTTGCCCGTTCTGTTTTCGGGCAGCTTTTCAAAGTGGTACAGCCGCGTCGGCACCATAAACCGCGGCAGAGTCTTGGCAAGCGCGGCGCGGACAGCCGCGTCGTCCTTTTTTTCCGCCTGATAGAAAAGGCACAGCTGCTCTCTTTTATCGTCAAACAGACAGCAGGCGGAGCTTATAAAAGAAATGGCGTTTGCCGCAATCTCAATCTCGCCGAGCTCTATCCGAAAGCCCATATATTTTACCTGCGAGTCGCGCCTGCCCGCAAACATAAGCTCGCCGCGTTCGTTATACCGCCCGATATCGCCCGTGCGGTAGATAGGCTCGCTCCAGCCGCGGCACGCCGGGTTTGCGGTGAATACCTCCGCCGTTTTCTGCGGGTCGTTATAGTAACCGAGCGCAAGCCCCGCGCCGGAAACGCATATCTCGCCCGCTTCGTTTTTGTCTGTTATCTCCCGCCCGTCCGCAAGCAGAAAGACGCGCATATTGTCAAACGCCCTGCCTATCGGCAGCGCGTCGTCGTCCTCAAACGGGCGGTCGACGACGTAATAGGTGCAGTTGCAGGTTATCTCGGTCGGTCCGTACAGGTTTACAAACCTTGCCTGCGGCAGGTGGCTTTTCCAGTCGTTTAGCACCTTGCAGGGCAGCGTCTCACCCGAAAACATCACCGTTTTAAGCGTTTTGGGCAGGACCTTGTCAAAGGTTTTGAGCGCGGACAGTATCTTCATTGCGGAAACCGACCATATGGCGGTGTTTACCCCGCGCTCGGTGAGCCGCTCGATAAGGAGCTTCGGCGCGGAAAAAAGCTGTCTTTCGAGAATTTCTGCCCGCGCCCCGTTTTTAAGGGCGATATATATGTCCTTTACCGACACGTCAAAGTCAAAGGGCGCCTGGTTGCCGAAAACCGTGTTTTTGTCAAAGCCGAAGGTCTCGGTAAACCGTTCCGCCATATTGATAACGGAGCGGTGGCTCACAAGCACGCCCTTGGGGCTTCCCGTCGAGCCGGAGGTGAAAATGCAGTAAAGCGGGCTTTCGCTGTCGGTGCTTTTTGCAATGCTCTCAATAAGCGGGCTGTCCGCCGGCGCCGCTTCAAGCAGACCGAGCGGGACGGCGCTTTGCAAAAGTGCGGGAGGGGTTGCCCTTGCCGCGTTTATGATAAGCGCGGGGTCAACTTTTTCCAGTATGCTTTTAATCCTGATTTCGGGCAGCGTGAAATCAAGCGGAACATAAAAATTCCCGCTTGCCGCGACCGATAAAAAGGCGGAAACGCTCTCTTTCGAGCG
>CANQVN010000023.1 GCA_947627315.1 uncultured Clostridia bacterium | reverse complement strand
TGATGGGACTCGAACCCACGACCTCCAGAGCCACAATCTGGCGCTCTAGCCAACTGAACTACATCCACCATATCCCTGATGGCGCGCCTGAAGGGACTCGAACCCCTGACCCACTGCTTAGAAGGCAGTTGCTCTATCCTGCTGAGCTACAGGCGCAAATGGAGCGGGTGATGGGAATCGAACCCACGTTATCAGCTTGGAAGGCTGGAGTTCTACCATTGAACCACACCCGCATACGCTCATTACGCCTAAATATGTTAGCATAATTTAGCGGTGATGTCAATACCCAATATCAAAAATATTCTCTTATAATTTTCCATTTCTCAATGAGAGCGTCAAGCGAATACGCCGCGTTTGCGGGGCTGGTGGAGGGCAGGGGAACGTCTTTTCTTTTCACGGCGGGAAGGCAGTACCTTTGATAGAGCGTATGCGCCTTGCCGCCGTTTGTGAAAATGCCCTTTATGTCCGCTTTTGACAGTATGATATCAAGGTCGTTGGGCAGAACGTTTTTGATGCTGCTGTCGCTTGAATTTACAATGTCGCAGCTGCAAACGACGTCCCAAAGCGCGATGCGGCTGTTCAAAAGAAACTCCCTTTTTTGCCCGACAGTCTCCGGCGTGTCCTTTTGCATAACTGCGGACAGCACCCGCCAGAACCTGTTTTGAGGATGATGGTAGAAAAAGCGCCCCTCCCGTGATTTTACAGACGGGAAGCTGCCCAGTATGAGTATTGCGGAGCTGCTATTAAACAGCGGCTTTATATTGTGAATCTGAGTCATACTTTCACCGCCTCCAAAAACCGATTAAGACCATTTTACCATATAATGAATATTTATCAAGCTCTTTTTTGTTGCAATGCACGCCGCTTTTTGTTATAATTAAAGCATCAGACCGTGAAAGGGATAATAATGATAAATATAGTTCTTGTAGAGCCCGAAATCCCGCAGAACACCGGCAACATCTCCCGCACCTGCGCTGCGACCGGAATGCGGCTTCACATTGTAAAGCCGATAGGCTTTGACATATCCGAGCGCGCCGTGAGACGCGCCGGACTCGACTACTGGAAATATCTCGATTTGAGCGTGTATGAAAGCTACGACGATTTTGTGAGCAAAAACAGCGGCGAGTTTTACTACTGCACCACCAAGGGCAGCCTTGTCTACTCCGATGCGGACTTGCGGGCAGACCCGCTGTATCTCCTGTTCGGCAAGGAGACGCGCGGACTTGACGAGCGGCTTCTGAAACGCAACTATGACCGCTGTATCAGGATACCGATGATTTCGGACGCACGCTCGCTCAACCTGTCAAATTCCGTCGCCGTCGTGGCGTATGAGGCGCTGCGCCAGCGCGGCTTTGGCGCACTTAAAACCGAAGGGAAGCTGACTACATTATGAAAAAAAGACTTGTTTATGTGGTAACGGCGCTGCTTGTAGCCGTTAATCTTTTATCGGGCGTGACCTTTGCAAAAGAGGGCGCGGATCTGCCCGTTATGCCCGCGTTTGCCGCAAAGGGCGCGCAATCGCTTGCGGAATACTTGCCCCGCGGGCTGAAGGGCGCGCCGTCACTGCCCTCCTTTTACACCTCGAGGCAGTATGCGTCCGGCGTGGACAACCAGCTTTCCACCGAGCTTTGCTGGGCTTTTTCGCATAACGAGCTTTTGGAGATAAACCTTGCCAAAAAATACGGTGAGAAATACGATTTTTCCGAGCAGGCGATGAAGTTTGAAACGTCAAATGTCACCGAGCCGACGCTGGGCTATATGCGCAGCCCGAACGGCAGCGGCAACGAGTTTTATTCGACGGCGTATCTCGCGCGCGGCGGCAGCGTTCTTGAAAGCGACGAGCCGTTTTCGGCGTCCGAGAGCCGCTCCGTCGATAAAAACGCGCTTGCGCGTTACGGCAGGCTTGTCAGCGTGCCTATGTATAATTTCGGGCTGAATACCGGAAACGAATACAGGGCGGGCGCGCTTGACCGAATAAAGTCGCTTGTGTATGAGTACGGCGCGGCGGCGGCATGCCTTTATTACAGCGAAAGCTCCGCGTATCAGCCGAGCGACAGGCATTGCTATTACTACAACGGCGCCGTAAGCGCGCCCAATCACGAGGTGACGATAATAGGTTGGGACGACAGCTACAGCGCTGATAATTTCCCGGTAAAACCGCGCGGCAGCGGCGCTTTTATCGTCAAAAACAGCTGGGGGCTTTACCATAACGACAGAAGCTCCGATATCGTCTATATCTCCTATTACGACCGCTTTATCACGGCAAACGTGTTTGCGACCGATTACGAGCTTGAAAACGGCGTTTACGACAATACTTATCAGTACGATCCGTTGGGCTGCGTTGCGGCTGTACCGCTCGAAAGCGAGACCGCGCTCTGCATCACCCGCTTTTCGGCGCAGAAAAAAAGCGAGACGCTCACCGCCGTCGGCATTTACGTCACGGACGCCGATATGTCGGTCGATATTATGGTGAATACCAAATGCGAGAACATAAAATCTCCGACAGAGTATAAAACGGTATACAGCGGGCATTTTGACGCCGCCGGATATTACGTTTTGCCGATAGAGCGGACAAGCCTTGTTAAAAACGAGTATTACGTCGCCGTGCGCTATATAAAAAGCGGCGGCAGAGCAAGCTTTGCCGTTCAGGGCAATATCCGCCGCCTTGTCGACGCATCCGTAAACGTTCCGAACACCTGCTTTATAGCGACCGATTTTACAAATATCACTCCGATAGAAAACGTCGATATGAAGGTCGCCGCCGACCCGCAAAATCCAAACGCGCTTGACACTGTCAGCGAAAAAATGCTCTGTATCAAGGCGATGACGGTAAACGGGACCGCGCCTGCCGCCGTCGCCGCCGCCGCGCGCTTTGCGGACGTCAAGTCGGGGAGCTGGTATGAAAACGCCGTCGGATATTCGGTGGGCGCAGGTGCTTTTGACGGCGTCTCGGAAAATATGTTTGACCCGAACGGAGGTATGACCCGCGCCATGTTCGCGCGCGTGCTTTCCAACATCACGGGCATTGATACCGCCTCCTATCCTTCCTCCCCCTTTACCGATATCGAAAAGGGAAGGTGGTATGTCGGTGCGGTCAACTGGGCGTATCAAAACAAGATTGTAAACGGTATTGACGCTTCGCATTTTTCACCGAACGAAAAAATCACCCGTCAGCAGATGTGCGTTATGCTGTATAGGTATGCCGAATATATGGGAGTATCCCTGCCCGCGGGCGACGGCTTTGTCTTTGACGACGACGCGGGTATACAAAATTACGCAAAGCAGGCGGTTTACTCCTGCCGCGCCGACGGGATAATCACGGGAGTTACCGCCTCCGAGTTCAAGCCGGGCGATTATACGACCCGCGCCGAGGTCGCGACCTTAATGATGAAATTCTGTCAAAAACACATATATTGAAAATATAGCTTTATTTTTCCGCTTATGTGTGATATACTCTAATTATACGGTATTATCACCGATAAGGAGTGAAATATTTGAAAAAAATCGTAATCAACGGTCCCTGCCGGCTTGAGGGCGAGGTTGAGATAAGCGGCGGGAAAAACGCCGTTGTAGCAATACTCCCCGCAACGGTTATGGTGCGCGGCAAGTGCGTTGTTGAAAACGTGCCTAACATAAGCGACGTTGAAAATATACTTGAAATATTGCGTTATATGGGCGCGTCCGTAAAAAAGCCGGACGCGAAGACTTTGGAGATAGACTGTACCGACGTTACGCCGTGCGACGTGCCGTATGAGCTGACGCACAGGCTGCGCGCGTCATATTATTTTCTCGGCGCGCTGCTGGGCAGGTGGAAGGACGCCACTGTCGCAATGCCGGGCGGCTGTTCGATAGGTCTGCGCCCGATTGACCAGCATATAAAGGGGTTTGAGTCGCTCGGCGCAAAGGTGCAGTTCGAGCGGGGCAACGTCCACGCAAGCTGTACGTCTCTTGTCGGCAGTCATGTGTATTTTGACCAGGTCTCGGTGGGCGCCACCATCAATACGATGATAGCCGCCTGTCTTGCGAACGGGATGACTATAATGGAAAATGTTGCCAAGGAGCCGCACATCGTCGACGTTGCAAACTTTTTGAACTCCATGGGGGCGAATATTTCAGGCGCGGGGACGGACGTTATAAAGGTTCGCGGCGTAACGGAGCTTTGCGGCGGCAGCTACGCTGTCATTCCCGACCAGATTGAGGCGGGCACGTTTATGGTCGCCGCGGCGGCAACGCGGGGAGACGTGACTGTCAAAAACGTCATACCCAAGCATCTTGAATGTATCTCGCGCAAGCTCACCGAGATGAATATAAAGGTTGTAGAGTTTGACGATTATGTCAGAGTAATAGGCTCGGGCTTGATAGAAAGTACGACGGTAAAGACGATGCCCTACCCCGGCTTTCCGACCGATATGCACCCGCAGATGGCGGTGCTTATGGCTTTGGCGGACGGGACAAGCCGCGTCACCGAAACCATATGGGAGAGCCGCTTTAAGTATGTGGACGAGCTGCGTAAGCTCGGAGTTAACATTTCGGTCAGCGGCAATGTTGTGATGATAGAGGGCGGAGCGCAGCTTTTGGGCGCGCCGATACGCTCGTGCGACCTTCGCGCGGGCGCGGCGATGATAATTGCGGGGCTTGTCGCGAGCGGGACGACCTCCATCGAGGAGGTTGAATATATCGAGCGCGGCTATGAAAACATAATCGAGAAATTCCGCGCGCTCGGCGCGAATATTTTAAAGGTAGAGGAGTATTGACAGACTGTAAAATGGTTGTTTTTGAGCTTGAAAACGGAAAAAAGATAGAAATAGAGTTGTATCCCGACGTTGCGCCGAAGACTTGCGAAAACTTCAAAAAGCTGGTTGAGGACGGCTTTTACGACGGACTTATTTTTCACCGCGTGATAAAGGGATTTATGATACAGGGCGGCTGCCCGAACGGAACGGGGACGGGAGGACCTGGCTATACCATAAAGGGCGAGTTTGCCGCAAACGGGTTTGACAACAGCTTAAAGCACACCCGCGGCGTCGTTTCGATGGCGCGCGCCGCCGACCCCGACAGCGCGGGAAGCCAGTTTTTCATTATGCACGCCGACGCGCCTCATCTTGACGGACAGTATGCCGCCTTCGGCAAGGTGGTAAGCGGTATGGACGCCGTCGATGAAATAGCCGAATGCGACACCGATTATATGGACAGACCGCTTGAAGAGCAGATAATCAAAGAAGCGTATGTAAGAGAATAAAGTTTTCACCCCACGAAATAAAATTTCGTGGGGTGATTTTAATATCCTACAGTATAAATAAACTCGTAGCTGTCGCCTTCGGCTACGGCGCAGCCCGCGACGCCGACCGTCGTCTGCTCGCCGTTTTTCAGAAGCTTCCACCAGCTTTCGTTTGCGTCAAAATCAACGGTCTCTCCGTCTACAGTCGTCACAAACATTCCCGTTTCGGTTATGTCGCCCGAAATCAGCTTTTGCTCGGTCAGCGCGTCTTGAAGGGTCGTTTTGTCCGTTGTAATTTCAAACTCGCGCGTGCCGCCGTCGCTGTGGGTGACGCTCAGCGTGAAGGTGACGGTTTCACCCGTTTTCGGCGCGGAGCAGCTAAAACAGCAAAAAAGCAAAAGCGCGGCTGTGAGCGCGGCAAAAATTCGCTTTATCACTTTATTACGCGGGTGCGTATTATCCCGTCTCCTTTTATCATTTCAATCGTTTCATCCGATATGTTTTTGTCGCAGTCGATAATGGTGTAAGCATAGTCTCCGCGGGATCTGTTTATCATATTTGAAATGTTGATGCCCTGATTTGAAATCAGCGAGGAAAGCTTGCTGAGTATCGCCGGCTGGTTTTTATGTATCACGCAAATCCTGACGACGGTTGTTCTGGGCAATTCGACAGACGGCAGGTTTACCGAGTTTACAATATTGCCGTTTTCAAGATAGTCGATAAGCTCGTGAGCCGCCATATACGCGCAGTTGTCCTCGCTCTCGGCGGTAGACGCGCCGAGGTGGGGGATGCAGATGCAGTTTTTCATCTTAACGGTTTCTGCGTTGGGAAAGTCGGTTATGTACTTTCCTACCTTGCCCGTCTCGAGAGCCGCGGCGATATCCGCGTCGTTTACAAGGTCGGCTCTGGACAGATTGATTATAATAACTCCGTCTTTCATCTTTGCGATGCTCTGAGCGTTTACAAAATGTCTTGTCTCGTCGTTGAGCGGCGCGTGTATGCAGATGATATCGCTGTTTTCATAAATCTCGTCGAGCGTTGCCGCGTTTTCGATGCTGCGCGACAGATTCCACGCGGATTTCAGCGAAATGTACGGGTCGTAGCCCAGCACGTTCATTTCAAGCGAGTGCGCCGCATTCGCGACCTTAACGCCTATCGCGCCGAGTCCGACAACGCCGAGCGTTTTGCCCGCTATCTCGTGACCGGCGAAGGCTTTTTTGCCCTTTTCGACCTGCGCCGCAATATCGTCGCCCTCGAGCGCGCTCGCCCAGCTTACGCCGCCGATAATATCGCGCGAGGCGAGCAGCAGCGCCGCTATCGCAAGCTCCTTAACCGCGTTTGCGTTCGCGCCCGGCGTGTTGAAAACAACAATGCCCTGCTCCGCGCATTTTTCAATCGGAATGTTGTTGACGCCCGCGCCCGCTCTTGCAATCGCAAGCAGGCTTTCGGGCATTTCCATCTCGTGAAGCGAGGCGCTTCTCACCATTATGGCGTCGGGATTTTCACAGCTGTCCGATACGGTGTATTTGCCGTCGAATTCGTCTGTGCCGACGTGGGATATTTTGTTTACCGTCAAAATATTCATATTCATTCCTCTTTTCTTTTCTTTTTCTAAATTATAATTTATATTTTTCTTTAATGCAACATAAAAAATACCAATGTGTATACTTTAACAAAAACAGTTGAAACATATTGCATAATTGTGTATAGTATGATACAATTTATTAAATCAGGCGATACGCTTGAAAAAAATTTATGCGGGGTAAAACAGATGAAAATCGGGGAAATTTGCCGTATTCTTGATGCGAAAGTGCTTTGCGGGCAGGAGCTTATGGATACCGAGGTCAGCTCGGCCTGCGGCTCGGATATGATGAGCGACGTGCTGGCGTTTGTGAAAAATCACGCCATTCTGCTCACGGGACTTCTCAATCCTCAGACGGTGCGCACCGCTATGATGATGGATATGAAATGTATTATTTTCGTGCGCGGCAAGACGCCCGATGAGTCGATGGTCTCGCTGGCGCAGGATAACGGAATAGTAATGATGACGACCGATTTCAGAATGTATACCGCCTGCGGTCTGCTTTATAACGCCGGGCTGTATACGTCGGGAAGCGATAAGGTGTAATATGGCGATAAATATGCGGTATGTTGTCGACGGCAGCGATTTTACAACCGCGGGCGAAGCGTCGACGGCGGTAAAGATGAAGCTTAAAAAGCTCGGCATCGCGCCCGACATTGTGCGAAGGGTTGCAATAGCCATGTACGAGGCTGAAATCAATATGGTAATCCACGCCGGAGGCGGCGTTGCCGAGGTCGAGCTTGAAAGCGATAAAATAATCATAAAGCTTATCGACCACGGCAAGGGTATAGCGGACGTTGACCTTGCCATGCGCGAGGGCTATTCCACCGCGCCGGACGCCGTGCGAAATCTCGGCTTCGGTGCGGGAATGGGTCTGCCCAACATAAAAAAATACTCCGATGAGATGCATATCGACACGGAGGTCGGAAAGGGTACGACCGTAACAATTATAATAAATTTACAGTAAGGATGATGACAATGGCGGAATTTCACTCCGTAACACTTGATTTCGACAAGTGCCGCGGCTGTATCAACTGTGTGAAACGCTGCCCTACCGAGGCTATACGCGTAAAAAACGGCAAGGCTTTCATCATTTCGGAAAGGTGCATAGACTGCGGCGAATGTATAAGGATATGCCCGCACCATGCCAAAAAGGCTGTTTATGATAAAATGTCCGTGATAGAGGGGTATGAGTACCGTGTGGCGCTGCCCGCGCCGTCGCTCTACCCGCAGTTTAACAATCTGGACAGTATAGACTACGTTCTGGACGGGCTTTTGAGGATAGGGTTCGACGATGTTTTTGAGGTCGCGGGCGCGGCGGAGCTTGTCAGCGAGATGACGCGCAGTATGATGAAAAGGAGCGATTGTCCGAAACCGCTCATTTCAAACGCCTGTCCCGCGATAGTAAAGCTCATTCAGGTTCGCTTTCCCAAGCTTTTGCCTCACCTGCACACATTACAGCCGCCTGTCGAGGTGGCAGCTCGCCTTGCGCGCGAGCGCGCTGTTAAAAAAAGCGGGCTTCCCGCCGATAAAATAGGCGTGTTTTTCATTTCGCCATGCCCGGCAAAGGTGACGGCTCTCCGTCACCCCGCGGGCGGCGAGCGGGTGGTGGACGGCGTGCTTTCCATAAGCGAGGTGTATATGGCGCTGCTGCCCGAAATGAAAAAGATAGAACGTCCGCAGGCGGAGCAGATATCGGGCATCAGCGGAATTTCCTGGTCATATACCGGCGGCGAGGCGACGGCGCTGCTTCTGCCCCACTATCTTGCGGCGGACGGTATTGAAAACTCTATAAAGATACTTGACGAGATAGAAAACGACAAGCTGGGCGGCATTGACTTTGTCGAGCTTGACGCATGCTTTTCGGGCTGTGTCGGCGGCTGTCTGTGCATCGAAAACCCGTATATCGCCCGCACCAAGGTGCGCTATCTGCGCAAGTACCAGCCTGTCACGATGAGCCACCTTGCCGACTATCCCGGCAAGGAGGAAAAGGACTTTTTATTTGAGGACGAGGTTGAGTACGACCCCGTGCTGGAGCTTGCAAGCGACCCTGTCAAGGCGATGGAGATAATGCTGCAAATAGAAGAGATAGAGAAAAAACTGCCGGGGATAGACTGCGCGTCCTGCGGCAGCCCGACCTGCGCCTGCTTTGCCCAGGACGTGGCGACGGGCAAGGCGGAGCTTAACGACTGTGTTTTCCTGATGAAAAAGGAGCTTGAGGGAAAGCTTTCCGGAAAGGAGCAAAATGACGGTAAGGCAACTGTGTGAGAAAGCGGGCTTTTCGCCTGTGACCGAGCTTAACGACGTTGAGGTAAACGGCGCGTACTGCTGCGATTTGCTGTCATGGATAATCGGGCGGGCAAAGGAAAACGCCGCGCTTGTAACAGTTATGACAAACGTCAACGTCATCGCGGTGGCGGTTATGGCGGAGCTCAGCTGTGTCGTGCTGACAGAGGGCGTGATACTCGATGCCGCCGCGCTTGAAAAGGCAAGGCAAAACGGCGTTGCGGTGCTGTCGTCCGAAAAGCCGAGCTATGAAACAAGCGTTTTGATACATAATCTTCTCGGTAAATGAAATACTACTACGATTTTCATATTCATTCGGCGCTGTCGCCCTGCGGCGACGACGATATGACCCCGAACAACATTGTCAATATGGCGATGCTGAACGGGCTTGATATCATTGCGCTGTCTGACCATAACTGCTGCAAAAACGTCCGCGTGACGGCAGAGCTTGCCGCCCGGGCGGGGCTTGTTTTTCTGCCCGGAATGGAGCTTGAAACGGCGGAGGAGATACACATTCTCTGCCTGTTTGAAAATGCCGACGCCGCCGAGCGGTTTGACAGGGAAGCTGTCCTGCCCGCTCTCCCGCCTGTTAAAAACAACGAGGAAATTTTCGGCAGACAGCAGATTTTTGATACCGAGGATAACGAGGTCGATACCGACCCGCGCTTTTTGATAAACGCGACGACGATAACGGTAAACGAGATTGCCCCGCTTGTGAAAAAATACGGCGGCGTCGCCGTGCCGGCGCATATCGACAAGGACACCAAAAGCCTGATATCGGTGCTGGGTATGACGGACGAAAGTCTCGGTTTTCACGCCTATGAGCTGTCGAAAAACGCGCCGGACGGCTATGAAAAAACGCAGTTTTCCTTAAAAGGGCTTAACTGCGTGTACGTTCACGACAGCGACGCGCACTATCTCTATGATATTGCCGAGGCGGGCGGCAAAAACTTTATCGAGGCGGAAAACAAACCGTCTCCGCGTGAAATATTGCGTTTTTTGGGCGGAAATTGATTTCCGCCCTTATTTAATTTGTCCTAAATTTCGGACACGCCGCATATGTTTTTTATGCGGCGTAGCATAAACTGTCTGCTTTACCGTTTAAAAACGAAAAAAATTTGCGAAAAAGTGTAGAAATCACAGAGATTATATGTTATCATTTATCATGGATGAAGTGTGAATTTATCTCAAAACACTAAGGAGGATAAAAATGAGTAAAAAATCCACTGTTCCTTTCAGGGGAACAAAAGAGCAGGAAGCTCAGCTGCGCGAGCTTATCGACAAGTACAGAAATGTCGACGGTCCGCTTATGCCCGTGCTTCAGGGCGCTCAGGAAATCTACGGTTATCTGCCGATAGAGGTCCAGAAAATCATATCGGAGGAGCTGGATATATCGCTTGAGCATATCTACGGCGTCGTGACGTTTTACGCGCAGTTTTCTCTTGCTCCCAAGGGCGAGTATCAGATAGCCGTCTGCCTCGGCACCGCCTGCTACGTGAAAGGTTCGGGTGGAATACTCGATAAGATAAAAGAGATAATCGGCGTCGAGGTAGGAGAATGCTCACCCGACGGTAAGTTTTCGCTCGATGCGACGCGCTGCATCGGCGCGTGCGGTCTTGCCCCCGTTATGACGATAAATGACGAGGTGTTCGGCAGACTTACGGTAAACGAGATACCCGATATACTCGCAAAATATGTAAATAAATAAATGAAAGAGCTGTCGCTGAACATACTCGACATAGCTCAAAACTCGGTCAAAGCGGGCGCGGACAGGATTGACATTTCGGTCTCCGAAAGCGTTAAAAACGATACTGTCGGCATAACGATAAAGGATAACGGCTGCGGTATGTCACAAAAGACGCTGGACAGCGTGACCGATCCGTTTTTCACCACCCGCACCACCCGAAAGGTGGGGCTCGGCATTCCGCTGCTGCGCCAGCTCACGCTGGACACGGAGGGGAGCTTTGACATAAGCTCGAAAGAGGGAGAGGGTACAAGTCTGCGCGCCGTCTGCCGTCTTTCCCATCTCGACCGCCCGCCGATAGGGGATATAACGTCGACTGTCACGTCGCTCATATCCGCCGCGCCCGAGATACGCTATGTCTATACCCACGAAACGGACAGCGGCGCTTTCACGCTGGACACCGATGATGTGAAAGAGATGCTCGGCGGCGTATCGGTCAGTGAGCCGGAGGTGCTCATGTGGCTTACGGAGTATATCAACGAAAATTTAGAGAGTATAGATGGAGGTAAAATATAATGAAAAGCTTAGAGGAACTCAGAGCAATCAAAGCCAAAATGCAGAACAGCGTCCAGCTTCGCGGCGTTGAAGATGAGGACAGCGTTACAAGAGTCGTCGTCGGTATGGCGACCTGCGGCATCGCGGCGGGTGCGCGTCCGGTTCTCAATAAGTTCATTGAGGAAGTTCAAAACAGAGGACTTAAAAACGTGCTTGTCACGCAGACAGGCTGTATCGGCGTCTGCCGTTTGGAGCCTATTGTCGAGGTTATAACTCCGACCGGAGAAAAAACGACCTACGTCAAGATGAACGCGGACAAGGTTGCCAAGGTCGTGCATGAGCATCTTGTAAACAACAAGGTTGTCGACGAATATACGATAGCCAACGCAGACTGATAAATTCATAAAAAAGTTGCCGAAAAAGCGGCAGAATGGAGTAAAAAATGATAAGAAACCACATACTGGTTTGCGGCGGTACTGGATGTACTTCCTCCGGCAGCCAAAAGGTTATCGAGGCGCTTAACACCGAGCTTGCAAACAACAATCTTCAGGATGAAGTCAAGGTCGTTATGACAGGCTGCTTCGGTCTGTGCGCGTTGGGACCGATAATGATAGTTTATCCCGAAGGCGCTTTTTACAGCCGTGTCGCGCCCGAGATGATACCGGAGATAGTCTCCGAGCATATTATCAAGGGTCGTGTCGTTAAAAAATATCTGTATACCGACACAACCGATGAAAAGGGAATTGAACACGACTCGCTCAGCGACACCGATTTCTATAAAAAGCAAAAGCGAGTCGCGCTGAGAAACTGCGGCGTTATCAACCCCGAAAATATCGACGAGTACATAGCCTACGACGGTTATGAGGCGCTCGGCAAGGTGCTTACCGAGATGACCCCCGCCGAAGTTATCCAGTGCATCAAGGACAGCGGTCTGCGCGGCAGAGGCGGCGCGGGCTTCCCGACAGGTCTTAAATGGGATTTGGCGTCCAGAAACAAGTCGAAGATAAAATATGTCTGCTGTAACGCCGACGAGGGCGACCCCGGCGCGTTTATGGACCGCTCTGTGCTTGAGGGCGACCCCCACGCGATAATCGAGGCGATGTCCATCGCGGCGTATGCCGTCGGCGCGTGCAAGGGCTTTGTCTACATCAGGGCGGAGTACCCGATAGCCGTCCGCAGACTCCAAATCGCTATAAATCAGGCGAAGGAATACGGTCTTTTGGGCGAAAATATATTCGGCACGGATTTCAGCTTTGATATCGAGATACGTCTCGGCGCAGGCGCTTTTGTCTGCGGCGAGGAGACCGCGCTTATGACCTCTATCGAGGGCAACCGCGGCGAGCCGCGCCCCCGTCCGCCTTTCCCGTCGGACAAGGGTATTTTCAGCATCCCGACGATGAACAACAACGTCGAGACATATGCCAACATCCCGCAGATTATCTTAAAGGGCGCGGATTGGTTTGCAAGCATGGGTACCGAGAAGTCCAAGGGTACAAAGGTGTTCGCGCTGGGCGGCAAGATTGTAAACACCGGTCTTGTCGAGATACCGATGGGTACCACTCTGCGTGAGATTATCGAGGATATCGGCGGCGGTATACCGAACGGCAAAAAGTTCAAGGCGGCGCAAACCGGCGGTCCGTCCGGCGGCTGCATACCCGCGTCGCTTATCGACACGCCTATCGACTATGATTCGCTTGCGGCAATCGGCTCTATGATGGGCTCAGGCGGTCTTATCGTTATGGACGAGGACAACTGTATGGTTGATATAGCCAAGTTCTTCCTTGAGTTTACCGTCGATGAGTCCTGCGGTAAGTGTACGCCCTGCCGTATCGGTACAAAGCGGCTGCTCGAATATCTTGAAAAGATAACCGAGGGCAAAGCCACCATGCAGGATCTTGACGATTTGGAGGAGCTTTGCTACTACATCAAGGACAACGCGCTCTGCGGTCTGGGACAGACCGCGCCCAACCCGATACTTTCCACTCTGAGATATTTCAAAGACGAGTATATCGCGCACGTTGTCGATAAGAAATGCCCCGCGGGCGTCTGCAAGTCACTTATGCAGTATAAGATTACAGATGCGTGCAAGGGCTGCACCCTCTGCGCCAGAAAGTGTCCTGTCGGCGCGATTTCGGGCGCTGTCAAGGAAAAGCACACGATAGACCCCGCCAAATGCATCAAGTGCGGCGTCTGCATGGCAGGCTGCAAATTCAACGCGATAATTAAAGAGTAAGGAGCTTAAAATAAATGAATATGGTCAATCTTAAAATTAACAATATCGACGTATCCGTTCCTGCGGGCTCTACAATCCTTCAGGCAGCGAAGGCGGCGAATATAAATATCCCTACTCTTTGCTATCTTAAAGAGATAAACGAGATAGGCGCCTGCCGCATCTGCGTGGTCGAGGTTAAGGGCGCGCGTTCGCTCGTTGCCGCCTGCGTCTATCCTGTAAACGAGGGTATGGAGGTTTTCACCGCCTCTCCCAGAGTTATGAAAGCGCGCAGAATGACATTAGAGCTGCTGCTTTCAAACCATAACCGCAGATGCCTTTCCTGTGTCAGAAGCGGAAGCTGTGAGCTTCAGGCTCTCTGCAACGAGTACGGCGTCGAAAACGACGGCAAGTATGACGGCGCGAAGACCGAGTCGGAGATAGACGCGTCTGCCGCTCATATGTACCGTGATAATTCCAAATGTATCCTCTGCCGCCGCTGCGTCGCAGTCTGCGAGAAAAACCAGGCTGTTTCTGTTATCGGCTCAAACGAGCGCGGCTTTGCCACGCATATAGGCTCGCCGTTCGAGGCTCTGCTCGATGAGACGTCCTGCGTCTCCTGCGGTCAGTGCATTGTCAACTGCCCGACCGGCGCTCTCTCCGAAAAGGACAGCACCGAGGCTGTTTGGGCGGCTCTTACCGACGACAGCAAGCATGTTATAGTTCAGACCGCGCCCGCCGTGCGTACAGCGATAGGCGAGGAGTTTGGCAACCCGATAGGGACAGACTGCGAGGGTAAAATGGTCGCCGCGCTGCGCCGTCTCGGGTTTGACGGTGTGTACGATACCGATATCGCGGCGGATCTTACGATAATCGAAGAGGCAAACGAGCTTGTGGAGAGAATACAAAACGGCGGCAAGCTGCCGATGATTACCTCCTGCTCTCCCGGCTGGATAAAGTTCTGCGAGTACAATTTCCCCGATTTGCTTGACAATCTTTCGACCTGCAAGTCGCCCCAGCAGATGTTCGGCGCGCTTGCAAAGACGTGGTATGCGCAGAAAAAAGGCATCAACCCCAAGGACATCTTTGTCGTTTCCGCCATGCCTTGCACTGCCAAAAAGTTTGAGATGGGCAGGGACAACGAGGCGGCGGCAGGTATGCCCGATATAGACGCGGTTATCACCACCCGCGAGCTTGCGCGGATGATAAAGCGTGCGGGCATCAGCTTCAACGAGCTTGCGGACGAGAAGTTTGATATGCCGCTCGGCGCGTCGACAGGCGCCGGTACTATATTCGGCGCGACAGGCGGCGTTATGGAGGCAGCGCTCAGAACCGCCGTTGAAACGATAACGGGCAAGCCGCTTGAAAACCTTGAGTTTACCGAGGTTCGCGGTATGGAAGGTATGAAGGAAGCGTCCTACACCGTTGGCGGACTTACCGTTAAGGTTGCGGTCGTCTCCGGTCTTGCAAACGCCAAGGAGCTTATGAAAAAGGTTCGCGAGGGCAAGGCGGATTACCACTTTATCGAGGTTATGGCGTGTCCCGGCGGATGTATCAACGGCGGCGGTCAGCCCATCCAGCCCGCGTCCGTGCGCAACTTTGAGGATATCAGGGCAAAGCGCGCGTCGGTTCTTTACAATATCGACAAGAATATGCCGCTCAGAAAGTCGCACGAAAACCCTGTGCTTAAAGAGGCGTATGACGAGTATTTTGAAAAGCCCGGCAGCCATAAGGCTCACGAGGCTCTGCACACAACATACGTTAAGAGAAGCCGCTTCGGCACTCTCTGATATTATGCAAACAAAAAACGGCGCACCGGAAGGTGCGCCGTTTTTGCTGCCCGAATGTAATAAAAATACATTGATTTATCACGTCCGATATATTATAATGTATACGACGCAGTATGTACTGCAAAGACCAATGTAAATGAGGAATTTTAATGTCGGAAAACAATATTGAAATATACGAGAACAAAAACCCGCTCAAGGTTTACGGGCTTCTCGCAACGAGAGGGCTTGTCGTTATGCCCGGCTCTCAGGTCAGCTTCGACGTGGGCAGGGCAAGCTCGATGAGCGCCATAGAGTCGGCTATGCGCACCGGACGCGCGATGATATTGTCCTCGCAAAAGGATATCACGCAGGAGGAGCCGACGTCGGATAACATTTTCAGTATCGGCACGCTTGTCAGAATCAAGCAGGTGATAAAGGTCAGCGAGGAAAATATGCGCGTGCTGGTAAAGGGGATAGCCCGCGTCCATATTATGCGTATATATAAGGAGCAGGATCATCTCAGCGCATACGTTATGCGGCTTGACACGCCGGAGGGCGCGGTGACGACGGTGGAGCATAAGGCGTCGCTTCGTATTCTCCAGGATCTTTTCGAGCAATACAGCGAGTATGCCCCCAAGCCCGCGGAGGACGTCTATGCCTCAGTCCTTTCCGAAAATGATCTCGGCGTTCTGTCCGATATCATTACGGGCGCGACATTTATCAATTTCGAGCAAAAACAGGCGCTTCTTGAACAGATTGACCCGTATAAGCGCGCATCTCAGCTTATCGACTTTCTTAGTTCTGAGGTCGAGGTGCTTAAAATGGAGCGGGAGATAGCCCACCGCGTTAAAGACCAGATAGACAGCAACCAGCGCGAATACTATCTCAAAGAGCAGCTCCGCGCCATCCGCGCCGAGCTTGGCGAGGAGGAGCAGTACGACGACTCACTGGGCGAGTATTCAAGCAGGATAGAGTCGCTGAACGCTTCCGACGAGGTCAAGGAAAAGCTGTATAAGGAGCTTGACAAGCTTGCTAAAATGCCGTCGATGTCGCACGAGGGCTCGGTTATCGAAACGTATCTTGATACCGTGCTGGATATGCCGGTTGGCGTGAAAACAGAGCTTAATACCGACCTTGCAAAGGCGGAGCAGATACTCAACGAAGACCATTACGGACTGGAAAAGGTCAAAAAGCTGGTGCTTGAGCATCTTGCGGTTCGTTCGCTCTGCGGGGCAAGAGGGCAGATACTCTGCCTTGTCGGTCCTCCCGGGGTCGGAAAAACCTCTGTTGCGAAGAGCATCGC